>CAKZPT010000090.1 GCA_937139365.1 uncultured bacterium | reverse complement strand
ACACGCCGTCGAGCCGTGCCCACTCGTGGAGCGGTCGCCCGGAGAAAGCCTCGGCCTGCCACAGCGCGTATCCGAGCCGTCCACACACGACAGCCCACAGCGCCAACGGGCCGACCCAGCGCATGGCGGGCGCGGTGGGGCGGGCGTCGGCGTGACCGGTACGGCGGCGGACACGCGGCGGGCCACCGAGAAGTAGTCTAGGCGCGCGCGGAGCCACGAAGCGTACGGCGCCAGCTCCGGAACCGCCGAAGCGCGCTCCAGCGCCAGACGAAGCCACGGCTCCAGCTCGGCCATCTCCTCCTCGGACATTCCCTGCAGCGCCTCGTCCGCCGCGCGTAGCAGCTCGATCGCATGATCGCGCAGGTCCGACGCGATCTGTTCGGTCCATTCGAGCTGCGCCGATTCGGCGAAGCGGTCAAGGCGGTCGGCCCAGTCGGCGAACCAGCCGCCGATCGCGTCCCAATTCATGGCCCGGGCGCGGAGGGGGGAGGCCGCGACCAGGGCAATCCGCGCGAGCACGGCGCGGCGCGACGGTCGGTGCGGCGCGGGCGGTGAGGTGCCGGGGCTCATGGCGGAACGCGCACGGGGGCGGCGGCGAGGATGGCGCGAAGGCGCGCGACGAGCTCGGGCCGTTCGGCGGCCAGGTTCACGGTTTCCTGCGGATCGGCCTCGTAATCGTACAGCCCGATTTCGGCGCAGGCATCGTCGTCGCCGAACCGCATCCACTCGACGAGCCGGTACCGTTCGGTGCGCACGGCGCGGCCGAGGATTTTTCCGCGCGAATAAACGTGGAGAACGTGGTCGCGCACGCGGACGCCCGGATCGCGCAGCACGGGGAGCAGGCTGAGGCCGTCGGGGGCGGGCGGCCCCCGCGGCGGCGGAAGGCCCGCCAGGTCGCAGAGGGTCGGAAAGATGTCAACGCGGCCGGCCGGCTGGCGGGTGGCGGAGCCGGGTGAACCCACACCGGGGCCGGCGATGATCAGCGGGATGCGCGTGGCTTGCTCGTAGTTGGTGTGCTTGGTCCGCAGGCCGTGATCGCCGAGGTGGAAGCCGTTGTCGCCCCACGACACCACGATGGTGTTGGGGGCCAAACCCGCGCGCTCGAGCGCGTCGAGGATCCTGCCGATCTGGGCGTCCACGTAGGCGACGGCCGCGTAGTAACCGTGAATCAGCGGCCGCTCCACCTTGGGCGCGATGGTGCCGTTGGGGCCGACGGGCTCGTAGTTGGCGATATCGCCGCCCTTCTTTCCCGCGATGGCCGGCGCCCCGCGGAGAAGGGTGCGGAGGGACGGACGGGGCAGGCGGGCAGGGTCCACGGGGTCCCAGTAGCGCTGCGGGACGGAGAAGGGGAGATGGGGACGGACGAATCCGATCGCGAGGAAGGCAGGCGTTCCGTCACGGCGGGCGCGCTCGGCGGCCGCCTCGATCCGGCGGGTGGCCTCGTCGGCGATGCGTCCGTCGGCGTCGCCGAGGCCGTAGAGGCCGGTGGTTGTGGAGTAGGCGCCGAGCATCCGGTGGAATCTCGAGGGAGCGCAGACGGCCTGGCGGCAGAAGGCCGGCTCAAAGCGCATTCCCTGAGACGCAAGGCGATCCATGTTCGGCGTGACGGCGGCGGGGTCGCCGTAGCAGCCGAGGGCGGGCTTGAGGTCGTCCACCAGGATCAACAGGATGTGCGGCCGAGGCGGCGCGGCGGCGGCCGTGGCGGTGGCGAGCGCGAGGACGGCGCATCGGACGAGGCGGCGCCCGAGCGTGTTCACCGCCGATGCTCCGGATCCCGGCCGGCGCGCCGCACCTCCTGGAGGACCTCCAGCCGGTCCATCGCGGCGCCGGGATCCCGCTGCGTGGCCATCCAACGGTCGAGTTCGGCGGCCAGCCGCGCGTGGATGGCGGCGCAGCAGGGGTCGCCGGCGCGATTGTCGAGGTTCCACGGATCGCCGGCGACGTGGTACAGCTCCTCGGCCGGCCGGCGCATGTGCCGTTCGACCAGGTGAAGCACCTCCGGGCGGTTCCGCGAATGCGCCATCCACGAGGGCCAGTACGCGTTGTGCGGCGCCGAACCGCCGAGGAGGCCCATCGTGTGCTTTTCGATGGAGAGACGTTCGGGCGTTAGGTTCCGGACGTACCGCCATTCGCCGTCGGTGACGGTGGGAATTGGATAGGGCGGCCCTTCGGGAACGTTGTGGTGCAGGCCATAGGCGAAGTTGCGGTGCGCATCGCGCTCGCCACGCAGGACGGCGGCGAAGCTCCGGCCGTCCAGCGGGGGCCGAGCCGCCTCGGGGTCACCGCCAGCCAGTTCGACGAGCGTCGGGAGGACGTCGACGTACTGCACCAGCGCGCGCGTTCGGCGTCCGGCCGGCACGCGGTCCGGCCAGCGGACGATCGACGCGGTGCGCGCACCGGCCTCCCGGCATGTCCGCATGTGCCCGGGAAACTGGGAGCCCTGCTCGGAAATAAAGATCGTCAACGTGCTCGCCGCCAGGCCGGCTTCGTCGAGCAGATCGAGCAGTGCGCCCGCTTGCGCGTCCATGTACGCGATCTCAACGAGGTAGCGCGCGTAGTCCTCACGCGTCGTTGGCGTGTCGGCCAGCGTCGGCGGAAGCCGGCGCTGCGCGGGGCGCAGGGTGGAAGCGCCCCCCATGACCCATGGTACGTGCGGCACGACAAGCGCGACGACGAGGCAGAAGGGCTGCGGAGCGTCGCGGGTCATGAACGCCTGCGCGTGGCCCAAATCGTGGGGCCGCGTCGGCTCGCGGGTGCAGTTCGACTCCCACCCGGCGACCTCCTCGAATGGGAAGACCGACCGCGGAGCGACATGCACCTTGCCGGCCAGCCCGACGCGGTAGCCGAGAACGCCCGGGTGATGGGGCAGGCTCCGCACGCCAGGCCGGGAGGGCGCGCGATTCCACGCGCAGCCGTTCCGGAGGGGGAAGAGATCCGTGTAGAGCTCCGCGCGGCAGGGCTGGCACATGGCCGTGCTGGCGTACGCGCGCTCGAAGAGCGGTCCCTCCCGTGCCAGCCTCGAGATCGCGGGCGTACGGATGTTCGTTCCGCCGTAGTCCGGCAGGTCGGCGCAGGTGCAGTCGTCGGCGATCACGATCAGCACGTTCGGCCGCTTCGGCGACGCGCGCAGGCCCGGCGCGGCCAGCACCGCGAGCAGGGCGGCGAACACCGCACGGCGGGCGTTCAACACCGCTCTCCTCCATGCGCCGCCGGCGCGGCCTCGGCCAGAAGCCGACGGTACTCCCACCGCTGGCGCCACTCGTCGAGGTGCGGCTGGTAGAGCGGCGAATCCTTCCAGGGCGTCCGCAGGGGATCGGGCGTCGTCAGCCGGCCCTCGGGATCATCCCGCCCGGCGATGCTGGCCTCCACGCTGGCCAGCCACCGCAGAAGTTCGACCTTCATCCGCTCCCCCGCCTCCGGACGTTCCCGGCTGACGTCGTGACGTTCCGCGGGGTCGTTCTCCAAGTCGTACAGCTCCGCCGGCCCCTCAGGGTACCGCGGCAGGACCAGCTTCCAGCGATTGCCCACCCATGCCGCCTGCCGCCCGAACCGGAACGGGATCGGTCGGGGCCGCGGCCCGGGCTCGCCTTCGAACAGCGGCCGCAGGCTGATGCCGCCGGCCGGCCGCACGAACACGTCCGGCGGCAGGCCGAGAAGGTCGGCGACCGTCGGGAACAGGTCCATCGTGCAGGTCGGATACGTCGTCGCGCGGGGCCGGATGACGGACGGCCATTCGATGATGCCGGGCACCCGGATGCCACCTTCGTACAGCGAGCCCTTGTGCCCGCGCAGGCCGCCTACGGTGTCCGGCCGGATGTTCGGCAGCCCACCGTTGTCGTAGCAGAAGACCGTCAGCGTGTGGTCCGCCAGCCCCAGCTCCCGCAGCGTCGCCCGCACGGCGCCGACCGCGCGGTCGAGCGCGACGATCTCGCCGCGGTGGTCCACCGAATTACCGCCCAGCGGCAGGAACGGCGCCCGGTCCTCCTCCGCCGCCTTCCACGGCCCATGCGGCGAACCGAACCACACCACCACGAACATCGGCCGGTCCCCGGCCGTGTTCTCCCGCCGGATCGCCTCGGCCGCGACGACATCGGAGGAATCGCCCCGGAATTGCTCGATCCGGCCGCGACGGCCAAGGAGGGGATCGCGATCGAAGTAGTTTGACGCCGACATCCACTCCTGAAAGCCAAACGCGCCGGGGCGGTACTCGTCATTGGCCAGCACAGGGACGCCGGGGCCCGCGAGCCCATTGAGGTGCCGTTTGCCGAAATGGGCGGTCAGGTACCCCGCGGCGGCGAGGGCTTGGGCCATGGTCTTCTCCTGGCGGCGCAGCGCATACCCATGGCTGAGTGTGCCGCAGCGGTCGTGCGAACGGCCGGTCAGGACGGTCGCCCGCGTCGGCGAACAGACCGGCCCGCCGGCGTAAAACCGCTCGAAGCGGAGTCCGGCCGCCGCCATCGCGTCGAGGTGCGGGGTCTTGAGAACGGGATGGCCGCGGTAACCGGTCTGCCCCCAACCCAAGTCGTCAGCCATCAGCAGTACGATGTGGGGGCGGGACATCTCCGCCTGCGCCACAGCCGCTGCGATCAGCGCACCAGCCGCCCAGCCCGTGCTCCGCAACATCGCGCTTCCTCCTTGGGGCGGCGTGCGCCACCGCAATGCACTGTACTCCCGCCGCCGCCCGCGCGCCATCCGCTGGAGGTGGCCTCGGTCGTGCGTCCCGTCGTCGACGCCGCGCCGGTCGGCGTCGCCCGTCCGCGACCCGCGCGGCCGCCGTCAACCGTACGGGGGTTCGCGGGCCGGACGACCATGCACGCGCTCGCAGGCCCGGCAAAAAGGGCACTAGCGGCGCTCCACTGCGCGGACGAACCGCGCGGCACGACCGCTCGGACGCCGCCGGGCCGCCCGACACAAGGGGCAGATGGCGCACACCTTGGCCGTGGCCCGCAGCCACGCTGGAGTGCCCGCCGTCATTACGGTGCGCATACATTCTGGCGCCGTGGCCGTGTTCGGACAATCCCGCGTCGGGCGGCGATGGAGGGGGGCCTTGCCGCGAGGCGGAAGAACACGCCGCCCGTGCCTGGGTCCGGGGCAGGTCGTCGGGGCACTCGTGCAAGACGGGGCGGGTTTAGGAAACGCGGTGAGGATGCCGACGTCAGTCCGGCGCTTTCAACGCCGCAACCGCCATGCGGGAGCCGAGCTTGCGCGACGTGTCCGAGGCGACGTCCTCGGGGGCGATGCCCTCGTTCTTCGACGGCGCGGTCGCCTCCTGCAGCGCGGTCGCATAGCCGCCCTGGAGAACCATGCCGAAGCGGAGCATGGAGGTCAGGATCTCCACGACCATCAGTTCCTGCCCGCCGTCACCCGACGGTCATCGGACGTGGGCCGCTCCGTGACGCCGCCGTGCAGCGACGGGCAGCGCCGCCGATGCGGGTCGATAGACTTTCGATTGACACTGCAGTGCTCCGCTCAACGACGGTTGTCGATGGCCAGCGCCCGGGCCGCGCTCGTCTCGTCAAGGACGGACAGGGCCTCGGCGCCTGCGGCCTCGATACGGGCGATCAGGTCGGCGGTTTCGCGAAGCATCGGCCCCGGGAAGGCCGGCGGGTAAAGGCACAACAGGGCCACGCGGGCGGCGGATCCATCGGCGCATTTGAAGTCGGCGCCACCGGGGACCAGCCCGAGAAGGTAGAGGGGACGCTCCAGTCCCGGCGCGCGCGCGTGGGGCAGGGCAATGCCTCGCTCGAGCCCGGAAGGGCACTCGAGTTCGCGCTCCCACACCGCGGCGAGGGCGGAGTCGGCGTCCAAGGCCGGCCGCAGCGCCCGGGCGGCGCGGATCAACGCGTCGAGGACACCCCGCACGTCGCGCGCGCCGATCCGGGGGACGATGCCGTCGGGCGTCCGAGGACCGGCGACCGCGCGCAGGCCGAGCCGGCGGAGCAACCGGCCGAGCGCACCCGGTTCGGCCGCGTCGCCGGAAGGGGGGAATCCAAACCAGTCGAGCATCTGCGCGGGCGTCTCGCACGCCAGCAACGACAGGCGTCCGAAGGCGTGCAGCCGACGGCTTACTGCCGCGAGAAACTCGACGTACGGCGAGCCGGCGGTTTGCGGGCAGAGGGTCAGCACGACGATCCGCGCCGGTTCGCCGTCGATCGAATCGAACGGCACGCCCTTGCGTTTCAGACCCACGGCACAGACGAGTTCGCGCACGAGGGCGGTGCGGCCGTGCGGCATGGCCAAGCCATGCTGGAGGCCGGTGGACTGGAGATGCTCGCGCTCCCAGATGGCGGCCCGAGCCGGCTCGATGTAATTGATCGCGCCAGCTCGGCGGAGGGCGTCAAGCAGTTCGTCGATCACGGCGGCTTTTGAGTCGCCGCGCAGTGCGGGCAGGAGAGACGCGTAACGCAGGTGAGGGACGATTTCCACGCCGCGGTGGACGGCGGCCGGGAGAGCGGCGACGTGGTCCGGCAGCCGGCCGCGGTCGAGCGGCCGGCGCAGCTCGCCCACCAGCCGCTCGAAATCGGCGACGACCTCCGTCATCGCGGTCCCGATCAGCACGGCCTCTGCCGGATGACACTCGAAGACCAGGCGCGTTCCCTCCTGTCGGAACCCGAACACGACGTCGTCCTTGCGGATCTGGTAGATGTGACCGACCGGGTCGAGTTCGTGGGTGAAGAACCCCTCGCCGGCGAGGACCTCCAGCAGACGAACGGCGATCAGTTCCGCGGCGTCGGCGGAGGGGAACTCATAGACGATCGGTTCGAGGGTTTCCGCGACCGGGATACGGCGCACGCCTGGTCGTGGATTTCGGAACAGCGCAACCAGAAGCGGCGGGGCGATCATCGTCGTGCAGAAGGTCATCAGGACGCTGACGCCGAACACGTCCGCTGGCAGGATACCGGCCGACAGGCCGATGCCAGCGATGATCAGGGCGACCTCGCCGCGCGGCACCATGCCGACGCCGATGCGGAGGGCGCCCATCCAGTTGAAGTCGGACAACAGCGGTGGCAGGCCGCAGCCGACGATTTTTGCCCCGATCGCCGACACCGTGTAAATGGCGCCGAAGGCCAACACGGCCGGAGAGGCGAGCTGCGAGACGTCCACCAGCATCCCCATCACCGCGAAAAAGATCGGCACGAAAAAGGCGTGGACCGCATGGAGCCGCTCGGCGACCAGCCGGCTGATGTCGCTGCGGGAGAGCGACAGGCCCATCACGTAGGCGCCGATGATCATCGCCAACCGGGCCTCCTCGAACAGGCCGGCGAGGATCAGCGCCAGACCGAGGGCGAGCACGGCGATCGACATGCGGTCGCGGAAAAGCTTCAACAGCGTGCTGATCCGCCGGGATGCGAGGAGACCCGTGACGGTGGCCAGGAGCCAGACGCCGACGGTCTTGATCGCGAGGCGTCCGATCTCTCCCCAGTGAACGCCTCCCCCTTCGCGGCGTGCCGCGATCACGCCCAGGCCGATCACCAGCAACACGATACCCAGCACGTCGTCGATCACCGCCCCGGCCAGGATCGTCACGCCCTCCGGGGAGTCGAGCTTGCGCTTGTCCGAAAGGATCCGGGCGGTGATGCCCACCGAGGTGGCGGTCGAGAGCAAGCCGAGAAACACGATAGCTGGCGACAGAATCGAGTGCTCCACGCCAGCCGGCCGGGGCAGCAGAGCCAGCCCGACGGCCGCGCCGACGGCGAACGAGACGGCGACCCCGCCGATGCCCACCAGGCTGCCGGCCAACGAATAGCGGAGGAACTTCGCCAGGTCCGTTTCCAGGCCGACCAGGAACAGGAGGATGATCGAGGCGACCGCGCAAAAGCCGTACAACTCGGGCGACACGGGGAAAGAAACCAGCGTTCCGGCCGGGCCGGCGTCGTGGTAGACCGGAAACAGGCCGTGGGGGAAGCCGAGGCGGGGGAGTGGGACGCCGCCGAGCGCGAACGGCCCGAAGGCCATGCCGCCGGCAATCTCGCCGAGCACGCCGGGCAGCCTCAGGCGCTCGAACAGGCTGTTGCCGAGCCGGGCGACGAACAGCAGGACGCCGAGCTGGAGGGCCAGCATCATCATCCGGTGCGTCATCCCGGCGGGTTCGCCGAGCGGGGCGGAGCCGTCCGAGGCCAAAGCGACAGCGGCCGGCAGACAGCCGGCCGCGATCCACATCCGGCGATGTTGTTTCATGCCTTCGGCATGCGCGCGGCCACTCCTCCGAATACCGCGAGGAGCCGCAGGAGCAGGGCCACGTATTCGAGCAATTTACCAAACGGAGGCGCCAGCGGCGAGCGGGCGGGCGGTGCCATCCTTGTCGCCCCCTCAGTGAAACGTCTTCAGGACGTGTCCGATGGCCGCAGTGCCGGCTACCGCGGGGGACCCCGCGGACGCGGCTGCGTAGAGGCGCCTGCTACGACGGGTCAACGCCGCGGCGACGGGGCGAATTCGCCGGGGCCGACCTCGACGCCGCCGGCCCGGATCCGCCACTCGCGGCCGTGGATCGTCAAGGTCAGGTCGGCATCCGACGCGGCGATGCCGGCCTCGGCCAGGGAGGCGGGCGGATGTCCGTGAACCGCCTCGTACCGGCGCACCAGCAGCATCCCGCGCGTGGCGGCCGCAACCGCGGCGGCCCGTTCCATCCGTTCACGCAATGCGCGGGGCGAGGCGAGGCAGGCCCGGGCCAACAGGGCCGCGAGGGGATCGTCGAGCCAGATGCGCGGCCCGCGCAACTCCGCCATGAATCGTTCGAGCGCGGCGTCCGCCTCGGGGCCCGCCGTCGCTGGATCAGCCGCGGCGATCCACAGCGTGGCCGCGGCGAACAGGTGGCGTTGCGAGGTTGCGGGCGTACTGCCGAGTATCGGGAAAAGTCGGCGCGCCACCGCGCCGACGGCTGTGGGGCGGCCGCGGCGGCCCTGCGAAGGGACGAAGAGCGAGGAATATATGGGCTGCGGCGATTCGATCAGGACCGCCGCGTCCCGCCGAAGGGCTTCCAGCGCGTCGGAGGGATCGAGTCGGGCAGCCTGCGCCGCTGACAGGAGCTGCTCCCATTGCGCAGGGTCGGATGCGGCCAGCGTTAGACGGCGGAGAACGCGCAGACCCGACTCGGTGACGTCCCAGCCCACTAGCACCTGCGCCAGCGGTCCGCCGCCAGAAAGGATCGCGCCGTTTCGCAGGAGGTTGGTGGCGACGCCGAAAGCGTCGTCGATCTGGCCGGCATCGATCAGGTGCCCGGCCCGCGCGGCCTCGACGCTGGCCATCGCGATGACGTTTCCAAGAAACCGGCTCAGGTCCGCCGGTGGCAGGGATTCCAGATACGCAACGCGCGGCGAACCCGCGGCCCGCTGCCAGGCTTCGCGGGCGGCGGCGGTGCGGCGGAACACGTCTGCCGGCGGAGCACCGGCACGCAACTCCTCGGCCGGACGTTCGACGCCATCGAGGCCGTACAGGTGGGTCATGCCGTTGTCGGGGTGCAGGTGCCGCACTGTCGGACGTTCGTAGCGCGGCAGTACGATCACGCCCGGCCGGGGTTCGGGCCAGAGGGAGGGACCTTCGCGCATTTCCACGACGAGCCACCCCGTGGCCAAGAAGGCGACCGCCCCGGCCACCGGCACTGTCAGCCATACTGCCCGGCCGCGCCGTCGTCTGACAGCCCCAGATGGCATGGGCGGCGGCGGAGGCGGCAACGGCGGAGGTTGTTCGTATGCCTGCACCGGGAAAACTAACGCGCTCAAGCCGTCGGGAGGCGGCAGGTCGGGCGGAAAAGGTGATGGCGTGAGGGGCGGGGGCGGGCCAGCGCCGGGGAAGGGAACCTCGGGATCGGCATTCATGGGGAGCGTTCCGGTGCCCGTTCAGTGTCCCGGCGGCCAGGGGCGGCCGAGCAGCCGTGTGAAGGCCCGCCGATGGCGGGCGCGGCTCTCCCCCGCCATCCTGGCCGCGGCCGCCGCGCGGCCGCGCAGGAGGGCCAGGTCCAGGCCGGCGGGTGCCCCGAGGTGCCGCTTGCGGGCGATCGCCGCGGCGGGATCCTCGCGCGTCAGATGATCAAGCTCCCCGCGGACCTTCTGATACGCGTCGCGGAAGGGCAGGCCGGAGGAGGCCAGCTCAATGGCGCGATCGGCGGCGAAGACCTCCGGCAGAAAGCCGGCGGCCAGACGTTCGGGCCGCACGTTCAACCCGCGCACGAACGGCTCGAGGATGCGCAACGTCGCGCGGGTCGTGCCGATGCCGCGAAGGTACGGCTCCTTCGTGTCCTGAAGGTCCCGGTTGTACCCCGACGGCGCCGCGCGGAGAATCTCCAGCGTGACGGCCGCGTCGGCGGCCACGCGCGCGGCGCGGGAGCGGACCAGCTCCAGCACGTCGGGGTTGCGTTTCTGCGGCATGATGCTGCTGCCCGTGCAAAAGCCTGCGGGCAGCACGAAGTAGCCGAACTCCGGCATCGAAAAGAGGATCAGGTCTTCCGCCATGCGCGACAGCGTGACCATCGTTTGCGCGCAGGCGTGCAAAGCGGCGGCCTCGACCTTGCCGCGGGTATGGTTGGCGTACAGGACTGTGTGGGTGGGTCTCGAGAACCCCAGCAGACGCGCCGTCAGGGCCCGGTCGATGGGCAACGGCACACCGTAGCTGGCGGCGGAGCCGAGGGGACACTGGTCGGCGAGGTCGGCGACGTTGAGCATCAGCACGGCGTCGTCCGCGAGGTCCTCCGCCCACGCGGCCGCCCACAGGCCGACGGAGGAGGGCATCGCCGGCTGCAGGTGGGTCCGGCCGGCCATCGGCACGCGCAGGTGCCGGCCGGCGAAATCCAGCAGCGCCTCGGCCAGTGCGGCGGCCTCCTGGACGGCGCCCAGCAGGTGGTCGCGGGTGTGCAGGCGCAGCGCGGTGGCGACCTGGTCGTTGCGGCTGCGACCCAGGTGAATGCGGCGGCCGGTGTCTCCGAGCCGCTCGGTGAGGATTCGCTCGATCGCCAGATGGCAGTCCTGGTCCTCCGGCCGAAGGGCGAACCGGCCGCGCCGGGCCTCGACGGCCATCTGCCCGAGTTCGCGGACCACGCGGCGGGCCTCGCGCCGGCCCAGCAGCGGCGGCCGGGTGCGCGCCGCCGCCAGCATCGTGACGTGGGCGGCCGTGCCAAGGCAGTCGTACTCGACCAGCTCGACGTCGAGCCGCAAATCGTCCCCGGCCGTGTAGGCCAGGACATCGTCGCGCACGCGTCCGACAGTGGTGCCGTGCAAGCGCGCCCGCCGCCGGGCCTCGGAACCGCTCATGCCGCGGAGCATAACCGGTCGGTGCCGGTCTGGCGACCCTGCCGATCCGGCGGTCCCCTTCCTTGAAAACAAACGCCGCCGCGGTAGATTAGATGCGGTGACCATCGCAGGGGAGGCCGCGAGACGGCCTGAGAGTCCCGTGAATGCGGGAGACCCTTGGAACCTGATCTGGGTCATGCCAGCGAAGGGAGTCGGGCGGAGGACGCGCGCGGGAGCGCGCGGGATCTCCGGGTCATCCCCCCCGCCGGCGCAACCGAAGAGGAAGCAACCGTGAAGTTCGCGCCCGTACCCGAGGTGGAGATCAGCCGCGCCATTGCGCGGGGATTCCATGAACTCCTAGACCAATACCTGTCCACCGACGTCGTGATCGTCGGCGGGGGGCCCAGCGGGCTGATGGCTGCCCGCGACCTGGCCGCCCGGGGTTGGCGGACGCTGATCGTCGAGAACAACAACTACGTCGGCGGGGGCTTCTGGATCGGCGGCTACCTGATGAACCCGCTGACTTTCCGAGCACCCGCCCACGAGCTGCTGGACGAGCTGGGCATCCCGTACCGGTTTGCCCGCGAAGGACTGGCGGTGGCGGACGGCCCCCATGCCTGTGCTCGGCTCATCGCCGCGGCCTGCGACGCCGGCGCCCGCGTGCTGAACATGACGCGGTTCGAGGACGTGGTCCTGCGCAACGGACGGGTGGAGGGGGTGGTGATCAACTGGTCCCCCGTGGCGGCGCTGCCCCGTCAGATCACCTGCGTGGACCCGATCGCGCTGGAGGCGCGGGTCGTCGTGGACGCCACGGGCCACGACGCGCGTGTGTGCGCGAGCCTGGCGCGGCGCGGCCGCCTGGCCATGGCCGGGGAATGCGGTGCGATGGACGTCGAGGCGTCGGAGAGCGCGGTGGTGGAGCGGACGGGCGAGGTGGTTCCGGGCCTGATCGTGGCGGGCATGGCCGTGGCCACGGTGCACGGTCTACCCAGGATGGGCCCGACGTTCGCGGGCATGCTGTTTTCGGGTCGAAGGGCCGCCGAGGTGGCCGCCCGCCTGCTGGCCGCGCCGTCGCCGGCGCGCGAACCGGCCGTGCCCGTCGCGGACGTGGCCTGAGCGTATCGGAGGGGCGCGGGGCGGTCAGGCGGGTGCGTCCATGCGTTCCGCCAGGTGTCGCCGCACGACGTCGCGCAGCGCCGGCATGGCCAGGCGCGAGACGATCTCCTCGAAGAATCCCTCGAGGATCAGGCGCCGCGCCACGGACTCTGGCAGACCGCGGGAACGGAGGTAGAACAGCTCGTCGGGGTCGAGGCTGCCGATTGTTGCGCCGTGCGTGCAGGTGAGGTCGTCGGCGTCGATGCGCAGGCCCGGCAGCGAGTCGACTCGGGCCCCCTCGTTGAGGATGAGGTTCTGGTTCTTCTGGTAGGCGGCGATGCGAACCGCCCCGCGATGGGCGGCGATCAGCCCGCGGTAGACGGAGCGGGCGCGGTCGCGCACCGCCGCCTTGAACAG
The DNA here is from genome assembly GCA_937139365.1 of uncultured bacterium. Taxonomy (GTDB): domain Bacteria; phylum Verrucomicrobiota; class Kiritimatiellia; order PWTM01; family PWTM01; genus CAACVY01. The sequence goes on along the minus strand of CAKZPT010000090.1, from coordinate 139,060 downwards.
CAGGTCGCTGGTGGTGTCCGGCGCCGAGTGGATCTGCACGGTCTGCTGGTCCGCCTGCTCGGTGCCGGCGGCCAGCAGCAGGCCGCCGATGCGCACGCCTGCGCCGCGGCCAGCCGCCTCGGCGCCGACGCGGCTGCGGACGGCCGCCCCACCGAGGTGCACGCTGACCGCGTCGAGCTGCGCATCCTCCGACAGCCGGCCGTGCACGAACTCCATTTGCGACGGCCCGCCGGCGCACAACTGGAGCCGCGCCAGCCGGAGGCGTCCGCCGGCCCCGACCCGGTACCGCACGGTCTCCGCCGCGAGCCCGTCGCCGGGCTCCGAGAGGATCGCCGAGACCACGTGAAGCGTCGAGCGCTCGCTGACATCGAGCATCGTCAGCGGACAGAACCACCGACCCGCCGGCTGCCGCACGCGGACGAGCACCCCCCGAGCGAACTCGGCGCCCGGTTCCACACGGATAAAGACGCCAGCCGCCGCCGCCATCGCCGCCCACTCGTGCCGGTCGCGCGGCCGGACGGCGGGCTCGAGCGTCCAAAGCGTCTCGACGGCGTCCGGGTGTCGCTCCGCGGCCTCCGCCAGCGACAGGACGGCGATCCGGCCGCTCTGCGTCACTCCGCCGCGGTCGCGCACCGACCAGCCGGAGCCGTCCATCTCGATCACAACGTCGAAAAACTCGTCGAGCGGGTCCGCGTCGGCTGGCCTCGGCGGACGGGGCTCGAGGTGTACGGGCGGCCAAGCGTCGAGAGGAAAACGGGCCGGATCCGTTCGCCGCCACTCCTCGTCGTGCGGCGCGGGCGGGGGGAGGTCCGCCGCGCGCCGCGCGGCTTCGGAACGGCGCGCGGACAGCGCCGGCGGCTCGTTCGCGGTGCCCGGGGGCAGGGGGATGGCCGGGGCCTCAGACACGGTGTTCCAAGCCTTGGACACGGCGGCCTGCCGGTGTTCCAAACTCCGGACACCGCGTGCGGCCCCGCGGGCGTGTCGGGGCCAGCGGGGTCATCCGATGCTCCCCTCCATTTTGATCTCCAGCAGCTTCACGGCCTCGACGGCGAACTCCATCGGCAGTTGCTTGAAGACCTCTCGGCAAAAGCCGTTGACGATCAGCGAGCGGGCGGTCTCGGGATCCACGCCGCGGCTTTGCAGGTAGAAGAGCTGATCCTCGCTGATGCGGGAGGTGGTTGCTTCGTGTTCGAGCACGGCGGTGGGATTGTCCGACTCGACGACGGGAAAGGTGTTGGCGGTGCAGCGGTCGCCGATCAGCAGGCTGTCGCACTGGGAGTGGTTGCGGGCGCGCTCGGCGGCGGGATGAATCTGGACCAGGCCGCGGTAGGTGTTCACCGACTCGCCGGCGGAGATGCCCTTCGAGACGATCGTGCTGCGAGTGCGGCGGCCGACGTGGATCATTTTGGTGCCGGTGTCGGCCTGCATTTTCCGGTTCGTGAACGCGACCGAATAAAACTCGCCGACGCTGTCGTCGCCGCGCAGGAGGCAGGAGGGGTATTTCCAGGTGATCGCCGACCCGACCTCGACTTGCGTCCAGGAGATTCGGGACCGCGCGCCGCGGCAGTCGCCGCGCTTGGTGACGAAGTTGTAGATGCCGCCGCGGCCCTGCTCGTCGCCGGGATACCAGTTCTGCACGGTCGAGTACTTGATCGTCGCGCCCTCCAGGGCGACCAGCTCGACCACGGCGGCGTGGAGCTGGTTCTCGTCGCGGATCGGGGCGGTGCAGCCCTCGAGGTAGGAGACGTGGCTGTCGCGGTCGGCGATCAAGAGCGTGCGCTCGAACTGGCCGGTGCCGGCGGCGTTGATGCGGAAGTAGGTGGAGAGCTCCAGCGGGCAGCGGACGCCGGCGGGGATGTAGCAAAACGACCCGTCGCTGAAGACGGCCGAGTTGAGCGCGGCGAAGAAGTTGTCGCCGGGGGGCACGACGGACCCGAGGTACTGCCGCACGAGGTCGGGAACGCGCCGCACGGCCTCGGAGAAGGAACAGAAGACGATGCCGTGCTCCTCGAGGATCTTCTGGTGGGTGGTCGCGACCGAGACGCTGTCGAAGACCGCATCCACCGCGACGCCCTCGAGGCGGCGGCGCTCGTCGAGGGGGATGCCGAGCCGTTCGAAGGTGCGGGCGATCTCGGGGTCGACCGCCTGGCCGGCGGAGAGGGATCGCGGGGCGGCGTAGTAGCGGATGGCTTGGTAGTCGATCGGCGGGTAGGTGACCAGGGCCCAGCGCGGCTCGGTCTTGCGCTGCCACGCGCGGAAGGCGCGCAGGCGAAACTCGAGCAGCCAGTCCGGCTCCTCCTTCTTTCGCGAGATCAATCGGATGATGTCCTCGTTGAGGCCGGGGGGGACGACCTCCTCCTCGACCGGCGTCACAAAGCCGTGGGCGTAGTCCCGGATCAGCTTGTTGTCGGATGGCAGCTCGGGCATGGCGCGGCCTCCGATCAGCCCGACGGGGCCGCCGACGGCTCGCGTAGCCAGTCGTACCCGCGCCGCTCGAGCTCGGCCACCAGCTCCGGGCCCCCCGACCGCGCGATGCGACCCTCCAGCAGGATGTGGACGCGGTGCGGCGGGATGTGGTTGAGGATGCGCTCGTAATGGGTGATCACCAGCACGCCGGCCGACGGGCCGGCGATGCGCTGCACGCCGCGGGCGACAACCTTTAGCGCGTCGATGTCCAACCCCGAGTCCGTCTCGTCGAGGACGACCATTCGCGGGCGCAGCATCAGCATCTGGAGGATCTCCATCCGCTTCTTCTCGCCGCCGGAGAATCCCTCGTTGATCGGCCGGTTGAGGAAGATCTCGCCGATCTCCAGGAACGCGGCGGTCTCGCGCAGTTCCCGGAGAAAGGCGGCTGCCCGCACGCTCTCCCGCCCCCGCACCGCTTCGACGGCGGCCTTCAGGAACTGGACGACGCTGACGCCGGGGATCGCCACCGGATACTGAAACGCCAGGAAGAGCCCCCGTCGCGCCCGCTCCTCCGGCGACAGCTCCAGCAGGTCCTCGCCGGCCAGCCGGACCCGGCCGGCGCCGACTTCGTAGTCGGGATGGCCCATTAGCACGTTCGACAGCGTGCTCTTGCCCGACCCGTTGGGCCCCATCAGGGCGTGGATCTCGCCGGCCGCGATCTCGAGATCGAGTCCACGCAAGATCTCCCGGCCCCCGACCCCGGCTCGGAGGCCCTCGATCTGCAGCAGCGGTTGCGGCGCGTTCGTCATCGCGTCCTTATAGGTCGAATCCCAGCTCCAGCCGAAGTTCCTCGCTCATCAGCGCCGGATGCCAGGGCGGGTCGAAGACCAGGTCGAGGTCGGCCGAGACCACGCCGGGGACGGCACGGACCGCCTCGCGCACGAGATGGGCGAGGTAGGGGCCGTAGGGGCATCCGGGCGAGGTGAACGTCAGGCGCACCTTCGCCGCCCCCTCGCGCACCTCGACACCGTACACCAGACCGAGGTTGACGACGTCGGCGTGCAACTCCGGGTCGTGAACCTTCGCAAGGGCCTCCCAGATGCGGGCGGTGAGGTCCGCATCCTCGGCCGAAACGGCCGGCGCTGGCGGTTCGGTGTCCATCGGCGTCGTCCAAGAAGACCATACCATACGGCGGTGCCGGCCGGAGTCAAAGAACGGGGTTCCGGAGAGCTGCCGTGCTCCGGACGCGATTGGGGGGGGCGATGTATTTGGCGAGCGGCCGTTGCCGGACACCGATCGCCCGGGGCAACAAGGGCGACGGCCGGGCAGGGGTTCGCATCGCATTCCCCGGGCGCGCTATAAAGTATCCGGCCATGGAACGACGGTCCGAGACCGGCGGGGGGATGCCATACGCGCCCGCCGCCCTCCTGCCGGCCGCGCGAGGATCCGCGCGGCTGATGCTTCGGATGCGCCAGTTGGAGATGATGATCGGCGATCCGACGGGGCTGCGGGGCCTAGACATTGGAGGGGAGGCGGGATGGGTGAGCGCCCTCCTGCGGGCCCGCGGAGGCGAGTGGACCAGCGCCGAACCGTTGGGGCCGGCTTTGGAGTCGCTTCGGTATCTCTGCGGAGATCGCGGGGTGGTGGCGATCGAGGACGGCCGGCTGCCGTTGAAGGACCAGACGTTCGACCTTGCCGTGCTGCTGGTCCTTCCCGACGACGTGGCGGAGCAGGCGACGTGGATCCGCGAAGTGCATCGCGTCCTCAAGCCGGCGGGACGGTTGGTGATCAGCGTGCCGTTCGCGGCGCGGATATCCCCGTTGTCGCTGGTCTGCGCGCTGGCCGGCGAGCCAACTCGGCCGCACGGCGGGTTCACGGTGGCGCGCCTGTTCGAGGTGTTGAAGGACGGGTTCGACCTGCAGGACTGCCGGCGTTATTCGCGGCTGCTGATCGAGTGGGTGGATGTCCTTAGTCGGCGGAGGACTGTGCGGCTGGCTCGGGCGGAAGCGGGGGGGCGGCCGGACCCGATTACGCTCTGCCGGGCGCAGGCGGACGCGTGGCGGGGCCTCGCATGGCTATCGTGGACGGCGGCCCAGCTCGATGCCCTGTTGTTTTTGAGCCCCGGCTACCGGTTGATCGGCCGGGCGCGGCGGCGGTTGTGGATCCCGCGGCGGGCACCGGTGCTCTCCGACGGCCGCAGCGTGGCGGAGGCGGCGCTCGGAGGCCGGATCGGCACGGCCGGTTCGTTGATCGAACCGTCGCCCCCGCAGGCCTGAGGGCGGGCGGACTGCCGGGGGCCATAAATTCGTCTTGCATTTGCGTCCGGATTTGTGTTGATTAGATGCCGCGGGCGCGCGGACCGGACCGCGGGGCCAGCGTCCGGAGGAAACGTCATGGGCAAGGTCTTGCGGGTGTTTCTGATCCTGGCGCTGCTGGTCAGCATCGGGGCGCTGGTCCTCGAAGTGATCATGTTCCGTCAGCGGCAGGAACTGTTGGTGCGGGCGAAAACGTTGCGCGAGGGGTTTGCCCGAATCTCGCAGAAGGTCTCGGCGGCTCGCGAGCCGTTCGTCGAAGCGCTCGGGGAGCCATTGAGCCCCGCGGGCCTCGCGACGACCGCGGCCATGGCTGCGCCGTTGGAGGGGCTGAAATCCAACGTCGCCGTTCGCTGCGATCAGCTCCACCAGACCAGGGACACGCTGAAGCTGACTCGCGACGAGCTGACGGCGACGCAGCAGGAACTGGCCCGCACTCGCCAGGAACTGGACGGCGCGCGCCAGGAGCTGGCGATGCTCAACGAGCAACTGGCCCAGAAGGAGGCCCAGATCGCGCAGGCGCGGCAGGAGCTCAACGAGCTCAGCAGCCAGATCGATGAGCTGAACCGGCAGGTCGACGAGCAAAAAGGGCAGATCGCGACCCTCGAGAAGGAAAAGAAGGTGCTGCTGGAGGAGAAACAGCGGCTGGAGGACGCGCTGGCCCCCTTCCTGCCGCCGCCGCTGCCCAGCCGGGACCTCGCCAAGCACCTGCGCGGCAACGTCATGATCGTGGATCCCCAGTGGAACTTCGTGATCCTCGACATCGGCAAGGAACACGGCCTTCAGAAGAACACCGTCATGCTCGTCCACCGCGGCGAGGAGATGGTCGGCCGGATCCGGATTTCCGACGTTCGGGACCACCTATCGGTGGGCGACGTAGAGCGCGACTGGCTCCGGCAGCCGGTGCAGCCGGGCGACCGGGTCTTCATTCAGTAACGGCATCAAATCGGACGAGGCGACGCCATGTCGAAATTTCTTCAGATAATGGTGGTGCTGATCCTCCTTCTGGCGGGAGCCGTCGCGTTCCTCGAGTACCGGGTGTTCGCGCGGCGCTTAGAACTGAAGCACAGCGTCCAAACGCTCGAGGCCAACCTCGTCCAGGTGGCCGAAATTCTGGCGGCCGGCCGCGAACCCTACATCGAGCCGATCGACCAAAAGGTGGACCGCAACAGCCTGATGCAGTCGGCCGCGATGGCGCGACAGATCCGGGTGGTCGAAACCCTGGTGGAGAATCGCTACGACCAGTTGTACGCAGCCAAGGACGACCTGAAGCGAACCACGGACGAACTCAACCAGACCAAGCAGGAGCTGGCGAGGACCCGGCAGGAGCTGGAGGACACCCGCCGCCAGATTGCCGGCGTGCGGCAGCGGATCGCCGAAAAGGAGGCTGAGCTGGCCAGCGTCGAGCGCGAGATCGGCGCTCGCCAGGAGAAGATCGGCGAGCTCAACCGCGCGATCGAGCAGAACAAGGAGCAGATCGCCAAGCTCGACAATGACAAGGCCGACTTGAAGGACGAGGTCAGGCGGCTCGAGCTGGAACTGGCGCGCTACTTGAACGACCCGAACATCGTGAAACAGATGCCGCGGGGCCTCAACGGGAACATTGTGGCGGTGAACACGGAGTGGAACTTCGTGGTGCTCGACATCGGCTCCCGCGAGGGATTGGTGAAGGACGCATACATGCTGGTGCACCGCGGCGATCAGCTCATCGGGAAGGTCCGGATCACCCAGGCCGCCGAGCACATGGCGATCGCGGACATCGAAAACGAGTGGGCGGTTTCACCCATGGAGGAGGGCGACCGTGTCCTCTATTAAGGTGATGGCGGTCCTGTCGGTCGTCGCCACGCTGTGCCTGGCCGCCGTGGTGGCGTTGCAATTGATTGAAATGCGGGATTACGGCGCTCCGCCGACTGTGTGGCCTGTGCTCCCGGAATGAAAAACGGCGTCCCCCGATCCGCCCGCGCGGTGATCGCGGTATGGGTCGGCGTCACGGCCCTCCTCTGGACCGCGGGGTGCGCGACCACCGATCCCGATACCGAGTCCGAACTGCCGTGGAACCGGCAGCAGGCGTGGGAAGGCCAACTGCTGATGCCGGGAACCATGATGCCCGAGCGCTATTGACGCTGCGGCCCGGCGGGCGGCGGGCCGCCCCGCGCTCCCACGAGCTTCCGCCGCGCGATTTCAGGCTTTGACCGCCCCGGTCCTTTTGCGGTCCTGGGGTTGGAGGCCACCGCCGGCGGGGCCTCCCCTCCAACCGCTGCCCGTCGGCATGATGTTTCGCGGAAGCTCCGGATCATTCGAGTTGACCATTTGAGTGGGCGTAGGCGGGTTTTGTCCGTCGCGGTTGAGCCGGCAAGATCGGTTCCGGTCGTTCGAACGGCTGTCGTTCCAGTGCGGGTTCACTCGGCATCAAAAAGCGCGGAGGCGGACGCACACCCGGCTGGACCGGACCGTGCTATCCGCTCCGGCACCGGGGAGGGCAGGGCGGGCACGAATCATGGTTCGGCGCGTGGCGGGGGCCTTTACCGTGTGCGGTGTTCGCGCGTAGCCCGCCATCGTAGAACGGGCCTGGGAAAGGGTGGGGTCGCTGGTAGCGCAACATTTGGTGGCGTGCATGTCCACGGCGCCATCGCCGCCGATGGGTGGAGTGGACTGCAGGTGTTGAAACGGATCGGTTCCGACCTGAGGTTCGTGCTACACGGCGAGCCGTCGGGGGCGCCGGTCGGCGGCGTGGGCGTTTTGCTGACGTCGGCGGGGCCGACGGAACTGCCGGCGCGAATAGCTCAGCGGCCGGCGTGCACGCCGGCGCTCGGCTGTTCATGGACGGCGACCGGAGGGACAGTTTCGAGGTCGTCGGTTCGGCCTACGCCTGCGGCCGCGTGGGACGGGTCGGCCTTTCTCTGTATCGGCGCCGGCAGTGGGGGGATCGGTACGAACTGGAGGCGGTAACGGGCCAGCACTCGCGGACATCGAATCGTGGGCCGTTTTCGTGGATTTCGGGGCACGACGCCGGTCGCCTTTGGCGGCCTCCGGGCCGTGCCACGCGGGGGCGGCGGCGGTCTTTCTCGATGGGTCCGGTCGCGGCACATGGGTGGTCGCCGACGGCGCCTCGTCACCAACGGTAGGCTCCGGGGCAAGGGCTCGGACGGATTGTTCTGCGATTGGGCCGATGACCCGCCGCCCTCATCTGCTCCTGGTCGCGCCGATGATTTGCACTGTTCATTCCGTGACGGTATCGTGAGATGCTTTTTTTCCGTGCCAGCGCGGTCAGACATGGAGGCCCCATGAACGTGGTCATCGTCGGCGGCGTCGCGGGGGGAGCCTCGACGGCCGCCCGGCTCCGACGGCTCGACGAGTCGGCGCGCATCCTGGTGCTCGAGCGCACTCGCTATGTCTCCTACGCCAACTGCGGCCTGCCGTATCACATCGGCGACGTGATCAAGGACCGCAGCCTGCTGCTGCTCCAATCGCCCGAGGGCCTGCGCGCCTCCCTGAATATCGACGTGCGCGTCGGCCACGAGGTGACGGCGATCGACCGGACCGCGCGGAAGATCCGTGCGCGGAACCTCGACAGCGGTGCGGAGTACGAGGAGCCCTACGACGTGCTCGTGCTCGCCCCCGGCGCCGTCCCCGTCCGCCCCGACCTGCCCGGGATCGACGATCCCCGCGTGCTGTGCCTGCGCAACGTCGAGGACATGGACGAGATCCGGCGCCGGGTGGACAGAGGCGCCCGCGGCGCCATCGTCATCGGCGGCGGCTACATCGGTGTGGAGATGGCCGAGAACCTGCGCCACCGGGGGTTGGAGGTGGACCTGGTCGAGATGGTGGACCAGATCATGCCGCCGATCGACAAGGAGATGTCCGCGCCCCTGGAGGACCATTTGCGGGCGCGCGGTGTCCGCCTGCACCTAGGTACGGCGGCCGCTGCTTTCCGCACCTCGTCTGGCGGCCGGATCAGCGCTGAGCTGACCAACGGGACGGTGTTGACGGCCGACTTCGTCGTGCTCGCGGCTGGCGTCCGGCCGGAGGTGACGCTGGCCCGCGCGGCCGGGCTGGCGTTGGGGCCGCGCGGCGGCATCCTCGTCGACGAGCACCAGCGCACCTCCGACCCCGCCATTTACGCCGTCGGCGACGCGGTCGAGACGCCGCACGCCGTGCTGCCCGGCTCGTGGAACATCCCGCTCGCCGGACCGGCCAACCGTCAGGGGCGAATCGCCGCCGACCACATCGCCGGACGCACCTCCGCCTACCGCGGCACGCAGGGCACCGCGATCGTCAAGGTGTTCAACATGACCGCCGGCGGCACGGGGGCCACCGAGAAAAACCTGCTCCGCGCCGGCCTGCCGTACCGCAAGGTCTACCTCCACCCCTCGGGCCACGCCGGGTACTACCCCGGCACCTCGCCGATGCACATCAAGCTGTTGTTCGCTCCCGATTCGGGACGGCTGCTCGGCGCCCAGGTGGTCGGTTTCGACGGCGTGGACAAACGTCTCGATGTCTTCGCGACGGCGCTTCGCGCCGGGCTGACGGTCTTCGACCTCGAGCACCTCGAGCTGGCCTACGCGCCGCCTTTCGGGTCGGCCAAAGATCCGGTCAACATGGCCGGGTTCGTCGCCTCCAACCTACTGCGCGGGGATGTCCGTTTTTGGTATGCCGAGGATTACCCCGGCGCCGTGGAAGGCGCGCTGGTGCTCGATGTCCGGAGTCCGGCGGAGTTCGAGGCCGGCCACATCTCCGGTGCCCGTAACCTGCCGCTGGGCGAGTTGCGCGCCCGGCTGGGCGAGCTGCCCCGGAGCCAGCCCATCCGCGTGTACTGCAAGGTCGGGTTTCGCAGCTACCTGGCCTATCGGATCCTCGCGCAGTCGGGGTTTGCGGACGTCGCGACGCTGGCCGGCGGCCTGCTGACGTTCCGCTGCATACACCGTTCGCTCGGGCCGGAACTCGACCGGCCGGCGCCCGCGACGCTGCATTACGCGGAGGAAAAAATGGAGGCGCCCCCAGCGCCCGCCGGCGTCGCGCGCGAACTGGACTGCACCGCCCTTCAGTGCCCCGGCCCCATCTTGAAACTCAAGGCGGAGATGGAGGCCATGGCGCCGGGGCAGGAGATGGTCGTGCGGGCCACGGATCCCGGATTCCGATCGGACGTCGCCGTCTGGTGCGATCGCAACGGCCATGAACTGGTGAGCCTGGTCGACGAGGGGGGGCACGCCGTCGCGCGGATCCGCAAGGGCGCCGCGCGGCCGGCCCCCGCGGCGGAACCGGCCGGGACGGGAGCGCGCGGCCAGACGATCATCGTCTTCTCCGGCGACCTCGACCGCGTGCTCGCCGCCTTCGTCATCGCGAACGGCGCCTTGGCGATGGGCCAGCCCGTGACGATGTTTTTCACGTTCTGGGGCCTCAATGCCCTGCGCAAATCCCCGGCCCCCGCCGTGGAAGGAAAGACGGCCTTGGACCGGCTGTTCGGCATGATGATGCCGAGTGGCGCCAAGGCGCTGAAGCTGTCGAAGCTGAACATGGCCGGCTTGGGCACCGCGATGATGAAACACGTGATGAGGAGCCGAAACGTCGCCTCGCTGCCGGAGATGATCGACTCCGCCCGCCGCGGCGGGGCGCGGCTGGTCGCGTGCACGATGTCCATGGAGGTGATGGGGCTGCGGAGGGAGGAGTTGCTGGACGGGATCGAATTGGGAGGCGTGGCCACGTTCCTGGCCGAGGCCGACCGCTCCGGCGGGGCCCTGTTCATCTGATCTGCCCCGGCGGATCACTTCGACCGGTCCGCGGAGGCGAGGCATGGGGCTGCGGGAACACGGTGCATGGGCGCGCGCCCGGTGCGCAACGGTAGGAGTGGCGGCGGCGCTGGCGCTGGCGGCCAACGCGGCACCTCCCGCTGCGCCGGTGACGGTCGTCACGAGCCTGCCCGGGCTGGTGGCGTTCTGGGATTTCGTGAAACGGGAGCCCGACGGCGCCCGCCCCTTCACGGCTCACGTTCCGCCGGGGTCGCCCTGTGACTACGCCCTCGACGCGGGCAACTACGTCCGGGAGTTCTGGGGCGTCGGGCGGCGAGGCCGCCGACGATGACTTTCCGCTGCTCGGCCGCGGGCCGTTCGGCCAGGCGGTCCGGATCCGCCGGGAGGACGATCCGACCTTTCGCCCGTACCTGTTCGTGCCCCGGTCGCGGCTACACGACACCCCGCTGGACATCAAGAGGAGCGGCCGGTCCCTCACGGTGGTCGTCTGGGCGATCCGGGAGAGCGGCAACCACGCGCTGGCCGGCATCTGGCATGAGGGCACGGACCTGCGCCGGAAGAAGACAGAGGGCATTGTGCGCGCGGTGCGCGGCCAGCGGCAGTATGCGTTGTTCGCCGGCCTCAACGTGCCCGGTAGCGGCTGCGGCCACGTGTCGGACAACGGCGCCGGCTCGTTTCTCAACCGATACGCGCTGCACAAGTGCAACTCGGCCGGAGTCGCCCCGGAGACGCCGGCCGACGCCCCGCCCGAGAGGCTCGACGCCGCATGGCATTGCTTCGCGATGACGTTCGACGACGACCGGGATGAGATCACCGGCTGGCTCGACGGAGTCGCCGGCGAACGATGGCTGGCCCGGCCGAAGGAAGACCGCCTGATCTTCTCCGCGTATCGGGCCTACATGCAGGGGTATTATGCGGCTCGTCCCGGTTTGCAAGACGGGGAGGCCCCTGCATACCCGGCCGATCAGCGGTACAATCCCCCGGAGGAGGAGCCCGCCCGCGTTTCCGTGATCCGCCCAGACGCCCGACGAACGGATGGAGCGGAGGGAGTACCGCTACACGAAGGTGGAGGTTGTGCTGCGCCGGGGGTCGGGCGGCCGCTGGACGGAGTTTTCGTGCGACCTGGTTGCGCTGCGGTTGAACCCATGGTGGTACCCGCATGGCGTGTACCGTCCGCCGGACGACGGCAGCGGAGGACCGTTCACAATCGGGCGCGTGATCCACAGCTCACGCAGTGTCGGTTTCACCGGTTGGATTGGCGGCGTCGCGGTCTTCGACCGGGCACTGCGCGCGGAGGAGCTTGCGCGACCGGCGGCCTTGGCGAGGCGATGACCCGCAGCGCCCGGCCGGTGGGCGGACGCCTGTCGCGCCCTTCCATCCCCTCAAATCAACAGTCGCAGGCCGGCCAGGGCAGACAGGGCGAGCACAAGCCGCTGAAAGACATGCTCCGGCAGCCGCGCGAGGAGCCAGCGGCCGACGAAGCCGCCGAGTGCCACAAGGGGCATCGTGAGGGCGGTCAGCCGGGCCAGCTCGGGAGTGAGCATCCGCTGTCCGATGAAGACGGGCAGCTTGGTCAGGTTGACGAAAAAAAAGAACCACGCCGCGGTGCCAACGAACAGATGGCGGGGCAGGCCGCGGGCGAGGAGATAGACGTTCATCACAGGACCGGCGGCGTTGCCCAGCGTCGTTGCGATACCCGCCGCGGTGCCAACGACCGCGGCGGCCGCGGGGTGGTGGGCGAGACGATGCCAGTCCAGACGGCGCCGCGCCAGATCCAGCGCCACCATGGCCAGTACGAGAATCCCAAGCAGTGGTCGCAGCTCTGAATCGGACAGGTGGGACAACCACCACGCCCCCCCCGCCAGCCCTAGGGCGACCCACGGCGCCAGACGCCCGATCCAGTCCCATCGGGCGTGCTGCCGGTACATGGCGATGGCGAGCACGTCGCCGGCCAGCAGAATCGGCAACATGCCACCGACCGAGGCCCGGGCGGGGAGGGCCATGGCCATCAGCGGCACCGATAGCATGCCGAGGCCCGGCACGCCGCATTTGGCCATGCCCGTCAACAGGGCCGCGATTGCTGCGGCCGCGAAACCGCCCGCCGTCACGGCCGGACCGCTCCGCTCGGCCAGAGGGCATCCCGGCTCACGGCGCCGCAGTGGGGAGCGCCGGTCGGGATAGCCATGCGCCGATCACCTCCCGCCAGAGGCGGTACCCCTCTACATTCAGGTGCAGCCGGTCCTCGCGGAATAGCTCGCCGCGCGGCTCGCCCGCCGGCGTGAGCATGAGGGGAACGACGTCCAGAAAGTCCGCGCCGAACCCCCAGCCGATCGCGGCGATGCGCTCGTTGGCCCGCCGCATCTGTGGCCACGGCGCCCAGCGCCTCGGCGACGGCTTCATGGAGACGACCGCGATGCGCATGTCTGGCCGAAGCCGGCGGCACCGCTCGAACAGAATCCGGTAATCCTCTGCCGTTTCGATGGGATCGCGTCCGAGGGCGATGTCGTTCTCGCCGCAGTAGACGACGAGAACGGCCGGGCGGTACACTCCGATCACGCGGTCGAAGGCGGCCAGCAGGTCCCGCATGGTCGAACCGCCAAACCCCCGGTTCAGGACCGGCCGCCCCGGGAAATCCTTTTCCATCGAGGCCCACAACCGGACGCTGGAGCTGCCCGTGAAAACGATCGGGTCGGCCGGCGGGGGGCGCTGCTTGTCGTACGCGCGAAACGCCGCGAACTCCTTCGTGTACCGCGCAAGTACGTGTCCTCCGCCGGGCCCCCTGCCACGGCCAAGGCCGCGCCCAGGACGTAGGCGTGGATTCGCACGACCCTCGGCCTCATGCGAGTGCCGAGCGCAAATGTTCGGGCAGCTCGGCGATCACCTTGTTTGAGGCCAGCGCGATCTCCGCGTCCGGCGGCCCCTGAATCCACCCCGGGGGGATATCGTGGATGATGCGAGCCAGGGGGTAGGTCACCCGCCCCATTTTCAGTTTGCAAAGGAGATCCCAAGGGTCCACCTCGATCACCACCTCGGGAAAACTTCCGCCGGCCCAGTTCGGTCCCCGAAGCTCCTGGGGCAGGTCCTCGAGGAACAGGCGACAGGGCAGCCGGACGACGTTGGAATAATGCCCGAGCGCGTCCTCGATCGTCCAAAACATCTCCACCAGCGAGTCGAGCGACTGATCTTGGACGTCGTCCAGATCCAGCGCGCGGTCTGGCGGCTGGCGGCCTTTGTCGTCGGGCACGTACATCTTCACGGACAGTGACCTCAGCCTCGCGCTTCCCACAATACACCCGGACCGGAACCATGGCGAACCTGATCACATGTCCGACGCGTATACAGCAACAACCGTGCCGTTCTCCGTAGGCCACAGTTTTCAGATCCGCCATGCTCCGCCGGTCCGAGGCCGGTCAAAGCTGAAAAAATCTTTGCAGAACTGCATAACAGTGATAGCATATGAAATGCGGGGCTGATGCCGCCGCATTCGCGAATTGCGAATCTACGGGGAATGGCCATGTCACGACTTCTTGTGGTGGACGACGAGCCGACGGTCCTGAGCGTGCTCACGGCGACCCTGCGTCGTAACGGGCACGAGGTGACACCCATCGGCGACGGCGAGAAGGCCCTTGCGGTACTCCAGCAGGAGGACTTCGACCTCATCCTTGCCGACATCCGCATGGAGCCGGTGGACGGTCTTCAACTGCTGGAGCGGGCGCGCGAGGTCCGTCCGTACACGCCAGTGATCCTCCTGACCGGCTACGGCTCGGTGAAGACCGCCGTGGAGGCGATGAAGGGGGGGGCGTTCGATTATTGCACCAAGCCGTTCAAAATGGACGAACTGCTGGTGACCGTCCAGCGGGCCCTTCGCTACCGCATGGTGCTGATGGAGAACAAGGGGCTGCGGGACGAGATCGCGACCCGTTTCGGGCCCGCCGCACTAATCGCCGAAAGCCCGGCGATGCGGCAGGTCTGTGAAATGGTCCGGCGGCTCGGACCCTCAGACGAGACGGTGCTGATCACCGGCGAGAGCGGCACGGGCAAGGAGGTCGTCGCCCGCGCGATCCACGAAATGAGCCACCGCCGCGCTCGGCCGTTCGTGCCGATCAACTGTGCAGCCATGCCCGAGCCCCTGCTCGAATCCGAGATGTTCGGCCATGTCCGTGGCGCCTTCACGGGGGCGGTGGCGGACAAGGACGGTCTGTTCGAGGCCGCCTCCGGAGGGACGATCTTCCTCGACGAGGTCGGCGCAATGCCGTTGAGCATCCAAGCCAAGTTCCTCCGCGTGCTGCAGGACAAGACCGTCCGCAAGGTCGGCGGCACCGAGGCCCGACCGGTGGATGTGCGGGTGATCGCGGCCACCAACGAGCCGCTGGAGGCGGGCATCCAGGCGGGGAGGTTCCGCGAAGACCTTTTTTACCGCCTGAACGTGATCCCGATCTGGCTGCCTCCGCTGCGTCAGCGCCGCGAGGACATCGTGCCGCTGGTACGGCATTTTCTGCAGCGCGAGCGGCCGGCGGGCGCGCCGTTGCCCAAACTCGATCCTGCCGTCGAGCGGACCCTGGAAAGCTACCGCTGGCCCGGCAACGTCCGCGAGCTCGAGAATGCCATCCGCCACGCGCTGACGTTCATGCACGGCGATACCATCACCCTCGACACCCTGCCGGCGCGCGTTCGCGAGGGCGCCTCCGTGCAGGCCTCGGCCTCCACGTCGGAGACGCTTTCCTCCCCCGCCGATTTCCGCGGCCGGTCCCTCAAGGCGTTCCTCCGCCAGAAGGAGCGCGAATACGTGCAGATGGTCGTCGACCGCATGGGCGGCGACAAGGAGGCCGCCGCCGTCGCGCTGAAGATCAGCCTCACCACCCTCTACCGGAAACTGGCGGGCGGACCGGACGAATAAGCCGGCGCCCCTATCCTGCGCGTCCCTGCCCCCGTCCCACGGCGGCGTCTTTCCTCACCAGGTAGATCAGAGGCACCCCGACCAATGTCACGCCCAGCTTCAGGTAGAGGTTCAGAAGAAAAATCTCCGTGATCGAGCGTGCCGGTAGCGCGCCGGCGAAGGCGCCGAGGCAAAAGACGAGGTTGTCGATCGGGATCGAGACCGCGTTGCTGACCACAACCCTCGCCCACGCATGCCGGCGTGTCACACGAGTGACGAACCAGTGGTACATCTCCGTGTCGGCCAGCTCGCTGACGACCTCCGCCGCGATCGAGGCCAGTACAAGGCGCCAGACCGGCGTCAGCACTGCCGCGAATTCCCGCCCAAGGCCCCATGCCGGATCCTGAGGCACTGCCGCCACCCAGCGGAGGTAGGCCGCCATCCACAGGTTGATCGCCCCCGCCGCGACGATCAGCCACCGCGCCGCGCGCCGGCCAAGCGCCCGGTGAACCAAGTCCCGCAGCGTGAAGGTCAACGGATAGATGAACGTGCCCATGTCCACGGCATGGCCCCAGACGATGCCGATCTTGAGGCTCGCGATGTCGGAGAGCATCTGGGCGGCGACGTACGTCGCGACGGCCAGAACGGCGGAAAGGGGGACATGCACATCGTCGGGAGAGGGCGGGCAACGGTGGTTCACGGGCGCCTCGTTTTGGTTGGGCGGGTGTTCGGGGACCGCCGCGGCGCGCGGCTCTCCCGCGCCCGCAGGCGGCATCCTACCGCGGTGCTTCCACCTCGTTCAAGGCTTCCGAGTTACGCGGCGGCGCAGTCGACCTTCCGCGAATCACAAGGTCCGTTGGCCCCGCCGGGCCGGGACCTCGTCGTCGTCGCCGTTGTTGCTACACTGCCCGCGTGACCGAGCGACCGCCCTGTTGCCGACCGGTCGAGCTGGTCGCGCCGGCCGGCGGGCCGGACGCGGCGGTCGCCGCCTTTGCGCATGGCGCGGACGCCGTCTACGCCGGGCTGCGTCAATTTTCCGCCCGCGCCGAGGCCGAGAACTTCACGGTGGAGGCCCTGGCCGGCCTGGTCGCGGACGCGCACGCGCGCCAACCGCCAAGGCGTGTCTATGCCGTCATCAACACGCTGATCCTCGATCGTGAACTGACCAAAGCGCTGGATGCGCTCGTCCGCGCCGCCGAGGTGGGCGTGGACGCGGTGATCGTCCAGGACGTCGCCATGGCGGGCGCCATCGGCCGCCACCTGCCCGGCCTGCGTCTCCATGCAAGCACCCAGATGGCCGCCCACAACCGCGACGGCGTCGAGCGGCTGCGCGACCTGGGCTTTCACCGCGTGGTGCTGGCGCGTGAACTGACGCTGGACGAGATCCGCGACTGCGCGTCCGTGCCGGGCATCGAGGTCGAGGTCTTCGTGCACGGCGCGCTGTGCCACAGCTACAGCGGCCTGTGTCTGGCCTCCTCCCTCCTGTGCGGACGCAGCGGCAACCGGGGCCGGTGCGCCTACCTCTGCCGCGAATCGTACCGCGAGATCGGCGGAGGTGCCGGGGGGTTTCTCTTCTCGATGAAGGACCTCGCTCTTGGCGGCCGCCTCGACGAGCTGCGAACCGCCGGCGTGGCCGCGCTGAAAATCGAGGGGCGAATGAAGACTCCCCTCTATGTGGCGGCAGCGACACGCCTCCATCGCAAGCTCCTCGACGGCGCCGTGTCCCCGGCCGAATTGCGGGAGATGGAGGACGACCTGCGCGCGGTGTTCAGCCGCCCCTGGACAACCTTGCACCTCGACGGCCCCGGCTCCGACGAGCCGGTCGACACGGCCTTCGTCGGGCACCGTGGCGCGCCGCTGGGTCGGGTGGAGGAGGTGATCACCGGCCGCGACGCCCGCCGCATCCGGTTTCGGACCGCCCGTGCGATCGAACGCCACGACGGCCTGCAGATCGACCTTCCGGGCGACGGCCGGCCGTTCGGCTTTGCCGTGCGGCGGATGTTCGTCGGCGCGGCCGGCCGGCCGGCGGCTGCTGTCTTCGAAGCTCCGGCGGGGACCGTGGTCGAAGTCGAACTGCCGGCCGGTGCGCCGAATGTGCCCGTCGGGGCGAACATGTATCAGGCCGCGTCGCAAGCGGTTCGACGCCGGCTAGCGACCCCGCCGTTTCGACCCGTCGCCACCCCGCCAAGACCCTCGGCGCGCATCCAAGTGGAGATCGGGCCGGGAGAGGTCAAGGGCGCTGTGGCCCTTGAGCGGAGCGGTGGGCGGCCGCCGCTCGAGGTGGCTGCGTCGGTCGCCGCCGGCCGCGATCCTGAACGTAACACCGGCGGTACGGAGGCGGCCGCCCGCCGCGCGTTTGGCAAGGACGCCGCCGCCCCCTGGTCCCTGGCGGCGCTGGAGGTGTGCAATCCCGCCGGCCTGTTTGTCTCCACGTCGTCGTTCAACGAGTTGCGGCGGCGGCTGGGGGACATGGCCGCCCGGGCGCTCGAGGCGGACCTGGCGCGCCGCGTGGAACGCATGGCGTCGGCGGAGGTCCCTCCTGCCCTCCGAAGCGAAGCCGCGGCCGAGCGGTGGCGCCTGAAAACGACGCGGCTGGAGTGGCTGGAGGAGCTGGCGCCGGACGACCTCGGCCCAGAGGACGAGGTGATCTGGGAAATCCGAGGGGGGCCGGGCCGCACGATCGAGGAGGGGACCGATCGGCTGGTCCGGCGCTTTGGCCTGGGACGGGTCCGTCTTGCGCTCCCGTGGATTGTCCGCGCGTGGGAATCCCCGGGACTGCGGCCTGCGGTAAACCGGCTGATCGCCGCGGGCTGGTCACGGTGGGAGATCGGCAACCCGTACGGCTGGAGGTGGCTGCCGTCCGGCGCCGACGTTGTCGGCGACTGGCCCCTCTACGCGCTCAATCGCGCGGCGGTGCGCCAGTGGCTGACGTGGGGGCTGGGGTCGGTGGTCCTCTCCCCGGAGGACGGCCGCGACAACCTTTTGGCGCTGGTGGAAATCTTCGGCGATCGCACCGAGGTGCCGGTCTACGCGGATGTGCCGATGTGGATTGCCGAGATGGCGGCTTGCGGCGGTCGGCGCGGCCGTCCCGGCCGGTGTGCCCGCGAATGCCGGCGGCGTCTGCGAGGCCCCGCGGGCGAAGTCGAGCAGGTCTGCGATCGCGGTCGCTCAGTGACCTTCGGTCCGCCGTTGTGCTGGGCCGACCGGCTAGGCGAGTTGCGCGCAGCCGGGGCGCGCCGGTTTCGCGTGAGCCTGGCGTGGCGCGACTATACCCCGGGCACGGTGCGCCGACTCTGGTTTGACACCCGCGCTGGTCGCGCGCCGGCAGTCCGTCAGATCGGGAATTACGAACGCGGCCTGGAGTAGGCCCGGGGCCGGCTACGTTTCCCGAGGCGGACCTGGGAGGGCGGAGGCCGGCGAGCGCCCAACGTTTGGAAGTGGTGGGCGCCAAGCCGCACGCGGCGGGATGCCGCGTTGACATCGAGCGAGCGGGCGGGTACGCTATTGATTTCGTGCCCCGGTGAAGGAACGCGAATGAAGACCACGTTGCCCGATGCGTCAAAGGTGACGCACGCATGGAAGTTGATCGATGCCGACGGCTTGCCGGCGGGGCGGCTGGCGGTGGCGATCGCGAACATGTTGCGCGGGAAAGATCGTTCGGATTATACGCCGCACATCAACACCGGAGCGATGGTCGTCGTCGTCAACGCGGCGAAGGTGAAGCTGACCGGCCG
Organism: uncultured bacterium; assembly: GCA_937139365.1. Classification (GTDB taxonomy): domain Bacteria; phylum Verrucomicrobiota; class Kiritimatiellia; order PWTM01; family PWTM01; genus CAACVY01. Next base: position 119,985 of record CAKZPT010000090.1, on the reverse strand, counting down.
CAAGGAGACGCAGAAGCTGTACAAGCGCTACAGCGGATATCCCGGCGGACTGAAGCAGACCCTCGCGTCCGTCGTCCGCCGCAGGAACCCTTGCCACATTCTGCGCCATGCGGTCCGCGGCATGCTGCCCGACAACCACACGCGGGCGGTGCTGATGCGCCGGTTGAAGGTGTACCCCGGGGCGGAACACCCGCATGCGGCGCAGAAACCCGAGCCGTGCACCGTTCGGCTCTGACACCCTGAGGAGGTTCGCCGTGTCCACCAACGTCGTTGCTGCCACCGGCCGCCGCAAGAATGCGGTGGCCCGGGTCCGACTGTTGCCCGGCGATGGCCGCTGGGTGATCAACGGGCGGCCGTTCGACCAGTACTTTCGGGTGGTGGCCCTGCAGTCCTATGTCGAGCAGCCGCTGGTGCTCACCGGCATGCTCGGCAAGGTCGACGTCGAGGCGACCTTGCACGGCGGGGGATTCTCCGGCCAGGCCGGCGCGCTGCGGCATGCGATTTCGCGGGCGCTGGCGGCTAGCGATCCGGCGCTGCGGCCGACCCTCAAGAGTGCCGGTTGCCTGACCCGCGACCCGCGTATGCGCGAGCGCAAGAAGGCGGGCCGGCCAGGGGCGCGCAAGCGGTTCCAGTTCTCGAAGCGTTGATCCGGGAACCCGAGCGGCGGCCGCCCACGAACCTCCCCCATGGAGGGGGTGGGATCGCCGTCAGAGGTGGGAGGCGGGGGACGATGCCCGCACGCGGCAAATCTTGGATGGGCGAGGAAAGCGCCCGATTACCGCAGGGATTCCGGGCAGCCGGTGTGGCGGCCGGCATCAAACGGACCGGCGGGCGCGACATGGCCCTCATCGTCACGGCCCCCCCCGCGACGGCCGCCGGCGTGTTCACCACCAACCAGGTGCGCGCCGCGCCCGTCAAGCTGGACATCGAGCACCTCCGAGGCGGCGTGGCCAGCGCCATCGTGGTCAACAGCGGCTGCGCCAACGCTTGTACGGGACTGCGGGGCCTCCGCGACGCACGGCGCACGGCTGAGTGCGCGGGCCGGCTCCTCGGCGTGGCCCCGCGCCGCGTGCTGGTCTGCTCCACCGGCACCATCGGTGTCCCCCTGCCGATGGATCGGGTCGAGGCCGGCCTTCTGGCGCTGGTGGCCGCCCTCTCGCCCGACGGCGGTCCGGCGGTCTCGGAGGCGATCCTCACCACCGACACCCGGCCGAAACGGTGGTCCGTCGCCTTTCGGGTGCGGGACCGGCTCGTCCGGCTGACCGGATTTTGCAAGGGGGCGGGAATGATCGAGCCGAACATGGCGACGATGCTCGCCTTCTTTCTCACCGACGCTGACGTACCGCGTCCCGCGCTTCAACGCCTTTTGAAGGCTGCCGCCGACCGCAGCTTCAACCGCATCACCGTGGACGGCGATCGCAGCACGAACGACACCGCCCTGGTCCTGGCCAACGGCGCGTCGGGCGTCATGCTGGCCCCCGGCCGGCCCGGCTGGGCCGCCTTCGAGGCCGCCTTCTTCGAGACCGCCTGCGAGCTGGCGCGGATGATCGTGCGCGACGGCGAGGGGGCCACGAAACTGATCACCATCCGCGTGCGCGGCGCCCGGTCGGATCGCGAGGCCGATCTCGCAGCCCGCAGCGTCGCCAATTCGCTGCTGGTCAAGACCGCTTGGGCCGGCCCCAACGCCAACTGGGGCCGCGTCGTGGACGCCCTCGGCTACTCGTCCGCCCGCGTCGTGGAGGAGCGGGTGAGCATATGGTTCGACGACCTGCGCGCCGTCGTCCGCGGGGCGCCCGGCCCTGCTACGCGCGAGGCGCTGCAGCGCGTCGTCGGCCGGCCCGAGTTCACCGTGGACATCGACCTCGGTCTCGGACGCGGGCGGGCCGAGGTGCTGACCTGCAACTGCACCGAGGAGTACGTCCGGATCAACATGTAGGCGCGGACCGGGATGCAACTGCTGATTGAAAAGGCCGCCGTGCTCATCGAGGCGCTGCCCTACCTTCAAAAGTTCCGCGGCGAAACCGTCGTCGTGAAGTTCGGCGGCAGCATCATGGACCACGAGGACGGTGTGCGCGCGATTTTGCAGGACGTGGCGTTCATGGCGGTGGTCGGGTTGCGACCCGTGCTGGTCCACGGCGGCGGCAAGGCGATCTCGCAACGGATGAAGGCCGCGGGCCTGACGCCGGAGTTCCGGCTTGGACTGCGGGTCACCGATGCGGCGACGATGGAGATCGTCGAGCGGACCCTCAACCAGGAGATCAACCCCCATATGGTCGAACTGCTGCGCGGCTTCGACTGCACCGCCCGAGGGATCCACGGCGAGGACATCCTCCGGGTGCGTCCGAAGACCGGCACGGATCCGAAGACTGGCGAGACGGTGTCCTGGGGCTACGTCGGCGAGGTCGTCGAGGTGGATGTCGTGCCGATCCGCGCCTACCTGGCCGTCGGCATCGTTCCCGTCGTCACGCCCCTCGGCCGGGGCCCGGAGCGGGCCGTCTTCAACGTCAACGCCGACGAGGCCGCCTCCGCCATCGGCCGTGCGCTCCAGGCGCGCAAACTCGTGTTTCTCTCCGACGTGCCCGGGCTGCTGGCGGATCCTTCCAACCCCAACAGCATCATCTCCAGCGTGCGTGTGTCCGAGGTCGACCGGTTGATCGAGCGCGGCGTGATCTCGGGCGGCATGCTCCCGAAGATCGGCGGGGCGGTGGACGCGGTCCGGGCCGGCGTGGCTAAGAGCCACATCATCGACTCGTTTCTGCCGCACTCGCTGTTGTTGGAGCTGTTCACGGACCGCGGAGTGGGCACGGAAATCGTCCGCGAGTAAGCGGACGGGGCGGATCCCGATGAAGGAACCACCCTTGCAACGAGCCACCGACCGGATCGCCGAACTGTACCGCCGGTACGTCCTGCCCACGTACGCGCCGCCCTCCATCGCGCTGGTGAGGGGCGAGGGGGCCTTGGTCTGGGATGCCGAAGGGCGCGAGTACCTCGATTTTCTGGCGGGCATCGCCGTGTCCGTCCTGGGCCATGCCCACCCCGCCCTCGTGCGGGCCATCCAGCAGCAGGCCGGCCGGCTGATTCACTGCTCCAACCTCTACTACAACGAGCACCAAGGCGAACTGGCCCGAGAGCTTGCCGGGCGCTCGATGGGGGGCGCCTGTTTCTTCTGCAACTCCGGCGCCGAGGCCAACGAGGCGCTGATCAAGCTGGCGCGGCTTTGGGGCTCGAAGAGCGGCGGCCGGTGGCGCATCGTCACGATGCGCAACTCCTTCCACGGCCGCACGCTGGCCACCCTCACCGCCACCGGCCAGGCCAAGGTCCAGCGCGGGTTCGAGCCGCTGCCCGACGGGTTCGACTATGCCGAATTCAACGACCTCGACTCCGTCCGCTCCGCCATCACCGACCGCACCGCGGCCGTCCTGGTCGAGGCGGTGCAGGGCGAGGGAGGCGTTGTGCCCGCCTCCTCGGGGTTTCTGGCGGGCCTGCGGCGCCTGTGCACCGAGACCGGCGTGCTCCTGCTGATGGACGAGGTCCAGTGCGGGATGGGCCGGACCGGCAGGTGGTTCGGCTGGCAGCACTACGGGATCGAGCCGGACGCCTTTTCGCTCGCCAAGGGCCTCGGCGGCGGATTTCCGATCGGCGCCATCGTCGTCGCCCCCGGCCTCGCGGAGGTCTTCCAACCCGGACAGCACGCCTCCACCTTTGGCGGCACCCCGCTGGCCTGCGCCGCTGCCCGCGCCGTCCTCGAAACGATCGAACGCGATCGGCTGCTCGACAACGCCGCCGTCCGCGGGGCGCAGCTGATGGACGGCCTGCGCCACCTGCAGAAGAGCGTGCCGGCGTTCGTCGAGGTGCGAGGCATGGGGTTGATGGTGGGGCTGGTCCTGGACCGGCCCTCGAAGCCCTTCGAGACGCGGCTTCGGGAACTCGGCCTGCTGGCGCTGTCGACCGCGGACAGGGTCGTCCGCTTCCTGCCTCCGCTGATCGTCTCCGAACGCGACGTCGCCCGAGCGCTGGAGATCGTGGCGGCCGCGGCCCTCGACCTGTGACGACTGTGCCTCGCGGACGGGCGATGCACGAACTGGCCGCCGATCCCGTAGGGCGGCGCGCCGCCAACCGTCAGATTTTCGATGCGCTCGCCCCTGACTACGACCGGATCAACCGGCTCCTCTCCTTCGGCCGCGACGGCGCATGGAAGGACGCCATGGTTCGCACCCTGCCCGCCGCAGACCGTCCCCTGTGCGTGGACCTGGCCTGCGGCACCGGTGACGTCGCATTGCGGCTGGCGCGAAGGTTTCCCGCCGGCCGCGTCGTCGGCGTGGACTTGAGCGGACCGATGCTCGGCATCGCGCGCCGGCGCGACACGACGGGGCGGATCGAGTGGCGCCGGGCCGACCTCGCCGCCACCGGCCTGCCCGACGCGTTCGCGGACATCGTCACCGGCGCGTACGCGCTGCGCCTGGCCGACCGCCTCGAGGCCGGCCTTGCCGAGGCCGCGCGCCTCTTGCGCCCCGGCGGTGCGGCCGCGTTCTTGGATTTTGCCTCGCCGGATGCCTTTTTGGCCCGCCGAACTCTGATCGGGCTGCTCGAAATGTGGACCGCCGCCGCCAGCCGCCTCTTCGGCGGTCCGCCCGGCGCGCACCGATGGATTCCCGCCACGCTCCGCCACGTGCCTCCCCGCTCTGTCTTCGCGCGCATGCTGTTCGAGGTGGGGTTCGAGGACGTGCGCCGCCGCGGATTCTTTTTCGGAGCGATGGACCTCTGGACCGCGCGGCGCAGATGAGTTCGCCCGCGGCGCAAACCGCGTCGGCGGCGGGGTGGGGGCGCCGGACCGCCTTGCGGACGATCGCCTGGACGTCCGGCTGGCCGAGTGCGTCGTGCTGTCGCAGGCCACGCCGGAGCGGATGGCGGCCTCCGCCGCGGAGGAACCCGCGGGAAAGGCGCTGGTCGGTCGCCTGCTCTCCGGCGCCGGACGGAGGCGACGGATGGCGGTTGCCGAGCCGCGCGCGGACGCGCCCGATGCCCACTAGCCTGTGCCGCGCTGAACGTGTCGGGACCGGTCACGGTGGCGATGCGTCTTCGGGCCGCCGCAGAGGGGATACGGCACCGATCGCGTGGCGCACAAAACATGAGACCAATTTCGTACCTGCCAAACGTCGCGCAGTTCCAATGGCCGGCCGGGCCGGAGTGGCACGGCGTGAAGGTCCATCTGCCCGTGCGGGGACGACTGATCCACCTGCGTATCCTGCCCGGGCGGAACGTGTGCGGTATCGGAATCCAATCCATCGAGCTCCGCGGCGCGTCGGGGAGTCGGCAGGCTTGGGATTTCGAGGTCGCCGCCCCGGCGCCGTAAGGCGCAGGGACGCCTCGGCCGAGCCCCCACTGCCCCTGCGGGTCAGGCTTGCCCCGGCCGGGGCGCGGTCCTACACTGATCCGTTCGAAGCGACCCGGAGCGACCATGAAGAAAGACATCCATCCCGACTACGGGCCGGCGACAATCACCTGCGCCTGTGGAAACCAGATCCATACGCGCTCGACGGTCCGCGAGATGCACGTGAACACGTGCGCCCGCTGTCACCCGTTCTTTTCCGGCCAGGCGAAGCTGATCGACACCGAGGGCCGGGTGGATCGGTTCCGCAAGCGGTACGGCGCCGCGAAGAGCAGATAGCCGGCGGCGAGGCACGGGGCCGGCGGGCTTGCGAAGGCGGGCCCTCCGGCCCGCGCGTTTGAAGGCATGATCGAGGCGCACCACGTCGAGTCGGTGCGGCGGCAACTGGCCGCCGTGGAGTCCGCCCTCAACCGGCCTGGCGCCGCTGCGGGCCCCCGTTGCCGTGAACTCGTCGCCGAGCACACCCGCCTTCGCGACCTCTGCGACCGGATCGAGCGGTGGGAGCGCTTGAAGGCGGAGCGGGCGGCCCTGGCCGCCATGCTCGAGGATCCCGACGAGCAGTTGTGCGAGCTGGCCCGCGCCGACGCCGCGCGGCTGGACGCCGCGATCGCCGACGCCGAACGGGCCGTCGAGGAGGCAATGCTGCCGGCCGATCCCGACGACGCGCGCAACGTCGTGATGGAGATCCGCGCCGGAACCGGCGGCGAGGAGGCGGCCCTCTTCGCGGCCGACCTGTTCCGGATGTACAGCCGCTACGCCGACCGCCGCGGCTGGCGCATCGGCGTGGTGGACGTCAGCCCCTCCGACCTCGGCGGCTACAAGGAGATCGTCTCCACCATCGAGGGCGACGGTGCGCACGGCCTCCTCCGCTACGAGAGCGGAGTCCATCGCGTCCAGCGCGTGCCGGTGACCGAGCAGTCCGGACGCATTCACACCTCCGCCGCCACCGTCGCTGTCCTGGCCGAGGCCGAGGAGATGGATCACATTGAGATCCGCCCGGACGAGCTGCGCATGGACCTGTTCCGAGCCTCCGGCGCCGGCGGGCAGAAGGTCAACAAGACGGAGTCCGCCGTCCGCCTCATTCATCTGCCGAGCGGGCTGGTCGTACAATGCCAGGACGAGCGGTCGCAGGCCCGCAACAAGGAGAAGGCCCTGCGCGTGCTGAAGGCGCGGCTGCTCGATTTGCGCCGACGCCGGCAGGCGGCGGAACGGTCAGACACCCGCCGCTCCCAGATCGGCACCGGCGACCGCAGCGAACGGATCCGCACTTATAACTTTCCTCAGAATCGCGTGACCGACCACCGCATCAACCTGACCCTTCACCGTCTGGCGGAGGTTTTGGACGGCGACCTCGACGAACTGATCGGCGCGCTGCGCGCCGGCGACCGCGCGGAGCGGCTGCGGCGGCACCTCGAGGAGATGGCGGAGCGGTGACGACCGGGGCGGAAGGGCGGCGGCCGGCCCGGACGTCGGCCCTGTTGGAGGCGGTGGACTGGCTGGAGAGGCGGCTTGCCGGCTGCGACGAACCCCGCGCTGTGGCGGAGTGGGCGGTCGCCGAGGCCGCGGGCATCGGCCGGGCCGCACTCCGCGCCGGCCTCGGCGGACCGCTGAGCCAGCCGGCCGCGGCGCGCCTCGAGGCGATGGCCGAACGGCTGGCCGGCGGCGAGCCGTTGGCCTATGTCGTGGGCTGGGCGCCGTTCCATGGTCTGCGGATCGCCGTGGACCGGCGGGTGCTCATCCCGCGACCCGAGACCGAGGGTCTCGTCGAACTGGCATTAGAGGATCTGCCCACCGACCGGCCGGTTTCGGTGCTGGACGTGGGGACAGGCAGCGGGTGCATCGCCGCCGCCGTCGCATGGGCGCGGCCGGCGGCCGCCGTTCGGGCCACCGATACTTCGCCGGACGCCCTGGAGGTGGCTGGCGCCAACCTGCGTCGGTTGGGCTTGTCGGACCGGATTTGGCTGGAGCGAGGCAGCCTGACCGGGACAGCGGCGCCAGAGTCCGCGGACCTTGTGATGTCCAACCCTCCTTATGTGGCGTCGCACGAATGGGGCTGGCTGGCGACGTCCGTACGCGGTTGGGAACCGCGCGAAGCCCTCGACGGCGGACCGGACGGCTTGTCGGTCATCCGGGACCTCATCCCGGCGGCGTTGTCCGTTCTTCGGCAGGGTGGCGCGGTCTGGATGGAAATCGGTGAAGGTCATGGTGCCGAAGTCGCCCGGCTGTTGGCCGCCGCGGGGTTCGCCGATGTTCGTATCGAACGCGACGTCACCGGCCGGGACCGTTACGCTGCAGGCCGGCGTCCGTGATCCGGCATCGCACCCGCCGGGGCGCTGCCTGTCGGCGGGCAACGGTGGGGTTCGACGGGCCGAACGCTGTGCACCACGGTCAGGCGACGTCTCCCCAATCGAATTGTGTTGACTCCTTTTTTCTATCCGGTCCTATAGGGGCGACGGGCATGGAGCGTGATGCGCCCTGAGGCCGAAAGGAGGCGGACAGTCATGTGCGAGGGTTGCACGCGCAGGGAGTTCTTGGCAGCGGCGGCCGCGTCGGCCGACGGCGGTCTCGTTGGGGCGGCGGCAAAGACGGCCGTCGGACCGCTCGGGGGGATTCGGGAACCAAGATCCGGATTTGTGTCGTGTCTACGGGCTCACCCGGACCGTAGGACCGGGAGTGTTGCGTGGGCGCCAGCCAACTGGATGCGATCAAGGCTCGGCTGGCGCGCGTCGAGCGGGACTTGGGCAACGTCGAGCTGATGTTAGGGGAGGCGAACGACGCCGCACAGGTGGCCGCGTTGCTGGCGAGGGCCGGTCCCGGGACACCGGTCTTGACCGTCAACCTTCATTGTTTCGCACTGACCCGGAGCGTCCAGCCCATCCCCGACGGCCACCGCCCGATGGTGGTCTTCTCGCTGCCGGCGAGCGGATACGACTGGATGTATGCCCATCGCTGGCAGAGGAGGGGATATCCCGTAACCCTGTTCCCGACCGGCGATCCGGACGAGCCGGAACGTGCGGTGCGGCTGCTGCGCGTCGGCCCGCTGATGCGCCGAAGCCGCCTCCTGCTGTTTCCGTCCGCGAGGGGCACGAACTCCGCCCGATCGCCCGAGTTGGTTCGCGAACGGCTGGGTTGCGAGGTCGTGGCCGAGGCGGCCTTCGAAGACCTCATCGCCGCGGCCGAGACGGCGGCGGTGGTCGAGGAGGCGCGGCGGCGGACCGAGGGGGCGCAGGAAGTCGCCGGTCCCACGGCCGATGACGTCCCGCGCGCCGCGCGAATCAGCGTGGCCCTGCAGGAGCTGATGCAGCGCGAACGGGCGCGGGGGCTGACCGTCGGCACCTGCATGGGATCGATGTCCTGGGGGTTCCCTTGCCTCGGTCTCGCTCGCCTCCGCGACGCAGGCATCCCCGCGGCCTGCGAGGGCGACATGGACTTGCTGCTCACAATGCCGATGTTCGAGTATGCGTTTGGCCTGCCGGGCATTCAGGGCAACGCGACGCTCGATACCTCGCGCAACGCGCTGTGGGCGGCCCACTGCACTGCGCCGCTTCGCATGGACGGCCATGCCGGCGAACCCGCGCCCTACCTGCTCCGCGGCCATTCCGAGGTGGGGGGCAGCGGTTGCATGGCCGAAGTCCTCTGCCGTGTCGGGCAGACGATCACGAGCGCGAAATTTGTCAACCTCAATGCCTTCCTCGCCTCCACGGCTCGGATCGTCCACGTGCCGTCGAGGTCGGTCCGCGGCTGCCGGACCCAGATCGTGACCGAGGTGCGCGACGCCGCGGCCATGACCGCGACGTGGTCGGTGGTCCTGGACACGGAGGACGCCATGACCCTTCTCCACCGCGTCGTCTTCTACGGCGTCATCTGGACAGCCTGCGCCGTCTTGCCCGGCTGATGAACGCCCGAGTGGTGGAGGAAGGAGCGCCGGGAGGGGATGCCTGAGGGGAGCCGCCGCTCCCGTCCGCGGGCTGGCGCAAAGTGGTTTGACACAGCGGTGCGGGCGCGTAGATTCACTGGTTCTCCGGCGGGCCCGCGGTGGGCCCGTCCGGTGCGTCGGGGGTCCCATGAAGGTCTTTGCCGCCCGCGAATCGCATCCGGGCGAACGCCGTGTGTCCATGACACCGGCCTCGGCCGAGAAACTCATCAAGCTAGGCGTCGAGGTGTGGATCGAAGCGGGCATGGGGGAAGGCATCCATCAGGCGGATGCCGACTACGCGGCGAAGGGCGCGCGGGTCGTCGGTCGCGCTGAGGGGCTGGCCGGCGCGGACTGGGTCCTTCGGCTTCGCCCGCCCTCGCCGGAGGAGGCGGCGGCCGGCCGGCCGGGTTCGCGGCACGTCGGGTATCTTGAGCCGTTCACCAATCGCGCCGTCATCGAGGCCTTCGCGAGGGCCGGCGCGACGGCCCTTTCGGTGGAGCTGCTGCCCCGCACGACGATCGCCCAGAAAATGGACGCCCTCAGCTCGCAGGCCAACCTGGCCGGATACGTGGCCGTTCTGCTGGCGGCGGAGCGCCTGCCGAAAATTTTGCCGATGATGATGACGCCTGCCGGCACGATCACGCCGGCGCGGGTGTTCGTGATCGGCGCGGGCGTGGCCGGGCTGCAGGCGATCGCCACCGCCCGCCGGCTTGGCGCCCGCGTGGAGGCCTACGACACCCGGCCGGTGGTGAAGGAGCAGGTGCAGTCCCTCGGCGCGAAGTTCGTCGAGATCGACTTGGGCGAGACGGGGCAGACCAAGGACGGGTACGCGAAGGCCCTGACCGAGGAACAGCTGGCCCGCCAGCGGGCGGCGATGGCGCGGCACTGCGCCGACGCCGATGTCGTCATCACCACCGCGCAGGTGTTCGGGCGGCGGGCGCCGCGGATCGTCACCGCCGAGATGGTGCGGGCAATGAAACCGGGCAGCGTGATCGTGGACCTTGCGGTCGAGACCGGCGGCAACGTCGAGGGTTCGGAACCCGGCCGCGAGGTGGAGATCGGCGGGGTTCGCATCGTGGGACTGATCAACCTGCCCGGCCGGGTGCCGGTTGCCGCCAGCCAGATGTACGCGAGCAATCTCGCCAGCTTCATCGAGCATTTCTGGGACCGCTCTTCGAAGTCGTTCCGGTGGGATCCGGAGGACGAGATCCTGAAGGGCATGCTGGTGGTTCACGAGGGGCGGGTGGTTCATCCGGCCGTGCGCGAGGCCCTGGGCCTTTAGGAGGCGATCATGCTCGGGTTGTTGTTTTTCGTGTTCGTGTTGGCGGTGTTTCTGGGGTTCGAGCTGATCTCCAAGGTGCCCTCGCAACTGCACACGCCGCTGATGTCCGGCTCCAATGCGATTTCCGGCATCACGATCGTCGGGGCGCTGGTGGCCGCAGGCCAGGGGGAGGGGGGGCTGACCGTGACGATCCTGGGGACCCTGGCGGTGGTCGCGGCGATGATCAACGTGGTCGGCGGGTACCTCGTCACCGACCGGATGCTCGGAATGTTCCGGCACAAGGATGGAGGCGCGAAGTGACATGTTGAGCTCGGACCATCCGCTGATCACATCGCTCTACATCCTCGCCTCCGTCCTGTTCATCGTCGGGCTGAAGATGCTCAACCGCGCGGCGACGGCGCGGCGAGGCAACTTGATCTCCGGCGTCGGGATGCTGGCGGCGATCGTCGCGACCTGCCTGCTCAAAGGCATCTCGTTCCAGTGGATCCTGCTCGGGGCAATCGTCGGCTCGGCGATCGGCGCCGTCGCGTCGTACTCGGTGAAGATGACCGCGATGCCGGAGATGGTGGGCCTGTTCAACGGCTTCGGCGGCCTGGCGAGCATGCTGGTGGCGTGGGCCGAGTTCCACAAGTGGCGCGGCCTGGGCTGGGAGGCCTACCTGCGGACCCTCGGCGCCGGCGCGCCGGACAGTTCGCTCTTCACGGCCGTCGCCGCCGTGTTTACGGCGATCGTTGGCGCGGTGACGTTCTCCGGCAGCGTCGTGGCGTTCCTGAAGTTGGCCGAGTGGATCACCGGCCGCCCCATCCTCTTCCGCGGCCAGCGCCTGCTCAACGGCGCGATCGTGCTGGCCACCCTCGCGGCCGCCGCCGCGGTCGTCGTGCAGCGGCCGACCGGCGGCGCGGCCTACGCGGCCTTCGGGGCCGTGATGACCCTTGGGCTCGTTCTCGGCGTGACCTCGGTCATCCCGATCGGCGGGGCCGACATGCCGGTCGTCATTTCGCTGCTGAACAGCTACTCCGGCGTCGCGGCCGCGGCGGCCGGCTTCATCATCCTCAACAACGGACTGATCGTCGCCGGATCGCTGGTCGGCGCCAGCGGCCTGATCCTTACCAACATCATGTGCAAGGCCATGAACCGGTCGCTGGCCAACGTCCTCTTCAGCGGTTTCGGCGCGGTCGAGACCGCCAGTTCGTCGGCCGTGCAGGGCGAGGTCAAGCCCGTCAGCGTCGAGGACGCCTACTACATCCTCGAGGCCGCCCGGTCCGTCGTGTTCGTCCCCGGCTATGGCATGGCCGTCGCCCAGGCCCAGCATGTCGTGCGCGAGCTCGGCCAGTTGTTGGAAAAGAACGGTGCCGAGGTGAAGTACTGCATCCACCCCGTCGCCGGCCGAATGCCCGGGCACATGAACGTCCTGCTGGCCGAGGCTAGCGTCCCCTACGAACAGCTCGTCGAACCCGGCGATGTCAATCCCGTGATCGACACCGTGGACGTGGCGATCGTCATCGGCGCCAACGACGTCGTGAACCCCGCCGCGCGGGAGGACCGGACCAGTCCCCTCTGGGGCATGCCGATCATCAACGTGGACCAGGCGCGCACGTGCATCGTGCTGAAGCGCTCGATGCGCCCCGGTTTCGCCGGCGTCGAAAACCCCCTCTTCTTCAAGCCCAACACCCGGATGCTCTTCGGCGACGCGAAGGCCTCGATTTCCGCCCTGGTCGCCGAGTTCAAGTCCGAGTAAGTGGCAGGCCGCCTTCGCGAGGGCGAGTCGGCCCAAAAGCGGGGGCGGACGTCGGGGGACGCGCCCACCCCCGTCGCCGGGCATCCCTGGATCCGGGCCGGATTGATCCCATTGCGATGAGCGCGGTCGCGCCGTATTTCGACGGATCCGACGGCAGTTCGACGCCCCATGGGGTCGGACCTTTGGCAGAGGCGGCTCCCGGCCTTATAGTTAAGCGATGCAGATTCGCGTGTTCGAGAGCGCCACGGCGTTGGCCGAGGCCCTCGCCGTGCGCCTGGTCGATGCGCTGAGCGGCGGACCGCGCTGCGCCGTGATGCTGGCCGGCGGCCGCACGCCGCTGGACGCCTACGGACGCCTAGCCGCCCACTCCCCGCAGGCGTGGGCCCGCGTGTTTCTTAGCGACGAACGGATGGCGCCGCCAGACTCGCCCGATTCCAATGCATTCCACGTGGTGCCGCCCCTGGCCGCCGCCGGTCTTCCGCGGGACCTGTTTTTTTCCGTTCGGACCGACTGGCCCATCGAGGCGGCGGCCGACGCGTACGATCGGCTGCTGGCCGGCTGGGTCACGGAGGGGGTCCGGTTCCCGTTAGGATTGCTCGGCTTGGGTGCCGACGGCCATACGGCCTCGTTGTTCAGCCTGGACGAGGTGGAGCAGGCCCGCGTGGGCGGACGATGGGCGGTCGCCGTCCGGAGGCCGTCGCCGCCGGATCGCGTCAGCGTCGCCCCACGATTGCTGGAACGGATCGAGCGGCTTCTCTTCGTCGTCACCGGGGCGGAAAAGCGTGCTGTGGTGGCGCGGTGGCTCGAGCAACCGGCGTCGCTGCCGGCCGGCCTCGCCGTGGCGGGTCATCCGTCGGTCGAGCTGTGGCTCGATGTGTCTGCGGCTGGGCCGGGCATGCCGCGGTGACCGGCGTGGCCCGACGGGCGGGAGCGACCTGAAGTTGCGGCGTTGATTCCGTGGGAACTCGCCCCTGTCGTCCGATCTGGACCGGGCCGACTGGCTTCGTGCGCTAGCGGGTGCTAGATAGAGCCGATGATGTGGCGCGGAGTGTCCAACCTCCTGTACGCGGCCGCGGCCGCCGCAGTTTCCATCGGCGCAATCGTGTGGAGTGGGCGGGGCGCGGCGCCTGCCCCGCAAGCCGCAGCCACCCGGGACCTCCCCGCGGCCGTACCTGCCGGTGCCTCTCCGACCGCCTTCCCCGACACCAGCCGCCCGTCCGCGCCACCGCGGGTCGCCGACCACGAGGCGGAACGTCGTGCCGCTCTGGTCGCCGAGAACGAGGCTCTGCATGCCGCGCAGAAGCGACTGGAGATGGAGAACGAGGCGCTTCGAAACCAGTTACAGGCGCTGTTGCGATGGATCCTCGACAACTTTCAAGGGCGTTATCCGATCCCCGAACATCTCGTCGGACGGCTGGACATGCCTGCGGTGACGGACGAGTTTCGCGTGCACGACGACCTGGCCGCCCTTCTCCGGCTGACCCCTGCGGAACGGGAGCGGCTGGACGACGCCTTCCGCGTCGCGCGCGCCATGGCGGACGAGGCTGAGGCGCGGGTGCTCCAGGCCACGATGCCGACGGCCTCTGAGCTGGTGGTCGAGATCCCGCCGCACGAGGCCGCCGGCGAGGAGGTACGGCGACACCTGATGGCGGCGCTGGAGACGGCTTTGGGCACCAACCGCGCCCCCTGGGCCGCCGCCGCCGCCGGCCGGGACCTGGACCGGCGGTTCGGCGGATTCGGCCGCGACCATCGCACTGTGCGTTTCGAACTGGTCTACCGGGAGGACGCCGAGGCCCCCTGGATCCGAGTTCGGGACGAGCGCGTGCGGGTGGACGAGGAGGGCCGGCGCCGTCGCGAGTCCGTGGAAATGGAGGCAGCGCGGCTGCCGGCGGAATACGAGTCACTCGTGAACCGTCTGCCGCTGGAATGAAGGAAGGAGGCCGCATGGATGCCATCGAAGCCCTGCTGACCCGCCGCAGCGTCCGCCGGTTCGATCCTGACCGGCCCGTGTCGCCGGAGACGGTCGACCTGTTCCTCAGGGTGTTGTTTCAATCCCCATCGGCGGGCGACGCCCGGCCCTGGCAGTTCGTAGTGGTGGACCGCCGCGAGACGTTGCGGGGGTTGGCAGCGGCGATGCCGAAGTGCGACATGCTCGAGACCGCGCCGTTGGGAGTTCTCATCTGCGCGGAGCCGGCCCGTGAAAAAATCCCCGGCTTCTGGCCGCAGGACTGCGCCGCCGCGGCCGAGAACCTCCTGATCGCCGCCCATGCGTGCGGGCTGGGGGCCGTCTGGATCGGGCTTCACCCCGTCGCGGACCGCGAACGCGCGGTGCGCGAGGCGCTGGGCGTGCCGCCGGAAATCGTGCCGTTCGCGTTGATCGCCATCGGCGTGCCCGCCGAAACCCCTCCGCCGGAGGATCGCCGTGACTCCTCCCGCGTCCGCCGAAACTCCTGGTAACGAGTCGACGCCGGCCGTCGGTCGGTCTGTCGGCGAGCCCGGTCGCCTGGCCCGTCGACAGCAGGCGGTGCTCGACGCGCTGCGGGCGGTCGTGCGCGATATCCACGACGCGCATCACGGCGCGGTCGCTCCCGGCGCGCCGGACCTCGAGCTGAAGCTGCGGCTGCGCGCGCGGCCGTCCGCGGGCTGGGCCGTGGAATTCGATCCGCCCCTCGAGGCGCAGATCGCCGGCCAGCTCGACACGTTGCACGCGCGGGTGGGGGTCTACCGGGAGGGCGCGGTGCACTGTTTCAAATGCGGGTCGTCGGTCTGCGACCATGCGACGCCGCCCGGTCCGCTCTCGGTGTTTGCGGGCTACGACCCCATGGGGCGGCCGGAGTGGCGCGAGCTGGGCCAGTGGCTTCTAGAACGCCACGATCCCCGCGTCGCCGACGTGTTCGAGTCGCCGGGTCGACCCGTCACCGCGACGGTCATGGGCCGGGAGCTCCGGCGGCGCCAAATGGCGGAGTTTGGCCGTGCCTCGCGAACGTATTCGATCCTCGGCCAGGTCGTCGCGGGCTATTTCTGCGCCGGCGAGGAGCCGGCAGATCGTTTTGCGCTCACCATTCAGATCGTCGAATGCCGCGGCACCGCCGGCCGTCGCGAGATTCGCCTCAACACGGTCGGCGGACCGGTGGGCGGCGGCTTGGAAGACTGGCTAGGGGCGGATCGCGGGGCGGGCGTCGCCCGGGCGCGCGCCGCCGCCCTGCGCGCGGTCTCCCAGATGGACCGGCTGGCCGCCGGACTGCCGGCCGACGCGCCCCCGGATGCGCTAAGGGCGATCCTTTCCCGCGTTCCGGCCGTCCTGCGGCGGCTGGCGGATGCGATCGAGCGCTCCGCCCGCCAGAGCGGCCGCCGCACCCGACACGCTGAGCGGCGGCGTCTCGAAGACCGTCGGCCCGTCCCGAAGGCGCTCGAGGACGTCGCCGGGGCGCCGCCGGAGGCGTTTTTCTACGACGAAAAGGCGGAGACCTTCGTCGTCTGCGGCCCCCAGGGCCGAACCCACGTGTTCAACGCCGGTGGGCGCCACGTGACCAGTTTCACGCTGTCGCCGGGCGCGGTGGGCTTGCGGCTGCGCAGGGCGCGTTGGTTGGCCGTGCCGCCCGATCGGGTCGAAGGCGTCCGCGCGGCGATCGCGGGAGCGGTGCGCCCGTGAGCCGCCTTGCGCCGGGGCCGCGTTGCTGGCGCGGGGAACTGGTCTGTCTTCCGGTCGGCCGCGGGCGCCGGCGCCTCGATGGATTTTTCGCGCCCGCCTCGCGGCCCGAGGCGGCGGCCGTCTACGTCCACGGCATGTTCAGCAATTTCTACCGTTCGGAGCTGAAGAAGGCGATGTTGAGCCATCTGCCGGCGGCCGGCGTTTCGCTGCTGTCCGTCAACACGAGGGGTGCGGAACGGGGCACATTGGACGAGCCGTTCGGCGCGTGTCTAGCCGATCTCGACGCGGCGCTCGAATTCATTCGCCGGACCGGTGGGCGGCGACTGGGGCTGATCGGCCACAGCACGGGATGCCAGAAGAGCCTACACTACCTCGACCGCCGCCGACCGCCGGACGTGCGCGCGTTCGTTGCGCTGGCGCCGGCCGACGACCGCGCGATCCTGCGACGCGAGCTTGGCCGGCGCTGGGCCCGTGCGTTGGCGCAGGCGCGCGCGATGGCGGCCGGCGGCCGCGGCGGCGAGCCCGTCCCCGGCCTGCCGCACCTCTTCACCGCCCGGCGCTTTCTCAGCTTGGCGGACGAGCGTTCGATCGAGGCCTCCCTGTTCGACTACGAGGGGCCGATGCGGGCCTGGCGCCGCCTCGGGACGCCGACCCTGGTGCTGTTCGGCGATCGCGAGGAATACGCCGTGCGTCCGGTCCGTTGGATGCTTCGTCGGCTCGCAGCTCTCCGGCCCGGCGCGACGTGGACGCGGACGGTCCGCGGCGCGGACCATGGCTTTCACGGGCGCGAGCGGGAGGTGGCGGTCGAAGTGGCGCGCTGGCTGGCCGCGCGGCTCGTCGCCGACGGCCGGCGACGATAAGATCAGGAAACGAACCGGAGGACGACGACGATGGTGGCGTGCCGCCGAGGTTGTGGTGTATGGCGGGGGATGGCGTTCGGCCTGGCCGCGGCGGCGGTCGCGGCGGAGCCTGGCCCCTGGCGCGAGCTGTTCAACGGTCGCGACCTCGAAGGCTGGAAGCGGACCGAGTACGTCCGCCCCGGCGAGATCCGTGTGCTGGAAGCGGACCGCCCCGCCGACGCGCCGCCCGGCGCCCCGGCCGGCCCGGCGATCTACCTCGGCGCCGGCGACGACCTTACGGGGATCACCTATACCAACCCCGCCCCGACCATGAATTACGAGGTGCGGCTCGACGCAATGCGGGTCTCGGGCGGCGATTTCTTTTGTGGGCTGACGCTCCCCTACGGCACCAACTGCTTTACCCTCGTCGTCGGCGGCTGGGGCGGCACGATCGTCGGCATCTCCAGCATCGATGGCCTCGACGCCTCGGAAAACGAGACGAGCCTGACCCGCGATTTCGAGACCGGCCGGTGGTATTCGTTGTCGGTCCGCGTGATGCCGGGGAGGATCGAGGCGGACCTGGACGGAAAACAGGTCATCGCCGCGGACGTCGCCGGCCGGCGTGTGCACATGCGGCCTGGCGAGATCGAAATCGCAGTGCCGCTGGCCATCTCGACGTGGCGGACGGCCGGGGCGGTGCGGGGGATCCGGTTGCGCGAGCGGCCGCCCCCGCCGGACGGGCCGTGACGGGGCCAGGTGAGCCGTGCGGAGGAACCGTTGAGGAGACCACGGATCGAGGACAGTCCGCTGGTTGGTCGCCGGGAGGCGCTCCGGCGCGCGGCCCTGGCCGCCGGCGGATGGTGGTGTGCGGGCCGCCTGGCGCGGGCCGCGCCGCCCGCGCCGCCGGCGACGGCGCGGGAGGTCGCGGTGCGCGAGGAAATCGAACTGTCCAACCGGAGGATGAAGCTGGTCGTCGCCCCCGGCGACGGGGCGGGGCTGCTGGCGTGGAAGGTATGGCGCGGCAACGCGTGGCTGGATCTGTATCCCGATGTGCGTGACCCGGGCCTGAAAATGCGATATGCGAGCTGGATGATGATCCCGTACTCCAACCGCATCGAGAACGGCGTGTTCGTGTTCGAGGGACGGGAGCACCGGCTTCGCAACGGCGCGAACCATGCGATCCACGGCGACGCCCGCTCGCGGCCATGGACGGTGGCCGAACGCGGCGATGCGCGCCTGCGCCTGTCGCTGCGCACGGCGGACTTTGCCGATTTCAACTGGCCGTGGCCGATGGAGATCGCCGCCGAGATCGTGCTCGACGAGGACGCGCTCACCCAGCGGCTCCGCATCGTCAACCGCGGCGACTCGACGATGCCCGCCGGCTTCGGCTGGCACCCGTATTACCGGCGTTCCCTGACCGCCGCCGGCGAGCCGGTGCTCGTGCGCGCCCGGCTGGGCGGCGTCTGGCCGGATCCGGACGGCGACTGCCTGCCCAACGGACCGCTCGAGCCGTTGCCGCCCGACTTGGACTTTTCCTCCCCGCGCCCGGTCGCCCCCGACCGCCGCTACGACGTCTGCCTGGGCGGATGGGACGGCCGCGCCGAAATCGAATGGCCCGACAGCGGAGTCAAACTGGGGTACGAATGTTCCGCCAACTGCGTGAACCTCGTGTACTTCAATCCGACGGATCGCCCGGTCTTCGCTCTCGAGCCGGCGGCCAACGCGAACAACGGAATCAACCTGATGGCCCGGGGCTGGGCCGGGCACGGCGTGATCGCGCTGCCGGCGGGCGAGGCGGTCGAGGCGGAATTCCGCACCCGGGTAGCGCTCTGAGCGTCGCGGGCATCGGGCCATCGAGGACGGGCAGGCGGTGAGACGAACGGCACGGTGGTGGCGAACGGTGGCGGCGGCCGCTCTGGCGGGGCTGGTCGTGGCGGGTTGCGACGAAGGCGGGGACGATGACGGCGACGACGGTTCTCCGCCGGCCCAGCCGGCGGACGAGGAATACGATCTGACCGGCATCTGGCGCTTTCAGGGGCGTGAGTCGCTCTACAAATTGACCCAACGCGGTCGGTCGGTGCAGGGCGTGTTCGTCGAGCCGTCCGATCCCACGGTTCGCGGCGACATCGCCGGGGTGGTGAACGGGGACGAGGTCGTGCTGTACGTGGCAGTGACGTTCGACACCCATCCAGAAGACAACTTCACGGCCCGCAAGGAGGGCGTGATCCACAGTCGGAACCACATGACCCTGGTGGTCACGGGTGGTCCGCGCTACGTCGGCCAGGTGCAGCAGTGGTACCGGCAATAGCGCGGCCGATGGCATGCGGTTTGGCGGCGGGCCCAGCCAGGCGGCGAGCGCATCTGCTGCGCTCTCGACACCGCACGGTTCGGTGCAGCATAAAGGGCGGGCACCATGAGGGCGACGGACCATGCGCTGGCCCACCTGTCCCGCTTCCGCGCCGCCGCGGAAGCGATGCGGGAGCGCCTGCTCACGGACGTCGTCTGCCTTGGCGAGATGCCCGCCCCGACCGGCGGCGAAGGGCGCCGGGCCGCGTATGTGCGCGATCGGTGGTGCGAGGCCGGTGTCGAGCAGGGCGCCGTGGACGACCTGAACAACGTCGTGGGTCTGCTCCCCGGCGAGGTTGGATCGGCGACGGTGCTGGTGGCCGTTCCGATGGACACGCTGGACATCGCGCCGGAGCATCGCGAGATCGAGGTCGGCGTGGACCGGCTGGTCGGGCCCTTCGTCGGCGACAACTGCCTGGCCCTGGCCGCGCTGGCGTGCCTGCCGACGCTCCTCGATTCGCTGCAGGTCCGCCTGCGGTCCAACCTCCTGCTGGCCGGCACGTCCCAATCGCTGAGCCGCGGCAACCTCGCCGGCCTGAGGCGCGTCCTCGCCGCTAGCCGCTGGCCGTTGGCATGCGGCTTCTGCCTCGAGAGCGTCCAGCTCGGCCGGCTCAACTACGCGGCCGTCGGTGTGTTTCGCGGCGCAATCTCCTGCCGCCTTCCTCCAGAGTACGACTGGGCGCAGTACGGAGCCAGCGGGACGATCCTGCCGATGGCCGACATCGTTGGCCGCATCGGCCGCATCCCGCTCTGCCAGCGACCGCTGAGCACGATCGTGCTCGGCTCCATCGAAGGGGGGCTGTCCTACCACACGATCGCCCGGGACACGGTGCTGCGGTTCGAGGCCCGCAGCGAGTCCGGCGAAGATCTTCGCCGGATCCGGACCGCGATCGAGGACATCGTCGCGGAGGCGCGGGCGCGCTCGGGCAAGGTCGTGGAGCTGGACACGGTCACCTGGCGCGAGCCCGGCGGACTGGACATCGGCCATCCGCTGGTGCGCAACGCGCGGGCGATCCTCGGCGCGCTGGGCCGGCCGCCGATGATCTATTCCACCACCACGCAACTGGCGGCCCTGCTCGAGGCCGGCGTGCCCGGCATCGTCCTCGGCCTCACGACCGGCCGCCGTCGCGGCGAACTCGACGAGGTCGAGGAGGAAGTCTCCATCCCCGACCTCTGGACGGGCCTGGCGCAGCTGGTGGCCAACCTCGTCGCCGCGGACGTGGAGGCCCATCCATGACGGCGGCGCCCACTCTCGACGATCGCGTTCGCGAGTGGCTTCGCCGGAGGACCTTTCATCATTCCCGTTTCGCGGATGTGGAACGCCTTGTCGGCCTCAAGCGGCGGCAGGGGCTGCGCATCTCGCTGTGCCTGCCCGCCCTGAACGAGGAGCGGACGATCGGCAAGGAGATCCTCCTTCTCAAATCCGAGCTGATGCTCCGCCGGCCGCTGCTCGACGAGATCGTCGTGATCGACTCCGGCTCCTCCGACCGCACGCGCGAGGTCGCGGCCGAGTGGGGCGCCCGGGTGTTTCTGGCCTCCGAGATTTTGCCTTCGGCCGGCGCGCGCCGCGGCAAGGGCGAGAACCTCTGGAAGGCGCTCTACCAGTGCGAGGGCGACCTGATCGCCTTCATCGACGCCGACATCCGGAACGTCCGGCCGCAGTTCGTCTACGGCCTGCTCGGCCCGCTGCTCGAGGACCCCGGCGTGCAGTACGTCAAGGCGTTCTACGACCGCCCCCTCGAACTGACCCGGGGCAAGAGAACGCCCGGCGGCGGCCGCGTGACGGAGCTGGTCGTCCGCCCGATGTTTTCGCTCTGGGTCCCCGACCTGACTGCGCTGATCCAGCCGCTTTCCGGGGAGTACGCGGGCCGCCGCTCGCTGCTGGAGCGCCTCCCGTTTCCCGTCGGTTACGGCGTCGAGGTCGCCCACCTGATGGACATCCATCACCGCGCTGGCCTCGAGGCCATGGCGCAGGTGGACCTTGATCAGCGCATCCATCGTAACCAGCCGATCGAATCGCTCGGCCGAATGTCGTTCGGGATCCTCCAGGTGTTGTTCGACCGTCTGCACCGCTACGGCTACCTCGAGCCGCGTCGGCCGCTCGCCACGGTGATGCGCCAGTTCCTGCCCGACGCCGAGGGATACGAGCCGGCGGAGTTCCCCCTGGAGGAGGAGGAACGGCCGCCGATGATCTCCGTGGCCGACTACCGCCGGCGATGGGGCCGCGGCGGGGAGGACTCGTGACCCCCGGCCCGGCGACCTTGATCATCCGTGCGGTGCTGTGGGACGTCTACGGCACGCTGGTGTTGGCCCCGGCAGCCCTCCCGCTCGAGGCGCCCCGCCCAGGCGGCGTCGAGGGGGTGAGGAAGGCCCTCGAATGGGCCGGTGTCGCGCTAGCGGATGGCGCCGCCGCCGAACGGATGGAACGCCGGTTCCGCGCAACGGCCGCCAGGCTCAGGGCCGCGGCCGTCCGCCGCGGCATCGCCGTACCCGAGGTGGATGTGCGCCAGGTGTGGCGACGAACGCTGGCCGAGGCCGCGCGGCAGGGCTGGCTGCCGGCGGCGGCCCCCCGGCCGGATGTGGAACGTGTGGCGGCGGCCTGGGAGCTGACGACCAACCCCGTTCGTCCGCGGCCGGGGGCCCGATCGGCGCTCCAGTTGTTTCGGTCGGCCGGCGTCCTGCAGGGCATTGTCTCGAACGCCCAGTTCGAGGCGCCGGCCATGCTGGCCGCACGGTTCCCGTGCGCCGGCGGCTCGTTTTGGGCGCCGGACCTGTGCGTGTGGTCATACGCCGAAGGCATCGCGAAGCCGTCTCCGGTCCTGTACGCGATCGCCGCCGAACGCATGCACCGCCGCGGGGTGTCGCCCGCCGAGACGCTGATGATCGGCGACCATCCTGTGAACGATGTCGCCGCCGCCGCGCGCGCAGGGTTCCGGACCGCCTGGTTATGTCCGGCCGACCCGCCCGGCCAGCCCGATCCGCCCCCGGACCTGCGCCTGCAAAGCCTCTGTGGCCTTCGGCGGGCGCTGTGGCGGGCGGGCGTCCGCCTCTGCGCCGGACGGGGCGGTCCGCAGTAGCCGCGTCGGGCTTTTCTTTTTCGCGCCGGCAGGCACAATGCCGCGAACGCCGTCCAAGGGTTGGACGCGAGTGACGGACGGGCTTCCAATCCTTGGAACCGCGCGACGGGGGATCATGGCGGAGATGACGAACGGGGTGGGGCTGTCCGAGGCGGACGTCCTGGCGATGTTTCGGGAGACCGGCGCGCTGCTCTCGGGCCATTTCGAGCTGAGGTCGGGCCTCCACAGCGACCAGTATTTTCAGTGCGCCCTGCTGCTGCAGTGGCCCGACCGCACGGCCCGGCTGTGCGGCGAGCTCGCCCGCCGGCTGACGGCGGCGGGCGTCGAAGCCGATGCGGTGATCTCGCCGGCGATGGGGGGGCTCTTCGTCGGCCACGAAATCGCCCGCGCGTTGAACGTCCGTTCGATCTTCGCGGAGAAGCAGGAGGGCCGGCTGGTGGTCCGGCGGGGGTTTGCGATCCGCCCCGGCGAGCGGTTCGTCGTGGCCGAGGACGTGGTGACGCGGGGCGGGCGGGTGGAGGAGACGATCCGGATCGTCCACGGCGCCGGCGGCGTGGTCGCGGCGGTGGCGGTGCTGGTGGACCGCAGCGACGGCACGGTGCGGTTCGACGCGCCGCTGGTCTCGCTGTTGCGACTGGCGCCGACGACGTGGCCGCCCGCGGAGTGCCCGCTGTGCCGGCAGGGCGGGCGGGCGGAGCATCCGGGAAGCTGAGGTGGAGAACCTTCCAATGGCCGAACGCATCAAGGTGACGCTCGACGAACAGGACATCCCCCGACAGTGGTACAACATCGCGGCGGACCTGCCGAAGCCCCTCCCGCCGCCGATCAAGCCCGACGGTTCGCCGGTGACGCCGGAGGACCTGGCGCCGGTGTTCCCGATGAACATCATCGAACAGGAGGTCTCGACCCAACGCTGGATCGATATCCCCGAACCGGTGCTGGAGAAGCTTCTGATCTGGCGGCCGACGCCGCTGTACCGCGCGCGCGCGCTGGAGCGGGCGCTGAACACGCCGGCGCGCATCTACTACAAGAACGAAGGCGTCTCGCCCGCCGGCAGCCACAAGCCCAACACCGCGGTGCCCCAGGTGTACTACAACAAGGTCTTCGGCATCCGGCGGTTGACGACCGAGACGGGCGCGGGCCAGTGGGGCAGCGCGCTGGCGTTCGCCTGCCGGCTGTTCGGCCTGGCGTGCCGGGTCTACATGGTCCGGATTTCCTTCGACCAGAAGCCGTTCCGGAAGATGATGATGCAGACGTGGGGGGCGGAGTGCCTGCCCAGCCCGAATCCGTCGACGAAGACGGGGCGGGCGATCCTCGAGAAGGATCCGGACACGCCCGGCAGCCTCGGTATCGCGATCAGCGAGGCAATCGAGGACTGCGTGACGTCGCCCGACACGCGGTACTCCCTGGGTAGCGTGCTGAACCACGTTTGCCTGCACCAAACGATCATCGGCCTCGAGGCGAAAAGGCAGATGGAGAAGTTCGGCGAGTATCCCGACGTCGTGATCGGCTGCGCCGGGGGCGGTTCGAATTTCGCGGGGATCAGCTTCCCGTTCGTGTGCGACCGGATCCACGGGCGCGACGTCCGCGTCGTCGCCGCCGAACCGGCCGCCTGCCCGCGGATGACGATGGCGCCGTACGTGTACGACTCCGGCGACGTCGCGATGATGACGCCGCTGCTGCCGATGTACAGCCTCGGCCACACGTTCGTGCCCCCGCCGATCCACGCCGGCGGACTGAGGTACCACGGGATGGCGCCGCTGGTTTGCCACCTGCGGCGGCTCGGCCTGATCGAGGCGGTCGCCCTGCCGCAGCTCGAGTGCTACGAAGGGGCGGTGCTATGGGCGCGAACCGAGGGGTTCATCCCCGCCCCCGAGACCTCGCATGCGATCGCGGCCGCGATCCGCGAGGCGAATCGGGCCGCCGAGGAGGGGCGGGAAAAGGTCATCCTGCTGAACTGGTCCGGCCACGGGCTGATGGACCTGACCGGCTACGATGCCTTCCTCAACGGCCGCCTCCAGAACTACTTGATGACCGAGGACGAGATGCGCCGGTCGCTGGCGGCGATCGAAGGGCTGCCCAAGCCGCCGCCGCTGTGAGGCCGGCGGAGTCGCGGGCGGGGGCGCGGCCGGTGGAGATCGTACTGGCCAGTTCCTCGCCGCGCCGGCGCGAACTGCTGGCGCGGGCGGGGGTGCCGTTCCGCGCCGTGTCTCCGGACATTGACGAGCGGCCGCGTCGCGCCGAACCGCCGGCGGCCTTCGCACGGCGCGTCGCTCGCGAGAAGGCGGCAGCGGTGGCTCGGCGACTCGGGGCGTCGCGCGGGCCGCGGCGTACGATCGGCTGCGACACGATCGTCGTGCTCGCCGGCCAAATCCTGGGCAAGCCGCGGTCGGCCGCCGACGCGCGGCGGATGCTCCGCCGGCTCAGCGGCCGCACCCACCAGGTGATCAGCGGCGTGGCGGTGCTCTCCGAGGCGCCGGGACGGCGGCCGCGGACGCGGTCGCGGGCGGTGGCCACCGAGGTCCGCTTTCGCCGTTTGTCGGAGAAGGAAATCCGAGCGTACGTGGCCTCCGGCGATCCGATGGACAAGGCGGGGGCCTACGGAATTCAGGAAGGCGCCGCACATTTCGTCCGCTGGATCCGCGGCTCGTACAGCAATGTGGTCGGACTGCCGCTGGTGGAGTTGCTGGACCTGCTCCACCGCGCCGGTGGCCCGCCGGCGGCCGGCTCCCGGCGGATCGGTCTTGGCTGCACCATGCCCCGCGGCTGATGGCGGGCGGTTGACACGTTTGCGGCGCGACCCCTATCGTGACCCCGTGAACCATCGGATCCGCGGTCTTGTAACGGCAATGCTGCTGGCGGCGCTCGCCTCCGGTTGTTTCCGGCAGGTGGTCCGAACGTTCGAGATTCGGGTGCCGCGCATGGCCACCCCGCAGGCGGAGGAGATCGTCCGGCGGGCCCTGCAGACCTTCGACACCAACATCCTCCTGCGGGTCGAGACGGACCTGACTACGCGAACGGTTCGGTTGACCTACAACAGCGAGCGGGCGGCGCGGCGGAATTTCGAGCGGGCGATCGTGCTGGCGGGGTTCGACGCCAACGATCTGCCGGCCGATCCCGAGCGGCGCGCGCAACTGCCGGAGGACCTTCGGTAGGATGAGCGCCCCGGTGCGGTGGCGGCTGGGGCGTGTGCCGGCCAGGGTGGAGGGGTGGTGGGTTCCGGTCACGCGTTCGGAGGGTCGCCCGAGGCCGGCGGCGTCTGTCGGCGGAGGGTTGCAGGAGCTGGCGCAACTGGCGCTGGAGGGGATGGAGTGGCCGGCCCTTCCGGAGGAGCCGGTGGTGGCGCCAACGCTCGGACGCGGCGGGGCCGGGCACCTGGTGTTGTGCGGCGTGGGGGACGAGGTGCCTCCCGCGCCATGGAGGATGGAGCGGGCGGTGGCGGCGGCGGCGCGTGTCGCGCGTCGCCGGCGGTGGGGCGGGCTGGTTATCGAATTGCCCGGCTGGCGGTCGGCGGCCGACGAGGCGCGCTCGGCGATTCTTGGGGCGACGATGGGGGCTTCGTCGCCCGAGTTCGGGAAGGCGGCCACGCCGCCTTTCCGCCAGCTGGATCTTCATTTGGCGGTTCGCGACGGAGGCGGGAACGTTCGGGTGGCGTGTGAGATGGCCGAGCGGGAGGCGGAAGTCTGGGCGGAGGTGCACCGTCTGGCTAACCTAGATGCCGCAACGGCGACGCCCCAGTTTCTCGCCCGCGAGGCGCGGCGCCTGGCCCGGCGTTGGGGGGTGCGCTGCCGCGTGCACGACGCCCGCGCGTTGGAGCAAATGGGCTGCCGCGCGCTGCTGGCGGTGGGGCGTGGGAGCCGGCATCCGCCGTGCCTAATTGAGCTGGAGCACGCCGGCGCACGGGGGCGGCCGGTGGCGTTGGCGGGCAAGACGATCACCTTCGATTCGGGCGGCCTGTCGCTCAAGCCGTGGAAGGGCATGTCGCTGATGCGCTACGACAAGAGCGGCGGCATGGCGGTGCTGGCGGCGGTGCTGACGGCGGCGGTCCGCCGGCTTCCGCTACGCGTCATTGGGCTGCTGCCGGTGGCGGAGAACATGCCCGACGGCGGGGCCCTGCGGCCGGGCGACATCTTGCGTACGCGCGCCGGGGTGACGGTCGAGGTGATCTCCACCGACGCCGAGGGGCGCCTGATCCTGGCCGACGCCCTCTCCCTGGCGGTCGAGCGGCGGCCGGTGGCGATCGTGGACGTTGCGACGCTGACTGGCGCGGCGCTGGTGGCGCTCGGGCGCCATGCGGCGGCTATTCTTGGCAACGACGACCGGCTGATCGCGAGCCTTCGGCGGTGCGGCGAGGCGGTGGGCGAGCGGGTCTGGCCATTGCCGCTGTGGCCGGAGTACGATACGCAGCTTCGCAGCGACTTCGCGGACCTGGCCAACTCCGGCGAGGGGGGCGCGGGGACGATCCTCGGCGCCGCGTTTCTCAAGCGATTCGTTCCGGCAGACATTCCCTGGGCGCACCTCGACATTGCGGCCACGGGCAAGGTGGACACCGCGGCCCCCCATCGCGGCCCCGGTGCCACGCTGTTCGGCGCCCGCCTGTTGTCGGACTGGCTTGCCCTCGGGGCTCCGTTGGCGTAATGTCCGCGCGCCCGAGCGGGCGGCATGTGCCGCCGGCGGGTTCAGGAAATACCACGATGGAACGCGCGTTCACAAGCATCGACATTCCAGAGCTGAAACGGATCAAGAGGGGGAAGGTCAGGGAGGTATTCGAGCTGGGCGAACTGTATTTGTTCGTCGCTTCGGACCGCATTTCGGCGTTCGACGTA
Organism: uncultured bacterium; assembly: GCA_937139365.1. GTDB lineage: Bacteria > Verrucomicrobiota > Kiritimatiellia > PWTM01 > PWTM01 > CAACVY01. The sequence goes on along the minus strand of CAKZPT010000090.1, from coordinate 92,920 downwards.
GTCATGCCCACCGGGATTCCGGGCAAGGGGCAGGTCCTGAATCTGATGTCGGCCTGGTGGTTTCGGCGCCTGTCCGGGATCGTGCCCAACCACTGCGTCTCCACGCGGCTGGAGGACCTGCCGGCGCGGTTGCAGGAGTACCGCCAGGTGCTGCTGGGCCGGACGATGACGGTACGCAAAGCACAGATGTTGCCCGTCGAGTGCATCGTTCGCGGCTACCTCATCGGGTCCGGATGGAAGGATTACCAGAGGGACGGGACGATCGGTGGAACCCCGCTGCGGGCGGGATACCGGCTGGCGGACCGCTTGGACGAGCCGGTCTTCACGCCCTCGACGAAGGCCGAGACCGGCCATGACGTGAACATTCGGTACGAGGATGTGGTGGCGATGGTGGGGGAGGATCTGGCCCGCCAGTTGAGGGACGTGAGCCTGGCGCTGTACCGCGAGTCGGCCGCCTATGCGTTGACGCGGGGCATCATCATCGCCGACACGAAGTTCGAGTTCGGGCTCATCGACGGGCGGCTCCATCTCGTCGACGAGGCCCTGACGCCCGACAGCTCGCGATTCTGGCCCGCCGACCAGTATGAGCCGGGCCGGAATCCGCCGTCGTTCGACAAGCAGTATCTGCGCGACTACCTCGAGACCCTCGACTGGAACAAGCAACCGCCCGGGCCCGAGCTGCCGGCGGAGGTGGTGGAGCGGACCCGAGCGAAATACCTCGAGGCCTTTGAGCGGCTCACCGGGATGACGCTGGCGCAGGCGTTGTCGCAGCCGTAGGGTGGGTCGGCGCCGCCGTGCAGGCGCTCCTCGATCGGTTCCTCGAGTTCATCGAGGTGGAGCGGGGCTTGAGCGCCAACACACGGGCGGCCTACCGCACTGACCTTCACCGATTTTCGGGTTTTTTAGCCTCGCGCGGCATACGGTCCCCCGGGGACGTATCGCGAAAGGACATCGTGGATTTTCTGATGGACGGCCGGGAGGCCGGCCTGAAGTCCACGACCCTGGCGCGCCGGCTGGCAGCCGTCCGTTCCTGGTTTCGTTTTCTTGCGCAGGAAGGGCTGTTGGCGCGCGACGTGGCGGAGACGATGGGAGTCCCGCGCTTGTGGAAGCTTCTGCCCGACGCTCTGACCACGCGCGAGGTGGAACGGCTGTTGTCGGCTCCGGAGGCGGACCGGCCGCTTGGCGCGCGCGACCGGGCGATGCTGGAACTGTTGTACGCGTCGGGGCTGAGGGTGTCGGAGCTGGCCGGGCTGACGGTAGACCGCGTGCACTTGGAGGAGAGGTTCCTGCGGTGCGTCGGCAAGGGGCGGAAGGAGCGTGTGGTGCCGTTTGGAGCTGCGGCGCATGCAGCGCTGTTGCGCTATCTAGAGGAAGAGCGGCCGCGGCTTGCGCGACGCACGGGGGGCGACCGCCTGTTCCTGTCGCGGCGGGGCGGGCCGCTCGATCGACGTCAGATCTGGCGGCTGGTTCGGAGGTATGCCCGACAGGCGGGGCTGGAAAAGGATGTGCATCCGCACACGTTGCGGCACACGTTTGCGACGCATTTGCTGGCCAACGGCGCGCCTCTGCGGGTGATCCAGGAACTGCTCGGCCACGCCGACATTGCCACGACGCAAATCTACACCCACGTGGACTCGGGCCGGCTCAAGGCCATCCACGAACGGTACCACCCTCGATCTTGACCTGCCTACGCGCGATCGGAGTCGAGGCCCAAATACCAAATTAGGGACAGGCACTTTTATAAATTCATAAATGGCTTACAAGCACGTAGTTAACGTTCTATCGAAAATACGGTGTTTGACACTACGCGGATGCTTTGTATAATGGTAAATGAAGATCGTGTATTGAGAGAAACTCGATGACGAAGCGGACGACATACGCGGCGCTGTTTCTGCTCGACCTCACCGTCGGCGGGGAGGAGGCGACCGTCACCATTTCCCGCGTCGCGCGGCGACACGGCATTTCTGAGAAATATCTTTGGATCGTCGCCTCCGCCCTCGCCCGGGCAGGCCTTGTCGCTGCCGTTCGCGGCCCCTCGGGTGGGTTCCGGCTCGCCCGGCCGGCGCGCGACGTCACGTTGGCCGAGATTGTGGAGGCCAGCGAGGGGATGCCTTTGCCAACGGTTAAGGCTGACCACCTCAGCCAGGATCGCGCGGCGGGTGATGTGATCGCCGACACGTGGGCCGTCGTGGCCGACCAGGTCCGGAACGCCTTCGCGCAAGTGCGCCTATCGGAATTGGCCGAACGATACCGGGAGCGCGTCGCGCAGACACAATACGATTTCCAGATTTAGGCGGGCGGCCGGACCGCCCGGCGACAACAAAGGAAACCAGTCGAAACCGAAGAGGAGACCCGTATGAGCGATGCACAGACCCCAGGCCCGAACACCACGGCCATCCACGCAGGACAGGTGCCCGACCCCACCACCGGCGCGCGCGCTGTTCCGATCTACCAGACGACCTCGTACGTATTCCGAAGCACCGAACATGCCGCAAATCTCTTTGCGCTAAAGGAGTTCGGAAACATCTACACCCGGATCATGAATCCCACGACGGACGTCTTTGAGCGGCGCGTGGCCGCGCTCGAAGGCGGCACCGGCGCCTTGGCCGTGTCGTCGGGGCAAGCCGCCATCACCTACGCGCTGCTGGCGATCACGCAGGTCGGCGACGACATCGTGTCGGGCAACAACCTCTACGGCGGAACGTACCAGCTTTTCCATTACACGCTGCCGAAACTCGGCCGCACGGTGAAGTTCGTCGAGTCGCGGGATCCCGAGGCCTTCCGCGCGGCGATCGGACCCCGGACGCGAGCGCTCTACGTCGAAACCGTAGGCAACCCGAAGCTCGATGTTCCCGACTTCGAGAAAATCGCAGCCATCGCCCACAAGGCCGGCATCCCGCTGGTGGTGGACAACACCGTCGGCATCGGGCTGGTCCGGCCGATCGACCACGGCGCGGACATCGTCGTGCTCTCGGCCACCAAGTATATCGGCGGGCACGGGACCTCGATCGGGGGCGTGATCGTGGACTCGGGCCGCTTCGCGTGGAACAACGGCAAGTTCCCCGAGTTCACCGAGCCTGATCCCAGCTACCACGGGCTTGTCTACTGGGACGCGCTCCACGACGTGCCGGGCATGGGCAATGTGGCCTTCATTTTGAAGGTCCGCGTCACGCTGCTGCGGGACATCGGCGCTTGCTTGAGCCCCTTCAACGCGCACCAGTTCCTGCTGGGGCTGGAGACGCTCCCCCTCCGCCAGCAGCGGCATTCGGAGAGCGCGCTCGCCCTCGCCCGGTGGTTGAAGACCCATCCGCTGGTAGAGTGGGTCGTCTACCCGGGGCTGCCGGACTCACCGGATTACGCCGTCGCCTCGCGCTACCTTCGCCGCGGCTTCGGCGGCATCCTCGGGTTCGGGATCCGCGGCGGGTACGACGCGGCCGTGCGCTTCATCAACTCGGTCCGGCTGCTGTCGCACCTGGCGAACATCGGCGACGCCAAGAGCCTCGTGATCCATCCAGCCTCTACGACGCATTCGCAGCTCACCCCCGAGGAGCAGGCCGAGACCGGCGTGACGCCGGACTACATCCGCATCTCCGTTGGCCTCGAGGATCTGGAGGACATTCGGGCGGATGTGGATCAGGCCCTGAAGGCCTCGCAGGCGTGAACGGCGAGGCGGGAGAGACCGTGCGATGCCAGAGCTGACGTTCGAGGTGCGTGCCGCGTCCGAGTCGCCGGCCCGCGTACGGGTCGCGGCGCGGCAGTTTTCGCTGGTGGTGGACGAGCCGCCCGAGCTGGGCGGCTCGGACGCCGGTCCCAACCCCGTCGAGACGGTGCTGGCGGGACTGGCCGGCTGCCTGAACGTGGTCGCCCATCTGGTGGCGGCCGAGCGGGGAATCGCCCTCCGGAACCTTGAGATCGTCGCACGCGGCGGGCTCAATCCGGACCGGCTGCTGAACCGGTCGACCGCCGATCGCGCCGGCTTCCAGTGGATCGAGGCGACGTTGTCGTTCGACTCGGACGCGCCGCCCGAGGTCCTTCGGGGATGGCTGGCGGACGTGGAGGCGCGGTGCCCCGTGTCCGACAACCTCGGCCGGCCTACGCCGCTGACGTTGCGCATCCGTTCCTTGACGCCCCGATGAGCGGCATGCTGGACAGCGTTCTGGAGGCCGTCGGCCGCACACCCCTGATCCGGCTGCGACGGCTGGCGGCCGGTTTGCCCTCGACGATCTATGTGAAGGCGGAGATGTTCAACCCCGGCGGGAGCGTGAAGGATCGGATCGCGCTGTCCATGATCGAGGCCGCCGAGCGCGCCGGCGAACTGCGCCCCGGCGGCGTGATCATCGAGGCGACCGCCGGCAACACCGGCGTCGGCCTCGCCCAGGCGGCCGCGGTGAAGGGCTACCGCCTGATCGTCGTCCTACCGGACAAGATGAGCGAGGACAAGGTCCGCCTGCTCAAGGCCTACGGGGCCGAGGTCGTGGTGACCCCCACCGCGGTGCCGCCCGACTCGCCCGAAAGCTACAACGGCGTGGCCGACCGGCTGGCCCGCGAGATCCCGGGGGCGTGGCGCCCCAACCAGTTTGCGAACCGCGAAAACCCCGCCACCCATTACCGGTCGACCGGCCCCGAAATCTGGGAACAGACCGGTGGCCGGATCGGCGTGTTCGTCGCCGGCATGGGCACGGGCGGCACCATCTCGGGCGTCGGGCGCTACCTCAAGGAGCGCAACCCCGACATCCTGGTGGTGGGGGCGGACCCGGAGGGCTCGATCCTCTCGGGCGACTCGCCCCGCCCCTATCTCGTCGAGGGCATCGGGGAGGATTTTGTGCCGCGGACCTTCGATCGGCCGGTCGTGGACGAGATGGTGCGGATCAGCGATCGCGAGTCCTTCCGCACGGCGCGCCGCCTGGCGCGGGAGGAGGGGATGCTCGCGGGCGGCTCGTCGGGCACGGCCGTGGCCGCCGCGCTGCGCGTGGCGCAGCGTTTGCCCGCGCCGCGGCTGGTGGTAGCGCTGCTGCCGGACACCGGCCGCAATTACCTGAGCAAGTGCCACAGCGACGACTGGATGCGCGAACACGGGTTCTGGGACGGGCCCGCCGGCGAGCGGATCACCGTCGGCGAAGTGCTCCAAGCCAAACAGGTGCTGCCGCCGCTGGTCGCGGTATCGCCGCGCGACCGGCTGCGCCGGGCCGTGCAGTTGATGCACACGTACAACATCTCCCAGCTTCCCGTGATGGACGGCGGCCGCGCGGTCGGCTGCCTCAACGAGTCCACGGTGATGAAACTGGTGTTCGACGGCATCGACCTGGTCAACCAGGAGGTGTCGGCGGTGATGGGCCGTCCTCTGCCGGAGCTGGACGCGGCCGTGGAGGTGTCGGAAGCTTATCGCCTGTTTCTCGCCGGCGCGCCGGCGGTGCTCGTCACCCGCGCCGGCCTCGGCGAAGGGGTGATCACGCGGATGGACGTCATCGACCGAATGATCGTCCGCAACGGGCGGCCGGTACTGGACGGCTGGGGGGCGGGCGTATGAGGTTCGAGACCCGGGCCATCCACGATGGACAGGAGCCGGACCCGCTCACCGGGGCGGTGACGGTGCCGGTGTACCAAACCTCGACGTTCCGGCAGGACGGGATCGGGCGGCCCCGCGGCTACGAGTACTCCCGGACCGACAACCCGACGCGCCGCGCGTTGGAGACGGCCCTGGCCTCGCTCGAGGGCGGATCGCACGGGCTGGCGTTCGCCTCCGGCGTCGCGGCGACGAGCGCGGTGTTGAGCCTTCTGCGGCCGGGCGACCGCGTGCTGGCCGGCGACGACCTGTACGGCGGAACCTACCGCCTGTTCGAACGCCATTTCCGACCGTGGGGCTTGCGCATCGACTATGCCCCGGCCGAGGACTCGGAGGCCTTCCTGTCGGCGTTGACCGACGACACGCGGTTGGTGTGGCTCGAAACGCCCACCAACCCCTTGTTGCGGCTGGCCGACATCGCCGCGGTCTCGGAGGCCGCCCACCGATGTGGGGCGCGGGTCGCGGTGGACAACACCTTCGCCAGCCCATGGCTCCAGCGGCCGCTGGAGCTGGGGGCGGATCTCGTCGTGCATAGCTCCACCAAATACCTCGGCGGCCACAGCGACCTGATCGGTGGGGCGGTCGTGGTGACCGATCCCGAACTGCACCGAAAGCTCAAATGGCATCAGAACGCCGTCGGCGCGGTGCCGGGGCCGTGGGATTGTTGGTTGGCCCTGCGCGGCCTCAAGACGCTGGCCCTCCGGATGGAGGCGCACTGTCGGAACGCACAACGTGTGGCCGACTTTCTCGCCGCGCACCCGGCGGTCGAGCGCGTGCACTATCCCGGCTTGCCCGACCATCCGCAGCACGCCCTCGCCGGGCGGCAGATGCGGGGGTTTGGCGGCATGGTCAGCGCCGAGCTGGCCGGTGGATTTCCGGCCGTCGAACGGTTCGTCGGCGCGCTGCGGCTGTTCTTCCTCGCCGAGAGCCTCGGCGGAGTGGAGTCGCTGGTCTGCCATCCGGCCCGGATGACCCACGCCGCCATCCCGCCCTCCGAGCGGCGCCGCCGCGGGATCGGGGAGGGGCTGGTGCGGCTGTCGGTCGGGATCGAGCACGCGGACGATTTGATCGCGGACCTGGACCAGGCGTTGGCGGCCGCGGGCGGCGGCCCGACGACCGGGCGATCCGCGAAGGGAGACGCGACATGAGTCAGATCTACGCCGACAATTCGGAATCCATCGGGCGCACGCCGCTGGTGCGGCTCAACCGCTTAGCGGCGGGCCTCAAAGCGACGGTGCTGGCGAAGATCGAGGGCCGCAACCCGGCCTACTCGGTGAAGTGCCGCATCGGCGCCGCCATGGTGTGGGACGCCGAGAAGCGCGGCGTGTTGAAGCCGGGCATGGAGATCATCGAGCCGACGAGCGGCAACACGGGCATCGCGCTGGCGTACGTCTGCGCCGCCCGCGGGTATCCGCTGACGTTGACGATGCCCGAGACGATGAGCCTCGAACGCCGGCGCGTTCTCGCCATGTTCGGCGCGCGGCTGGTGCTCACGCCCGGCGCCGAGGGCATGCGCGGCGCCGTCCGGCGCGCCGAGGAGATCGCGGCCTCCGATCCCGGGCGCTACTTCATGCCGCAGCAGTTCAAAAACCCCGCCAATCCGCGCATCCACGAGACCACCACCGGCCCCGAGATCTGGAACGACACCGGGGGACAGGTCGATTTCCTGGTCTCGGGCGTCGGGACCGGCGGAACCATCACCGGCGTGTCGCGCTACATCAAGAAGACGCTCGGCCGCCCGCTGGTGTCGATCGCCGTCGAGCCGCGCGAAAGCCCGGTGATCTCGCAGAAGCTGGCCGGCCAGGAGCTGAAGCCCGGCCCGCACAAGATTCAGGGCATCGGCGCGGGCTTCATCCCGGACGTCCTGGACCTTTCGCTTGTGGACCGCGTCGAGCAGGTGGACAGCGCCGAGGCCGTGGAGTGTGCGCGGCGGCTGGCGCGCGACGAGGGGATCCTCGGCGGCATCTCCTGCGGCGCGGCGGTCGCGGCGGCGCTGCGCGTGGCGCGCGAAGAGGCCGCAGCCGGCAAGACGATCGTCGTGGTGCTTCCCGACGCGGGCGAGCGGTACCTCTCGACCGTGCTCTTCGAGGGCATCGGTTAGTCACGGTGCCGACAAAAACAAAAAGCAGTGCGCGCCAAGGAGGTTGGGTGGGGAACCCAGGGAAAACGCGCACTGCCGAGGGTACGCTACCGCACCCTCCCAGCCCTGTCAAACCTCTCGGCGCCCCAGCGGAAAGAGGGCGCCAGCCCCCCGCCGTGCGGATGCGACTGGCGCCGCCTCGCCGACTCAGAGTGTGACCGCGCAGCTCACCGTGGCTTGGATCCGATCCGCGATTTGGCGGACCGTGTCGGCCGGGACGGGCTGATTGACCTTCAGGATCGCGATGGAGTTGGCCCCGGTCGAATCGTGGGGGTTGCGGATATCGTCGATGTTGATGCCGGCCTGCGCCAGCATGGCACCGATCTGCCCCATCACGCCCGGCCGGTCGGCGTAAGCGAACGCGACCAGGTGGCCGCTCGGCTCGAAATAGAGTTTATGGAAATCGTCCACGCGGGAGACCATCAGGGCTCCTTCCGTCACGGTCCCGCGAACGCTGGTGCGCTGAAGGGCGCCGCCGCCGCGGTCCACGGTCAGGTCCACCGTGATCGAGTTCTGGTATCCCTTGCGGTCGTCCGTCACGCGGTCCACGTACTCGATGCCGCGCTCCGCCAGGAGTCGACGGGCGGCGCCCGGGTCCATCGAGCGGTCGAACGATTCGTCCAGCGCCGCGACGATCGGGACGATCAGGTAGTTCGCGAACGGCTTGAGGCTGCCGTAGAAGCTGGTCTCGATCATCTTCAGCGGCCGGTCGGGGCCGGCCAGCGCCCGGCACAGCCGCGTCAGGCGGAAGGCGAGGTCCGCGAACGAGCGGTCGAGCCCCTCGGGGATGTCGCGGTTCACGATGTAGGAGGTGATGCCCTTGTCGTCGAACTCGATGAGCTGCTCTGCAGCGCGGCGGGCGGCCATCTGATTGGCCTCGCGCGTGCTGGCGCCCAGATGCGGCATCATCAGGTCGGCGATGTCCGCGACGGACTTGGGACCCTCGACGTCCTTGGGGTAGACGTCGTTGAGGAACCGCAGTTGTTTCTCCGCCTTGATCGCGCGCAGGTCGGCTTCGACGAGGATGCCGGCGCGGGCGCAGTTCACGAGGATCGCCCCGCTCTTCATCCGGCCGAGCAGGTCCCGGTTCACCATGCCGCGGGTGGTTTCGTTTTCGGGCAGGTGGAGGCTGACGACGTCCGATTCGGCGAACAACGCCGGCAGGTCGGTCAGAGTGACGCCGACCTCGGCGGCCAGGTCGGGCGAAACGAAGGGATCATAGCCCAGGAGGCGGCAGTCGAACCCGCTGAGGCGGCGGGCCAGAAGCCGCCCGATGGCGCCAAGGCCAACAATGCCGACGGTCTTCCCGGCCAGTTCGCGCCCCATGAACGCCTTCTTTTCCCAGCGACCGGCCCGGCAGGAGGGATCGGCTTGCAGGATCTGGCGCATGTCCGCCAGCACCAACGCGATGACCTCCTCGGCGACGGCGTTGGCGTTGGCGCCGGGCGTGTTCATCACATCGATTCCCCTCCGGCGTGCGTATCGTGTGTCGATCGTGTTGACCCCCGCCCCAGCGCGGATGATCACCTTCAGGCCCGGCACGGCGTCGATCACCTGCGGCGTCACCCGCTCACTGCGCACGATCAGCGCGTAGGCGTCGGGATGTTGCGACGCCAGACGCAGGAGATCTTCGTCCGAGCCGACGGTATCATCCTGCACCACCTCGTAGCCGCCATGTCTTGCGAGGATGTCCGCTGCGATCCGATCGAGCTTCGTCGGGATCAGCACCTTCTTCTTCATCGCATCGCCTCCGTGAGCGTCCGTCCGCCCGAACGTCATCACCTGCCGGCCGCTAGAAACTTCCAAAGATTGGAACTACATGCAAGCTGGGGTTCCAAGGTTTGGAACTTTCGGCTGACCTAGGCTCCAATGTTTGGAACCTTTGCGAGGACTCTACACTGGACCTTTTGTGCTTGGCAAGCACTTTGTCGTGACCATCGTCACAATATCAAGCAATCTCGTCACATAACGAGCAGCTAAACGAATTCGGGCGAGGGTGCCGTCAGCGGGCTTGCCTACATGTTTTCGTGCCTGTTTTCGTGCCTGTCCCCGCGAGTCATCGCCATCTGAAATCGGTTGTTCCCTTGTTTTTTCCATGCCCGGCTCCTCGTGCCTGTCCTTCCGGAGGGATCATGTCAGGGGCCGTTTTCGATTGGGGTGGCCGCATCGGCCGGCGACGATGGCGGTTGGCTCGACGCGTGTGCGACTCGAGCTTTTCCCGACCGGTTTTGGTCTGCCTGCCTCGTCCCCCATGAGTTCTTCGTGCCTGTCCCCGAGGACTCGAGGACTGATCAGGAGGGGAAAGGAGCGGAGGATGGGGGCCTGCCCACCGCAGCGCGGCGGGCCACGGCCGTGGGGCACGCGAAGCGGCGGACTGGAAATCGCAGGCGGCGGCCGATAGACTGGCGGCGGAATGACGGGGCGCGCGATTCGGATCGGACCGGTGGTCGTCGGTGGGGGCCATCCCGTGGTGTTGATCGCCGGCCCGTGCGTTATCGAGAGCCGGCGGAGTTGCCTTGAGATCGCAGCGCGTCTGGCCGATTGGGCCGACCGGACGGGTGTACCGTTGATCTTCAAAGCATCGTACGACAAGGCCAACCGCACCTCGATCCGATCCTATCGGGGGCCGGGGTTGGAGGCGGGGCTCGAGATCCTCGCCGAGGTCAAACGGCGCCACGGCCTGCCGGTGCTGACCGACATCCACGAGCCCGCGCAGGCGGCCGCCGCGGCGGAGGTGGCGGACGTGCTGCAGATCCCGGCGTTCCTGTGCCGTCAGACGGATCTCGTCGTTGCGGCGGCCCGGACCGGCCGCGCGGTGAACGTGAAAAAGGGACAGTTTCTCGCGCCGTGGGACCTGCGGCCGACGATCGAAAAAATCGAGTCGGCGGGCGGCCGGCGGATCCTTCTGACGGAGCGGGGAACGACCTTCGGCTACAACAACCTGGTGGTGGACATGCGCGGTCTGGTCTGGATGAAGGAGACCGGCTGGCCGGTGATCTTCGACGCCACGCACAGCGTCCAGCGGCCGGGCGGGGCGGGGGATCGTTCCGGCGGCGACGGCGCGCTGGCGCCGGCGCTGGCACGCGCGGCCGTGGCGGCCGGCTGCGACGGCGTCTTCGTCGAGACGCATCCCGATCCGCGGCGCGCGCTTTCGGACGGGCCCAACTCTCTGCCGTTGCGCGATCTGCCGGCCCTGTGGGCGCGGCTGACCGCGATCGACCGGGCCGTGCGGACGCCGGCGCGGCCGGGGCGGAGACGCGCATGACTCGCGGCGCGGCACGAACCGGCGCGGTGATGCTGGCGGTGGCGGCGCTGGCCGCGCTGGGCCAGCTCCAGCCTGGCGGCCGGATGGAGGGATTTCGAATTCCCGACTACGACGACGACGGCACGCTGCGATCCCAGTTGTTCGGCGACCACGCCGCCATGGTGTCGCCCGACCTAATCGAGCTTCAGAACGTGAAAGTCGAATTCTACCGCGGCGGCGAGGTGGAGACGCGGATCACGTCGCCTCATTGCGTCTACCACCGGCGCACCGGCGTGGCGCAGTCCACCTCGACGGTCCGGATCGTGCGGGGCGGCGCCGTGATCACCGGCCATCATTATCGGTACGACCATCGGCAGCAGAGGTTCATGATCCTGACCAACGCGCGCGTGGTGCTGCGCGACGTCCGTCGGAGCCTGCCGGCGGACCTGCGGGCGGCGGCCGGCGGGACGGGAGGCGGGCCGTGAGGCGGCGCTGGGGTGGTGTGGTGGCGGCCGGCCTCCTTACGATGGCCGCGTGGTCGCAGACGCGGAGCCTGCCGCCAGCCGGCCCCACGGCCGCGGCGCCAGCCGCAGCGGCCGTGTCCAGCCCGACGGCCGACGTGCCGGAGTTCGGCGACCTCACGGTGATCACCTCCGATCGCCTCGTCTACGACGGCCGGCGGCAGCTCATCGAACTGGATGGCTCAGTGGTCATCAGCGACCCTGACGTGAAGATGAAGGCCGACCGCATGCGGATCGAGATGGCCGGGTCGAACCAAGTCAAGCAGATCGTGGCGACGGGCCGCGTCGTGATCAGCCAGGCGGACAAGCACGCCTGGGCGGACCGCGCCACCTACGACGTGGCCGAGGGCAAGTTCGTGCTCGAGGGCGATCCGCGAATCCTGCGCGGCCGCGACATGATGACCGGCGATCGCATCACGTTCTGGCGCGGCCAGGATCGGCTGGAGTGTTATCCCAATGCTCGGTTGATCATCCAGCCCGACGCGAGCCGCAAAAGCGACTTCCTGAAGGGGTTGCGGTAGCCATGGTGGCCGGCGCGGCATTGGTGCGGACCGATGGGCTGGTCAAGGAGTACCGCCGGCGGCGCGTCGTGGACGGCGTGGAGATCTCGGTTGCCCCGGGCGAGATCGTGGGCCTGCTCGGCCCCAACGGCGCGGGGAAGACCACGACGTTTTACATGATCATCGGGCTGATCCGGCCGACGGCGGGCCGGGTGTGGTTCGAGGGCCGGGACGTGACGCGGCGGCCGATGTACCAGCGGGCGCGCATGGGCATGGGTTACCTGGCACAGGAGCCATCGGTCTTCCGACACCTAACGGTGGCCGAGAACGTGATGGCGATCCTCGAGACGCTGCCGATGACGGCGCGCGAGCGACGGCTGCGTCTGGAGCACCTGCTGGGCGACCTGCGGATCGGCCATCTCGCCGGCCAGAAGGCCTTCACGCTCAGCGGCGGGGAACGGCGGCGCCTAGAGATCACGCGGGCGTTGGTGACCAATCCCTCGCTGATCTTGCTCGACGAGCCGTTCAGCGGCGTGGATCCGCTGGCGGTCTACGACGTGCAGCAGATCGTGATGAACCTGAAGCAGCGCGGGCTGGGCATCCTCATCACCGACCACAACGTCCGAGAGACGCTGGCGGTGGTGGACCGGGCCTACCTCATCTGCGAGGGGCGGGTGTTGCGGGAGGGCACCAGCGAGTTCCTGATCCACGACCCCGTCAGCCGCGAACTGTATCTGGGGCCGAGGTTCAGCATGTAGGACCACCCCATGGAAAGGAGCCACCGATGAGGATCTCGATCACCGGACGCCACGTGGAGGTCACGGACGCGCTTCGCGACCACGTCGAGCAGCGAATGCGCGCGCGGCTGGGCGAGTTTCCGCGGCTGCAGGACGCGCACGTCGTGTTGATGGTGGAGAAGCACCGGCACATCGCCGAGGTCGTGGTGCACGTGCCTCACCACGGGCCGGTCGAGTCGCGCCGCGAGTCGGCCGACATGTACCAGTCCATCGACCAGGCGGTGGACCACGTCGAGCTTCAGATCCGGAAATGGTTTGAACGGCGGCACGAGCACAAGGCCGACCGACCGGCCCGCCGGGCCGCCGGCGGCGCCGCGGAGATGGAATGAGCCTGACGGTCCGCCAGTTCCTGGAGGCCGGGCGCGTCGTGCTCGAGCTCGACGTATTTCAGGGCGGGGAACACCTGGACCGGGCGGTGCCCGAGCCGGCGATCAACCGGCCGGGCTTGGCGCTGGCGGGATTCCTGCGCTATTTCGCGCACCGCCGCATCCAGGTGATCGGGCTGGCGGAGCTGACGTACCTCAAGGGGTTGTCGCCGGAGGAACGCGTGGCCCGGATCCGGGCGTTTTTCGAGGCGGAGATCCCCTGCCTGGTGTTCGCTCGGAGCATCCGCCCTGTGCGCGAGATCCGGCAGATGGCTCGCGAGTTCCGCGTGCCGATCCTCCGCAGCCAGCTGATCACCGGCCGGTTCGTCCAACTGGCCGCGGTGCTGATCGAGGACCTCACCGCTCCCCGCCAGCGCTACCAGGGGACGATGGTGGACATCATGGGCATCGGCGTTATCATCGAAGGGCCGCCGGGGGTCGGCAAGAGCGAGACGGCGCTGGGGCTGGTCGCCCGCGGCCACAGCCTCGTCGCGGACGACCTGGTCGAGCTGCGGCGCTCAAGCCTCGGCGAGGTGTTCGGCACGGCATCGGACATCACGCGGTTTCACATGGAGATCCGGGGCTTGGGGATCATCCACGTGCCGAGCCTGTACGGGGTGACGTCGGTGCGGCGGGAGAAGCGGCTGGACATGATCGTCCGGCTGGAACGCGCGCTGGGCCCGGAGGAGGAGGAGCGCACGGGTCTGGATCAGGGCAGCCGCGACGTGCTGGGGGTGCCGATTCCGTTCTTTCGCATCCCCGTGGTGGCGGGGCGCGACATCAGCCTGATCGTCGAGGCGGCGGCGCTGAACTTCCGGTTGCGCCAGCTGGGCCACGATGCGGCCAAGGAGCTGGATCAGCGGATCATGGAGCGGCTGGGCGCGGAGAGGATTCGCAGCGGTGACTGAGACCGGTCCACAGTCCGTCGGCGAGGCGGTCCGCGACGTCGTGGTCCTCAACCGGTTCGGCATGCATGCGCGGCCGGCGGCGCTGCTGGTGAAGATGGCCAGCCGTTTCCGCGCGAACGTGGAACTGGTGAAGGACGGCGTCGCGGTGTCGGCCAAGAGCATCATGGGGGTGCTGACGCTCGGCTGCGAGCACGGCGCGCAGGTCCGCGTGCGCGCCCGCGGTGAGGACGCCGCCGAGGCCGTTGCGGCGGTGGCCGAGCTGTTCGATCTGAAGTTCCACGAGGAGTAGGTCGTGAGCGAGGGGGGCGCGGAACTGACGCTGCAGGGGGTGGGGGTGTCGCCGGGGGTGGCGACCGGCCCGGCGTTCCTGCTCACGCGGCGGGACCTCCGCTTCGTTGAGCGGCAGCTCGATCCGGAGGAGATCCCGCGGGAGATCGTACGTTTCGAGGAGGCCCTGATCGCCACCCGCAGCCAGCTGCGCGAGATCCAGCGGAAGGTGGAGCGCGCGCTCGACCGCGAAAGCGCGGGCATCTTCGACGCCCACCTGTTGGTGGTGGACGACCGTGCCGTGGTCGAGGAGGTCCTGCGCGGCGTCCAGAGCCGGCGGGTCAACGTCGAGGTCGTGCTGCAGGAGGTCGCGGAGCGCTACGCCGATGCACTGGCGCAAATGGACGACGACTACCTTCGGGAACGGGCCGCCGACGTGCGCGATGTCGCCCGGCGCGTCCTGCTGAACCTCGCCGGGCAGCCTGTGTCGGAGCTGGGCGGCGTGGCCGAGCCGTGCGTGGTGGTGGCCGGGGACCTGTCGCCCTCCGACACGGCGACGATGCCGCGCGACCGCGTGCTGGGCTTCGCGACCGATCTCGGCAGCCCGACCTCGCACACGGCGATCATGGCCCGGGCGCTGGAGATCCCGGCGGTCGTGGGCCTGCACGACGCCAGCCTGCGCATCTCCACCGGCGACCGGGTCCTGGTGGACGGCCACACCGGACGTGTCATCGTCCGGCCTTCGCCCGCGACGCTCGAGCGCTACGGCGCCCTGGCGCGCGCCCGCGAGACCGCCCGAGCCCGGCTCGAGGGCCTTCGCGACCAGCCTGCCCGTACCCTCGACGGCTACGAGGTCGTCGTCGCCGCAAACATCGAGCTGCCGCAGGACGTGGACGCGGTGCTCCGCCACGGCGCGCAGGGCGTCGGCCTCTTCCGCAGCGAATTCCTCTATCTCTCCCGCCCCCACATGCCGGACGAGATGGAGCAGGCGCGAGCCTACGAGGAGGTGGCGCGGCGGCTGGCCCCCGCGCCGGTGATCATCCGCACGCTCGACCTCGGGGGGGACAAGTTCGCCTCCTCGGTCAAGATGCCGCAGGAGGTCAACCCGTACCTGGGCTGGCGCGCCATTCGCTTCTGCCTGGCGCGCCCGGAGATCTTCCGGGTTCAGCTTCGGGCGATCCTGCGCGCCAGCGTCCACCGGAATGTGCGGATCATGTACCCCATGATCAGCAACGTGGACGAGGTTGAGCGGGCCGCGGCCCATCTGGCCCAAGTGCGCGCCGAGCTCGAGGCGGAGGGGGTGCCGTTCGACCCCGACATCGAGGCGGGCATCATGGTGGAGGTGCCGTCGGCCGCGCTGATCGCCCCCCAGCTCGCTCGGCGTGTTGCCTTCTTCAGCATCGGGACCAACGACCTCATCCAGTACACGCTGGCCGTGGACCGGGTCAACGAGCAGGTGACCTACCTCTACGAGCCCACCCACCCGGCCATCCTGCGGCTGCTGCGCCAGACCATCGAGGCCGCCCGTGGCGCCGGGATCTGGACGGGGCTGTGCGGAGAAATGGGTGCGCAGCCGGCCCTGGCGCCGCTCTTGATCGGACTGGGCGTGGATGAGTTGAGCGTGAGCCCCAACATGGTCCCCCTGGTGAAGGCCGTGATCCGCAGCGTCCGATTGTCGGAGTGTGAAAGGCTGGCCTCGGAGGCGCTGCGGTGCGAGAACGCGGCCGAGGTGTTGGCGATGTGCCGCCGGTTGACAGAGGCGAGAGCGCCGCACATAGTAACTCTTCTGGGCTGAGGCGGCGGCGCCGCCGCCCGGTCCCGGCGAACCGGCACCGTCCGCGGAATCGCTATCCGACATGAAACAACGACGCTTCGTGTTCACCTCCGAGTCCGTCACCGAGGGCCACCCCGACAAGGTTTGCGACGGCATCTCCGATGCGATCCTCGACGCCTGCCTCCGGGAGGACCCGGGCAGCCGCGTGGCCTGCGAGGCGCTGGCCAAGACCGGAATGATCGTCGTTGCGGGCGAGATCACCACCCGCGCGAACGTCCCCTACGCCGACGTCGCCCGGCAAAAGGTGCAGCGGATCGGCTACACGGATCCGGCCATCGGCTTTGACGGGTCCACGTGCGCCGTGCTGGTGGCGATCGAGCGCCAGTCCCCCGACATCGCCCAGGGCGTCGACGAACGGGCCGTCGAGGGCAAGGAGGGCGCCGAGCAGGGCGCCGGCGACCAGGGCATGATGTTCGGCTACGCCTGCGACGAGACCCCCGAGCTGATGCCCGCGCCCATCATGCTGGCCCACCATCTTGTCCGCCGTCTTGCGGAGGCGCGCCGCCGGAAGGTCCTGCCGTTCCTGCGGCCCGACGGCAAGTCACAAGTCTCCGTCGTGTACGAAAACGGCCGGCCGGTCGCCGTCGACACCGTCGTCGTCTCCACCCAGCACACCCCCGACGTCGGCATCCACGAGCTGCGGGAGGGAATCGTGGAGGAAGTCATCCGGCGCGTCCTCCCCGCCCACCTGCTCACATCCTCCACGCGGTTTCTGATCAACCCCACCGGGCGGTTCGTCATCGGCGGGCCGCAGGGCGATTGCGGGGTCACGGGCCGAAAGATCATCGTGGACACCTACGGCGGCATGGGGCGCCACGGCGGGGGCGCCTTTTCGGGGAAGGACCCATCGAAGGTGGACCGCAGCGCGGCGTACATGGCCCGGTACATCGCGAAGAACGTCATCGCCGCCGGTCTGGCCTTGCGTTGCGAGGTGCAGCTCGCGTACGCGATCGGATATCCACGGCCCGTGTCCATCCACGTGGAAACCTTCGGCACCGGCACTGTGCCGGAGGAGCGGCTGGAGGAGGCGATCCCGAGGGTCTTCGGGTTGAAACCCGCGGAAATCGTTCGCGACCTTCAACTTCAACGCCCCATCTACGAAGCCACCTCCGCCTACGGGCATTTCGGGCGCTGCTCGCCGGAGGACCTGGCGACGTTCACCTGGGAGAGGACCGACCGCGCGGACGCCCTCCGTTCGGCCGTGCGCTGAGCGGACGCCTCCCGCGCCCGCCGCCGGGGCGCCGGGGGCTTGAGGAAGGGCGGACGGCCGACGATGATGAACGCCGGGCGTCGCCGGAGGCACGCGGATTGATCTTTCGGCTCGTCATCCTGAATGGCCCCCGGAAGGGGGAGCGGATCACCGTCCCGATCGAACCCCTCACGATCGGGCGCGATCCGGAATGCGGGCTGTTTCTCGACGACCCCGAGGTGGCTGCCCGCCATGCGGTCGTCGAGCATTTCCAGGGCGGCCTGCTGGTGCGCGATCTCGGCACGATGAACCGCATCCTCGTGAACAAGCGCGAGGCTCCCCGGGCGGTGTTGAAGCACGGCGACGTGATCGAGATCGGGCGGACCTCGTTGCTGGTGCAGGCCTTTGTGCAGGCCGAGGTGAAAGGGCGTCCCCCCGAAGTCATCGACGGTTCGCCGTCGCGTTCGCCGGCACGACTCGTCGGAATCGGGCTGGCGCTGCTGTTGGCAGCCGCAGGCGTGTTGCGTCTGCAAAGCCGTTCCGATCTGACGCCGGCGGCGCCAGAGACCAACGCGCCGCCCCTTGTCGGCATCGCAGAGCCCGCGCCGACGGCATCCGTTTCCGCCCCGCCTCCCACCGTGGTGGTCGTCACTGCGGCAGTGCCATCCGGGGCAACGGAGGCGGAGATCCAGCGACTTCGCGAGGAGCTAGCCGTGATCAAGGACGCCTTCCGAACTTTGGCGACCCAGTCGGTCTGGCCGCCGTCGGTGGCGGTCGCGACCGCTGCGCCTGCCCCCCCATCGGCGATTCAGTCCCTCCCGTCGCGGGCCGAGCTGTCGGCGCGGGCTCTGGCGGCGGCCCGCCGTGAGGTGGCCGCGGGGCGATTAGAGGCCGCCGACGCGATGCTCGCCCGCCTGCAGGAACAGGATCCGGACTACCTTCCCGCGTACGAAACGAGGGCGCTGTTGATGGAACGGCGGGGTCTGTTCGAGGGCGCGCTCGGCCAGTGGGCGGTGCTCTACCAGCGGGCGGCCGGCCGGCCGGAGGCCGAGCGGGCGGCGGACGAATGGGCGCGCATCTCCGACGAGCGCCGCCGCGCGGCGACCACCGTGCCGCGCCGGGTGGAGATCCGCAGCCTAGAGCAGCAGCGATTTCCGGACGCGCCAGACTACGACGAGATGCGCCTGGTGCGCGTCCTCGCGGCCTCGGCGTCCGCTGTGTGCCCCGCGGCCGGCTCGATCCGGCTCGAGGTCCTGTTTTTTGACGAGGCCCCGGCCGGCGCCGTTGCGTTGACCCGCGCGATGCCGGCGCGCGTCGAGGCGGTGCCTACGGCGGGATGGGGCCCCGACCACACCCTGTCCCTCAACGCCGCGTACGTCGTACCCCTCGGATTCCGGCGCCGGACGCCGGGGCGCTTCCACGGCTTCATCGCCCGGCTTTATTGCGAAGGCCGGCTGGAGGACGAGGCCGCCAAACCTGTCGAATTGCTCATCCGCGGCGACGGCGGGCGCGGCGCGACGGCCATCCGGTGAGCACCGGCGGTCCAGCCGCGCCGAAGCCGCCGATCTCGGCGTGCGTCATCTGCTTCAACGAGGAGCGCAAGATCGCCCGCTGCCTCGCCAGCGTCGAATGGTGCGCCGAGATCGTCGTGCTGGACAGCTACAGCACCGATCGGACCGTCGAGATCGCGCGCCGTTATACCTCGCAGATTCATCAGCACGAATGGCTCGGCTACGTCGGGCAGCGCAACCTTGTCCGGGAGCTGGCCACCCAGCCGTGGCTGTTGTTTCTCGATTCCGACGAGGAGGTTTCGCCCGCCTTGCGCGACGAGATCCTGTCGCACTTTCGTAATGGTCCCCCCTCGTGCGTCGGCTTCGAGTTCCCACGCATGGTTCGCTATCTGGGGCGCTGGATCCGGCACGGAGAGTGGTACCCCGATGCAAAGCTGCGGCTGTTTCATCGCGACTACGGCCGCAGCGAGGGCATCGAGCCGCACGACCGGGTCGTCGTCACCGGCCCCGTCAAGCGGCTGCGGCATCCGTTGTGGCACTACACCTACGACGACGTGGAGGACCACATCTCTACTCTCAACCGTTTCTCCACCATCACGGCCCAACAAAAGCACGTGGGGACCTCCGCATTTCACTGGTACGACCTGCTCTTCCGCCCGCCGTTGCGGTTTCTCAAGGGCTACGTCATCCGCGGGGGATTCCTCGACGGCGCCCACGGGTTGATGATCGCGCTACTGGCTGCCATGGGCGCGGCCATGAAGTACATCAAGCTCTGGGAACTCTCGCGGCGGACCACCAACGGCGCGGCCGAACCACCCTCGGCGGCCGGGCCCTGAGCACGGCCGTCAGCCGGGCACGCTTCCCCCCGCCGGCGGGCAGGCCTGGTTGAGGATCTCCTCCAGCAGTGCGAAACGGAACGGCTTGGACATGAACCAGACGCGCGCGTTGGGCGACACCAACTCCCAAATCTCGGCGTCGTTGAAACCGCTGGAAAGGATCACCGGGATGTCGGGCCGCAGACGACGCAGCGCGGAGAGCGTGGACCGACCGTCCCGCCTCGGCATTGTCCAGTCGAGCAGTACTACGTCGTAGCGGTCGGGCTGATCTTCGAACATGCGCAGCCCCTCTTCGCCGTCGGCGGCACAGTCGGCCTGCCATCCCAGCCGCCGGACCATTCGGGCGGCGACGTCGCGCACGACGGCTTCGTCGTCCACCACCAGCACCGCGCCACTCCTGCGGGTGGCCGGGGGTGGTGGCGACGGCGTCGGTAGCGTCTCGCGGGCCGCGGGAAAGAACACGCGCACCGTCGTCCCCCGTCCGGGTTCGCTCTGGATCCGCAGGGCCCCGCGGTGGGCTCGAAGAATGCCGAGCACGGCGGAGAGGCCCAACCCTCGCCCTTGAAACCGCGTGCTGAAGAACGGCTCGAAGATGCGTGGACGGATGTCCGGCGCGATTCCGTGGCCCTCGTCCGAAACCTCGAAGCCCACCCACGGTCCCGCTGCCGGGTCGCCCGGCAGGGGGTCGTCGCCGGCCGCCGGCGGCAGCCGGTCTGTGGAGAACAGCCGGAGACGGATCGGGGCGGCACGGTGCTCCATGGCATCGGCTGCGTTTTGCACCAGATTCAACGCGATCTGGTTGACCTGGACCGGATCGGCCTCGATCGGCGGCAGGTTGGGGAGGGGATCGAACTGAAGATCCACCCGGTGGCCTGCCGCCGTCCGCAGCAACTCCAGCGAATCTCGCAGGGCGTCCGATAGATTGATCGGGCGGGGCGATACCGACGCGCGGCCAGCGTACGCGAGCATTTGGCGGATCAGTTCAGAGGCGCGACGGGCAGAGTCCAGGATCGCCGCCAGGCACTCCCGCGATTCCGCCGGCGGAGCGCCGATGGCCAACTCCGCGTTGCCGAGGATGCCGGCCAGCAGGTTGTTGAAGTCGTGGGCGATGCCCCCCGCCATCACACCGAGGCTCTCCAGCCGCTGCGACAGTTGCAACCGCTCCTCCAGCCGCTGCGCCTCGGCTTCCGCCTGCTTGCG
This sequence comes from uncultured bacterium, assembly GCA_937139365.1. Lineage (GTDB taxonomy): Bacteria > Verrucomicrobiota > Kiritimatiellia > PWTM01 > PWTM01 > CAACVY01. Next base: position 72,045 of record CAKZPT010000090.1, on the reverse strand, counting down.
GGCAGTGATGTCCTGGCCGCTGGACCGGACGCCGAGGAACGTGCCGTCGGAATCGAAGACCCGCAGACAGGTGTGGGACAGCCACCGGATCTCCCCGTCCGGGCGGACGATCCGGTACTCCAGCTCGCCGTGCAACGGGTCGCGGCCGCCGGAGAGCATTTGTCGGAGATGGCCGCCGAACCGCGGGGCGTCGTCCGGGTGCGCGATGCGTTCAATCAGGGTGGGGTCGCTGACAAATTCTGCGATTGTCCGGCCGGTGATGAGCTCGCCGGCGGGCGACATGTAGAGCACCCGGCCGTCGGGGGCCAGCCACAGCTCCCAGTTGGCCGTGTTGTCGGCCACGACGCGGTACCGGGTCTCAGATGCGCGCAGAGCCTCCTCGGCCTGGCGGCGCTCGGTGATGTCGCGCACAATGGCGCTCGAAAACCGGCCCTCCACGCTGCTCCAATGGCCGACGGACACCTCGACCGGCACCTCCAACCCGTTCTTTCGGCGAGCCTTGAGTTCAACAGGACGGGACTGTACGGGCGTATCGGAGCGCCATCGGAGTCGCTCTGCGGCCGGCCCAAACAGCAGCGCCACCGGCCGCCCGATGATCTCGCCTGTCTCGTAACCGAACAGGTGCCGGGCGGCGGCGTTCCAGGACACGACCCTGCCGTCGCGCAGGGCCAGGATCGCGTCGGGCGACGTCTCCGTCACCGCCCGGTACCGTTCCTCCGTACCGCGCCGGAGGATGTCAGTCCGGATGGCACGATCGACCGCCACGGCAGCGGTGATGCCGGCGACGGCGACCAGCGCCAACAGGCCCAGCAAGGCGTACTGCACCGTCGTGCGAAGCGCGATGAACTCCGTTCGGCTGACCCGCACCTCGACGACGCCGACCGGCGACCGATCGCGATCGCCCCACAGAAAACGGGCCGATACGCTTTTCTCGTCGGCCCCTTCGACCCATGCCACATCGGACGGTCGCGGCCAAGCCATGGCTGCGTTGGGCGGCAAGAGCCGCCAGCCGAGGACGGACTCGTGTAGCAGCGCGTCCACCGCGGCGGGTGAGATCTGCTGGCACATGGCCATGACACCGGCCGACTCTCCCCCGCCGGACGAAGGCAGAACCCGGGCCGCGGCCACGAGCAAGAGAGATGGCCCCGACACGTCCTTGGTCAGCACGATCGGCTGGTCGCCGGCCAGAAGCAGAGCGCGGGCCCGTTCCATGACCGCCAGCACGCGGCTGTCGACATCCGCACGGGCGTCATCCCCCGGCCTGGAGCGGGCCAACCGCACCACGCCGTGCCGGTCCCACATCGCCAGCGCGTCCACCAGCCGGAAGGTGTACACAGAGATGTCGGCGGTGGGGAAAACCGGCTTGCGGCCGAGCAAAAAGTCCTGCGCCGCGTCCCAGTTGGCGTAGTCCGACAGGTGATCCCTGAGATGGTCTCCGAGCGTTTGCAGGCGCTGCCGGAGCTGTCGGGCGTGCTCCAAGGCGAGGCGCCGTTCCATCGCCTCGATGGACGGCCACACGGCGCGCCGGCCGAACGCGAGTACGCCCAACATCGCGGTGACAGTCAGCAACAGCACCGCGAGCGAGGCCTTGCGGCGGAGTTCCTGCATGGCGTGGATCGCCGGGGCCAGTGTAGTCAAGGGCGCGCCGTTTTCCAAACGCTCGCCGCTTCGGCCGGCGCGGCGTTGGGCCGACAGGTGTCAGGCGGCGGCCATAGTGGCAGGAGAATTCCAACCCTTGGGGAATGGTCCGGCATTAACTTCCAAAGGTATGGACGACGGACGCGAGGATATGCCGGTGCGGACACCGACGGGCGGTACCGTTGCAGTGGCCGATCCCCGGGCGCTTAGGCACTGGCCGGGCGGTCGAAATCCTCTTGCCTCCTACGACGGTGGGCGCATACTTGCCAAACGTTGGGGCCGAACAATAGGAAAGGAACGATCATGGGCACGAAAGGACGAGAAATCGTCGGAACGGATGTCAAGGCGTTGCTGACCGAGCTCAACCGGGCCTACGCGGACGAGTGGCTGGCCTACTACCAGTATTGGCTCGGGGCGAAGCTGGCGAAGGGGCCGATGAAGGACGCCGTGATGGCGGAGCTGACGCAGCACGCCGCGGACGAGCTGCGCCACGCCGACATGCTGGCGCTGCGGATCATCCAGCTGGGCGGCACGCCGGTCCTCAGCCCCGCGGACTGGCTGAAGGAGTCGGGTTGCGGCTACGACGTGCCGGCCGACCCAAACGTCGCCACGCTGCTTGACCAGAACATCGGCGGTGAACAGTGCGCGATCGTCACCTACCAGAAACTCATTCAGAAGACGCAGACGACCGACCCCGTCACGTACAATCTCGCGGTGCAGATCCTGTCCGACGAGGTCGAGCACGAAGAGGACCTTCAGGCCCTCAAGGAGGACCTTGAGATCCTGATGGCGCAGCACCGCGGCTGAACGCGGGCGACGCGACTCAGCGGCCGGCGGCCCGCCGGCGGCCGAACGCCGCATCGGCGGTGTCGAGGTAGGCGAGCCAGTCTTCGAGCATGAGGTTGTGCCTGCCGGCGCGGATGTGGTAGGCGAGGCCGTCGCCGCGCAACGGGCGGCCGATGGGCGGCATCTCGTCGGTTCCCAAGCCACGCCGCCCCAGGAGCTGGTACACCGGCGAGGCGTGCACGAGTCCGAGAAACTCGCCGCGGGGATCGGCCCAGATGTCCTCCTCGGCGCTGCCGACGTGAACCCAACGAGGGGCGACCAGCGCGATCAGCATGTGGTGGTCCACCGGCAGTTCGTTTTCGCGGTTGGCGTAGGTCTTGAACCGCGCGTTGAACCAGTGCGGGAAACCGCGGTTGATGATCTCCACCGTCTCGCGGCCGGGGAACCGGCGCCGAAGGATGTTGGCCCCGCCGCAGCCGGAGTTGTTGACGCAGGCCAGCCCGAAGCGTTCGTCCTGCGCAGCCGCCCAGAGTGCCGTCTTCCCGCCGCGGGAATGGCCGGCCACGGCGAGGCGGGTGCCGTCCACCTCCGGCAGGCGGCACAGCGCATCGGCAACGCGGCTGGCGCCCCACGCCCAGGCGGATAGCGTTCCCCAATCGTCGGGCTGATCGGCGTCGTCGTCCCACAGCCCGCGGACGCCGCGCGGACGGCCGTCGGGGCGGTCGGGATCCACCTCGCGGACCATGAAGGCGGCGGTGGCGTAACCGCGGGAAAGAATCGTGTCCACCGGCCAGAAATCCGCCTCCGTAGGGCGGTCGGCCGACAAGATTTCGTTGGTGCGGTTGGCGATCATCACGATCGCGGGGGCGGGCGGCGCACCGGTGGGCGTGAAGACGGAGGCGTGGAATACCACCGAGCGGTCCCCCCGCCGGGCGGTGAACTCGATGCGACGCCACTTCGCCGCACGGGCCGGCGTCGGGTCGCGTTCCTCGACGACCCGCCATACCGCACCCGTGGCGGCCGCGGGCACGCGGCCGAACACGTGCTGCCGGAACAGCTCCAGCACCTCGGCCCGGCGCGACGACCACCATTGTTCGGGCGCGGTCACGCGCGTTCCATCGGCGGCGACGAGCGGATCGGGCAGGGTGTATGGCGGCAAGCCCGGTGGATCGGGGGCGAACCACCTCGGCTCCTCCCCCACCGCGGGGACGGCCATCGCGGCAACGATCCCCATCACCAGTGCCGTTGAGTGTCGTCGTGTCGTCATGGAGGCTCTCCTGCTGCGGCGGCCGCGCCCGCAGGCGTCGCACGGAACTCGATCCAGTCCAGTTCCGCCACGGCCCGGCCGCCGGTGTATGGGCTGTTGCAGCTCACGATCAAGTTCAGCCTCGAAGGCGATCGGCCCCCAACTGGCGGGTCCAGTCCACCGCCACGTTTCGCTCCTCGACCACGAACCCTTCGCCACCCTCCGAGTTGCGCAGACAGGTCCGGCGCACCTTCACAAAACCGTCGACGTATGACGCCATGCCGGTGGCCCCCACCGGAGTGTCGGTTTCCCAGCGGTATGCGAGGCTGGTTCGGCATACCACCCCATCGGCGGCCAGGTAAGTCCCGATCGCCTGGTCATCCCGCGCCGCGAAGCGGCCGTCTGCGCCTTCTGGCCATTCGAGGACCCGCCAACGCCATCTCACCCATGGCGTTCGACACAAGTCGACGCCCGGGACGGGAATCATCAAGGCGCCCGAGGCGCGACCGGCGCTCATCCGGAGGGCGTGCCCGTTCTCCGCATCCTCGGACCGGACGGATTCGACGGGGTACGAGCCCCCCTCGCCGTCCTCGCGTTGGCGCGCGCATGGGCAGAGTGGAGAAGTCCTCCCGCCAGGCAACCGGTCCTCCAGCGTCGCCGGCCGCCCCGCCGATCGCCGCCGCGACTAAGATGCCCCGCCAGCCCGCTGCCATCCCTCACACCTCCGGCAACTCGTAGCCCGCGCGGTACGGCGGCCGAATCATCGCGTTGGCCCGCTCATCATCGAACCGGCCCGTGGCTGCGTCGAACCGCAGGGCGACGTTGCCCACTCGGTGGGCGATGTTCCCCATGTGAGCGATCACGTTGCTCGCGTGGGCGATCGAAATGTCCGCGTTCGGCGTCTGCCGGCTCCTCACGCACTCGATGAAGTTGCGGTAGTGTTCGGCGTCGCCGACTTCGCCGAGGACCTTCTCGACGACCTGCGAGTCGTTTTTCTCCACCACGAACCCGCCGCCGTGGCGGCCGACGATCATGAGCAGCTCCGAGCCGTACAGTTCGACCCGCGTCGCGTTCTGCTTCCAGTCGGAGACGATGGTCTTGCGCCGCAGCGTGTCGCTGCTTTTGACCATGTACCGCGGATAGCCGGTGAGTTCAAAGGTCATCACGAAGTCGTCGAACTCCCAGTTGACCACCATCACGTCCGGCACCTCCGAGTCGTCGCCGCGGTGGACATAGCGGCCGCCGACGGCCCGCACGTTGTGCGGCAGGCCGGGGTCGCCGAGCAGCATCAGGGCCAGATCGAGCTGGTGGATGCCGTCGTCGGTCAGGTCGCCACCGCAAACATCCCAGTACTGGTGCCAGCCGCCGGCAAAGATCTGCTGGTGATAAGGTCGAAACGGGGCGCGTCCAAGCCAGCGGTCCCAGTCGAAGCCCGGTGGCGACGTGCCGGCCGGGCCGAGCCGGAAGGGACCGCCGGACTTGAGGTTGTAGACCTTGACCAGTCCGATCCGGCCCAGGCGGCCGCTGCGGACGAATTCCCGCGCGGCCAGGCAGTACTCCTTCGAGGGGTTCTGGGTGCCGACCTGCACGATCCGCCGGTGGCGGCGCGCCGCCTCGACCATTCGGCCGCTTTCCCAAATGTTATGGGAGTGGGGTTTCTCCACGTAGAGACGTCCTTCCCGGCCCTGCACGCGTCGATGGTGATCGGCGCGTGCCAGATATCCGGCGTGGCGACGACGACCGCGTCGACATCCGGCGCGTTGAGGATTCGGCGGTAATCCTTTTTGAGGCGGGGTGGCTCCGGCTGGGAGGATTCCTACATGAACCTGCGCGCCTCGGCCAGACGTCCGTCGTGGAGATCGCACAGCGCGGCGCATCGCGCGCCGCACTCGTCCACCATCATGCGGGTGACGAACCGGCCCCGTCCGCCGCAGCCGATCAGGGCGATCCGAACCTGCCCGCCCGGCGGCGGGGTTGCCGAAACGCGGCTGAGGCTGGCGGCGGCCAGGCCCGCCGCGGACCCCAGAAACGACCTTCTTGTGGACGGCCTCATGGTCGATTCGATCGGGCGAGCCGTCCTAGAATAGAGCGAATCCGCGACACGGACACAAGCCCGTCGACCGGCCGCTCAGCCGGAAGAGCGGCGGTCGAGCCGTTTGTGGAAACGAATGACGATCGCGCCGCCGTTGGCTGCCGGCGCGGCGTGGACGGCACACAGATCGCGGCCTCGCCGGAACAGCATCGCCGGCGAACCGTCGGCAAAGGCGGCTACGGCAGGAACCCACCCGGCGGCGAGCAGATCGGACTCCAGCCGCCCGGTGGCGGCGGCGGGAGGCATCGGGACGTCTGCGACCTCCGCCGCGGCCTCGTGGGTTAGATCCGCCGCGTGGAGGCGCATCGAGGCGACGGAGGGCAGGGGGGGCAGCGCCTCGAGGCGACTTCGCTCCGGCGGGCGGGCCGAGGCGAGAAACTCCTCCCGCGTCTGGGTCAGTCGTACGACCACGCATTCACCGGGCCGGTCCACGGAAAAAATCAGCCAGCGGATCACCCGTCCGCCGGCAAAGGCGAGGCCCCAGCCCAGGTGCAGGCCATGGCCGCCCCACGCGGAGCCGCCGGCCGCGCGATAGGCCGTCAGCAGCAGCCGCTCGGCATCCGGCGGGGGAAGCTGGCAGCCGATGACCTCCAGATCGGCCGTGCCCCCATTGATCTCCAGACGGGCGATGTGGGCAGGGTTCCAACCCGGCTGGCCGACGCTGGTCGGCCCGTGCGGCACCCCCTCCCGCACCCAGAACACCCGCGCCAGGGCGGATCCTCCAAGCAGCCCCAGGGCGGCGACGGCCAATGGGAGCGTCCGGCGCGCGGGCGTCATTCGATGCCCTTGGTCCAGACCAGGACGGACTCGGCTTCCACCCGGATGGTATCGGCCCGGTACAGCAGATGTCGGGCGACGGGCAGCAGCGGGATCGGCCGGCTTTCGGCCGTTGCCCGAACCAGGTCAAATTCCTCGATCGGTTGTTCGGCGTACTGCAGCCGGCTCAGACGGTTGTTCGGGATCCGCTGCGCCAGTTCGTCGGTGCGAGCGACGGGCAGTACGAACTGGCGCAATCCGTGGCTCGACCCGATCAGGGCGCTGTCGTCGCGCGAATAGCGCCGACGGTCACGCCCCTCGGTCCAGTCCTGGATCCACCGACCGCTGGGCAGCATGGACTGGTAAGTGTCGCTCATTGCGTATTGCGCGACGAGGCCACGGGCTTCGTGGAGGGTGTCGAGGTGGCGCAACGAGAGGCGGCCGATCTGGATCAGCCCCGCAACAATGGCGAGAACCGCCACGAGGGCGACGATCAGCTCGATCAGAGCCTGGCCGGCGCGGCGTCGCGAACGGAGGGGCGGGGGCATGGCGTCAATGTCCCCGTCGGGTGCCGCCGCTGCCGCGGCCGGGACCGCCGCGGACGTGGCAGCGATGGCTGTTGTCCACCAGCCAGTCCAGACCGGCCTGCCGGAACGAACTCATTTCCCAGACCCGCAGTTGGTTGCAATACCAGCAGCCGGGCACGAGGGCGTCGAGCCCCTGGGCGACGTAAGGCGGCAGGTGCTCGCGGATGTGGATCGTCCAGCCCGGGCGGGTGCCGCCGCCGGGGCCGGTGGAGGTGTCGACCGGGATCAGCCGCACCTCCCGGAAGGTGGGCAGCACCAGCCCGTACCGGTTCGGCCGCTCCGGTCCCTCGAGATGGCCAAAGGGTTTGGCGGCCGCGCTCCACGTCACCCAGCGGTCGGCGGCGCCCGGCGTGGCGCGGTCGGTCGTGGTCTCGATGCGCACGGCGGCATCGGCCCCGACGTAGTCGTATTCGGGCTTGACGGTGCCACGGAACGGAAACCCGTCGGGGATCAGCGTTGTCCACGGGCGCCATTGCGCCGGCTCGTAGGCGTACCATTGGGCCGACACACGCGCGACGGCGTCGGTCAGGGGGCGGCCGGCGAAGCCCTCCAGCAACGCCAATAACGCGCGGGTCGAACCGCCGCCGAGCATCGGGAGGGAATCCAGCCGGGCGATGCGCATCAGGCCGAGGCCGAAAAACTCCGAGTTGACCGGCTGCGGTTCGCGGATGAGCGGCAGGGGATCCCAATCGCGCCAACTGGTGTAGCTCTGCAGCAGGGAGTACGCGTGGTGATAAAACCAGCACCAGTCGGACGAGGCGACGGCGTCGTAGAAACTTGGGTTGAGGAGCAGGTGGTCGCCTCGATAGTCCACGTAAAAGCGCATGTTTTCGGGAAGCGCGGCGATGCCCTGCGCGGCGAGGGTCTGGAGCATGGTCCCGTAGTTGTCCCAGGCGGTCGGCGGCGAGGGCTGGTTGGTATAAGGCTGGACGGGAAAATCATTTGGATAGTCGTGGATGACCCGCGCGCCGTGCGAGCCGACGATCATCGTGAACTCGGGGTTGTTGTAGATGCCGTTGTTTTTCGCGGCCAGTTGCGCCGCCGCCAGCGCCGTCATCGGACCGACGTAACACAGCCGCGCGGCCAGCTCCCCGATCAACTCCGCCTCGGGAAAGTCCGTTTGTCCCCGGGCGAGGCCGTCGTTGATCGCCACCGCCTGCAGGACGTTCAGATGGCCGATCAGGTTCAGCGTGATGCCCTGCCAGCGAGCCGCCGCCAGCGCCGCCGCGTCGCCCGCCGTCTGGGCGCGGAGCTTGACGGTGAGGACCTTGTGCAGGTCGAAGTTCCACAGCACCACCAATGCGGCGATCACCGCGATGGCCAGCAGGTAGATCAACGTCTGGCCACGGCGAGCCGGCCGACGATGGAACACAAGGGTCATTCCTGCAGGTAGAGCGGATAGTGCTTGTCGCGTACGACGTATTCGCTCCCCACGCCGCTCTCGAGGTTCACACGGTTGGCGGCATAGAACGAGCGCACAAACGGCCATCGCAGCTCGTAGCGCTGGCGGGTCGCCGAAAGGACCAGCTCGGACGAGCCCGGTCCCTCGGTGTAGCGGATGTCGTCCCAGTTCTCGTAGTCGAGGATCGCCGGCAGGTCGCCCCAGCGGGTGGCGCCCAGGTAGAGCGGAATGCGGGACTGCTCGATTTGATACTGCGGCGACGCGGGCTCCGAGCGCAGCGCAAGATTCCAGAGGCGCCCGACACGGCCAGGCTGCGGGTCGGCGACGACCGCCGCCAGACCGCCGCCTCGCTGGACGGCCGGCTCGGTCATCCGGCCGGCGTTAGGAATGGCCGCCGCCCGGACGACCTTGTAAACCATGAAGTCGTTGAACCCGACACCCCGCGCCCGGGCCGCCGCGGCCGCGGTGTACGACAGCACCGCCTTGGCCGCATAAAGCTGCGACACCTGAAACACGCCGAAACAGAGCAGGCATCCGATCGAGACCACGATCAGCGACTCGATCAGCGACTGTCCGCCCCGGCCACGGCGAATACGCGCCACCGGGCCGTCCTCCGTGCCGGCGCCAGCCTTACGGGCTGTTGCCTGCACCGTCCCGGTCGAGGTCCCTCAGGTACTGGTGGGAGCTGACGTCGAGCGCCGCATCCTTCGCGGCCGAGTCGCCGCCCAACTCCTCCACCGCGCCGCCGAATTTTTCGCGGATCGTGTCGCTGAAGATCGCCACGATCGCGATGGCCGCCAGCGCGACGATCACCACGATGATGATGTACTCGGTCAGCGCCTGGCCGCGTTTCCGTGTTCGCCGGCTGTTCATGGCCGTACCCCCTGGCCTTCCGCCCTGATTCTATCCTACTTCGGACGGCCCGTTGCCGCAATCCCGCTCACGGGTACTCCGAGCCGACCAGGTCCATCACCCGGCCGCCGTACTCGCGAAACGTGTAGAGCAGCAACGCGAGCATCACGAGGACCAGCAGAAGCATCCCGGCCACGGTCACGAACTCGACCGTCGTCTGGCCGCACCCGCTTCTGAAGTGACGACACCTCATGCCTGGCACCGTCCATTTACTTAACGGTCGGGGGCACTATAGTATTGTGACCCTGGGATGACCAGCCGGAAAGACCGACATGCACGCCCTTCGCTGTCCAGTTGCGGTGGCGGTGGTCGCCGTGGCTCTTGTGGTGGCGGCTGCGCTTCGCATCTGCCCTTCCTGCGGTCATGAAGCGAAGGGGGACGAGGAGCGCTGCGGCCATTGCCGGGCCGCCCTGCCGCCGCCGCCCGCGGCGCCGCAAACCGAGCCGCCGCCGGCCCCGCTCGCCGTGACGAACTCGGCCGTGCCGGACGACGTCGTCGCCGCGCAGGTCTCCGCGGCTCAGCGCGCCTTCGAGCAGGGCGTCTGGTGGGCCGCGATCCTGTACGCCCGCAACGCCGCCGCAATGCTGGCCCTCCAGGGCCCCGAGGCCGCCCGCAGCCGGGTGGCCCTCGGCCGGAGCATTCGCGAGGCGCGCCGTCAGCTCATGACCGCCGACCAGCCGTGCCCCGTCTGCAAGGGCACCGGCACCCGGCGGATGAAGGCATTGACGCTGAAAGGCGACGTCATCGATCAGACCGTCGCCGGCGGAAAGTGCGCGTATTGCAACGGCGTCGGCCGCGTGCCGGCGCGCGTCCCGGACGACCAACTTCTGCGAGAGGAGGCCCAGGCGCTGCAGGCCTACGCCGCCGAACAGCAGCAGCGCGGCCTCGAGGAAACGCGCGGCATCTGGCTGCCGCCCGGTCGGTGGGAGGGCCTAACGCCGCGCCAGCAGTCGGCGGTGCGCAAGGCCTTCGGCACCTCCTGCGAACGCTGCCGCGGGTTCGGGTCCTCCGCCTGCGCCCAGTGCAACGGCGCGGGAGTGCTCCCTTGCCCGAACGCGAACTGCGCCTCCGGCATCGAAATCTGCCCCGACTGCAACGGGCGGGGGCGCTCCAGCGGAACGCGCGGCGGCACCGCCGTGCAGATGCGCTGCGAGACCTGCAAATCCACCGGTAAGCGAACGTGCGTCGAGTGCCAGGGCAAGGGGTTCGTTCCCTGCGCCGGTTGTCAGGGGGCGGGCCAGGAGATTTGCTCCTCCTGCCGCGGCACGGGGGAGGGAACGACATGCAGCAAATGCCAGGGCGACGGTATCGTTCTGTGCACGCGCTGCGGCGGTAGCGGCCAGTACCGCGGCGCCCCGTGCGCGGCCTGCCGCGGCGCCGGGGCCTCGCTGTGCAAATCCTGCAATGGCGCCGGCCGCGTCTCCCGAAGGTGACCCCGCGCATGGCTCTCTGCTGGCTGGAGGTGGATTCGTCCGTCCTGCGCGACAACCTGCGCGCGCTTCGCTCTGCGCTCTCCGGGGGCTGCGAGATCGTCGTGGTCGTCAAGGCCGACGCCTACGGCCATGGCGCCACCGCCGTCGCCCGGATCGCCGCCGGCGTCGGGATCCGGTGGTTCGCCGTCGCCCATGCCGAGGAGCTCGATGCCGTCCGGCGAGCCGCGCCCCGCGCCAACATCGTCATCCTCGGGCCCGTCCGGCCGGAGGAGCTCGACCTCGTTACCCGACACCGCGGCATTCCGTGCGTCGTGGACCTCGACCATGGCCGCAGCCTGGCCGCCGCCGCGCGGCGGCAAAAACGTCCGTTGCCCGTTCACTTGAAGATCGACACCGGCATGGGACGGCTCGGCTTCGACTGGGCCGGCGCGGCCGAGGCGATCCGCCCGCTCTTCGACGAACCCGGCTTGCGCATCGAGGGCATTTGCACCCATTTTGCGCGCGTCGAGGCGGGCGCCGAGGATCCGGCGCGGGTCCAGGTCGAACGGTTTCTCGTGGTGGCCGCCGCGGCGCAGGAAATGGCCGGCCGGCGGCTGTTCCGCCACGTCTCGGGCAGCCGCGGCATGCTGCTGCATCCGGAATGGGATTTCGAGGGGGTCCGACCCGGCATCGCCGTCTACGGCTACGGTGCGTCCGACCCCGCCGGCCGGGTCGTCACCCGGCCGGTCCTCCAGTGGAAGGCCCGAGTCGCCCAGGTGCGTTGTGTGCCGGCCGGCACGCCGGTGGGGTACTACGGCACCTACACCACGCCGGCGGCCACCACGCTGGCCGTCGTCGGCGCCGGCTACGCCGACGGCTATCTCCGCTCGCTCAGCAACCGCGCGCACGTGCTGATCGGCGGGCGGCGCTGTCGCGTCGTCGGCCGCGTGAGCATGAACTGGCTGGTCGCCGACGTCGGCCTTTACGGGGCCGTGGCACCCGGCGACGAGGTGGTGCTGATCGGACGGCAGGGCAACCAGGAGATCTGGGCCGACGAACTGGCGACGTTGTGCCGGACCATTCCGTACGAGATCCTTACCGGCATCCGCGCGACGATCGAGCGGCGCGTGACATGAGCCCTTCGCCGTTTTCAGCCCCTGCAGGGACCGCCCGGAGGACCGGTTTGTGACGGTCGGCGAGACGGGCGAGGCCGAACGTCGCCCTCGACGGACGGTGATCGCGATCGCGGGTCTCTGTCTGCTGCTCTACGGCGCTGCGCTCCCGTTGCCGTCTGTCTGGCGCGGCGACGAGCGCTACTACACCGATTCCGCCCTGAAGATGCGGGAAGTCGGCGACCTCCTCACCCCCCGGTGGGCAGATGGATCACCGCGGTTCAACAAACCCGTGCTTCCCTACTGGATGGTGCTGGGCGGCCACGCCTTGTTCGGGGTGAATTTGTGGTCGTCGCGCCTCCCGTTCCTGCTCGCCGGCGTGACGTTGCTGTGGGTGGCGTTCGCGCTTGGCCGTTCCATGGGTGGGACCGACGACGCCGGTCTGGTCGCCGTCGCGATGCTCGCGGCCAACACGCAGTTCTTCAACCTTACTGTGCGGGCGACGCCGGACATCGTCGCCTCGTTGTGCCTGGCCACGAGCCTGTGGGGGTTCGGCGAAATGCTCCTTCACCACCGGTTCGGCCCGCTTCGGGGGCTGGCCGCCTTCGGCGGGGCCGCGTTGGCGATGGCGGGCAAAGGGCTGTGGGGTCTGGGACCGCCCGTGTTGGCGGCGGTCTGGATGCTCGCGCGCCGGGACCGGCCGCGCTGGGGGCAGGTGTTCGATCTGCGATGGGTGCTGACCGCGCTGGTCATGGGGGGGGCGTGGTACATCGCCATGTGGACACGGCATGGCCCGGCCGCCCTGGCCGGCTTTTTCGAGGACCAGATCGGCTCCCGTTTCACCGGCGTGGCGACCCGCCGTTGGTTTAACGCGCCGATCTATGCACTGACCCTGATGCGCGATTTCCTCCCCTGGAGCGCCCTGCTGGCGTTGAACGCCCGCCGTCTGCGCGACCAATGGCGGGCGACGACCTCCGCCGACCGGGCAGTGGTCGGATGGGCCGCCGCCTGGACCGGCGCGCTATGGCTGGCCTTTTCCGTCGCAAACCTGGTGCGACTGCGGTACCTCTTTCCGGCGTATCCAGTGGCATGTGGAGCCGCGGCGGGCTGGCTGCTCCGGTTGGCCCGTGATCCGGCGGAGGCGGCACGGTGGGGGAGGTGGCAGCGCGCCCTTCTGGCCGCGGCCGCCGCCACGGCCCTCGGCCTAGCGGCGACCGCCGTGTGGCTCGGCCCCCGGGCGCTGTGGGCAGGCGTCCTGCTGGCCGCGGTCGCCGCCCTTGCCCACCGCGCGTCACGGGGCGATTGGACGCCGGCCCATGCGGCGACGTTCGCGGCCGTGGCCGTGGTCACCCACTCGCTGCTCGTGGTCATTGTCCAGCCGGTCTGGAACCCATCGCCGTCGCCCGAGGTCGCCCGATGGCTAGCGGATTTTGCCGTAACGGGTGGCCGCGCGGCGATGATCGGCTCCGCCGTGAAAATCGCCGCGCCGGTCCGTTTGCTGACCCGCGGCCAATTGGCGATCGTCGAAATGCCTGACTCGCCGAAGTCCGTCGGACGCGTACAAATGGCCGCCGTGGTTCCGGAGTCGCTGGCCGCGCCGTGGCGCGAATCCGGCCACGCCATGGTTCCCTGCGGCCGCCTGCCGCCGCGCTCGTTTGGCGCATTCCTTCGCGCGTTGCGGCGGTGTCGCTCCGCCCCCGCCGCCGTCGAGGCCGCCGGTGAGGCGCTCTGGCTCGCGCTGCCCGCGCCCTCTCGGCAGCGGAGCTCTACGTCCGATCGCGGTCGGCCAGAAACTCCTCCAGTGCCGCCCGGCCCCGCTCGGTCAGCAGACGCGACCGCTCGGGCCGGCCCGCCGGCGGATTCGGCAGCGGCGGCAGCAGCCCGAGCGAAGCCTTGATCGGCTGAAAGGTGTCTGGATCCGATCCGGCGACCGCCGCCAGTAGGGCGCCAATCATCGTCTCGGCGGGCCATAGGGCCGGCGGTTCCCCGCGCAAATGACGAGCCACATCCCAGGCCGCCGCCAGGCCGGTTGCGATGTTGCCCAGGTAGCCCTCCACGCCGGCCAGTTGCCCTGCGATCCAGACGCCCGGCCGCGCCTTCATCTCCAACGTCCGTCCGACCACCTTCGGGCCGCAGACGAACGTGTTGCGATGCATTTGGCCGAACCGCACAAACCGCGCCCTCTCCAGCCCCGGCACGAGCCGGAACACTCGTTCCTGCTCGGCGGGGCGCAGGTTGGTCTGACAGCCGACGAGGTTGAACCGCGTGCCGGCGGCGTCCTCCCGCCGCAGTTGGAGCGCCGCGTAGGGTCGACGGCCGGTTCGCGGATCCCGCAGGCCGACCGGACGCAGTGGGCCGAATGCCGGCGCCTCTCGTCCGCGGGCGGCGAGCACCTCGAGCGGCAGGCAGCCCTCGAAAAACGGGCCCGGCCCGGCGCGGACGCCCCCGTCGATCGCGCGCTCGAACTCGCGCAGCGGCGCGCGCTCGGCCGACACTAGCGCGTCGATAAAGCGCTCGTACTCCTCGCGCATAAAGGGGCAGTTGAGGTAATCGCCTTCGGGCAGCTCGCCCCGCCCGCGGCGCGAGGCGCTGAAGACGACAGCACGGTCCAGCGTCTCCCCGTCCACGACCGGCGCGATCGCGTCGTAAAAGAACAGATGCTCCTCGCCCGTGACCGCCGTCAGGGCCGCCGCCAGGGCCGGCGAGGTCAGCGGGCCACTGGCCACGATGGCCGGCGGATCCGGCAGCCCGGTCGCCTCCTCACGGAGAATCTCGACGTCCGGGATGGAGGAGATCGCCCGCGTCACTTCCTCGGCAAAGGACTGCCGGTCCACGGCCAACGCATCGCCCGCCGGCACCGCGCAGCGTTCGGCGATCGACAACAACAGCGAACCGCATCGGCGGAGTTCGCCGATCAACATGCCCGAGGCGCGGTCGGGCAGGGCCGAGCCGAGGGAATTCGAGCAGATCAGCTCGGCCAGCCGGTCAGTCGAATGGGCGCCCGTCGAGCACCGCGGGCGCATCTCGATTAGACGAACCCGCACGCCCCGCCGCGCGAGCTGCCATGCGGCCTCACAGCCGGCTAGTCCCCCACCGACGATCTGGACCGTGGGCCCGACGCTCACGATGATGCGTCTGCCTTTAACCCGCGGAGGCGTTCGTGGGGGGCCGACCGGCCCCGGCGGCGCGCCGCGGCCGCGGCCAGCCCCAGCAACGCCGTCGTGGCCACCGCCGCGCCGATCCAGCCCAGGAGCGTCAAGACCGTCACGATGGTGCCGGCGCCCAGCACACCGAGCGCGATCGCGCCGAACGACGTGCAGGGGTTCATCCCCAGCAACACCGCCGCGATAGCGCCCGTCCACGCCCCGGTGGCCGGCAGCGGGATGGCGACGAAAATCGCCAGGCCGAGGCGTTCGTACTTCTGAATGTCCGCCGTTTTCCGTCGTGCGCGGGCGAACAGCCACTCCACGAGCCGCTCCCCCCGGCGACTTTTCCGCGCGATCCGGGCCAACGGCTCCAGCAACAGCAGCAGCACGGGGATCGGAGCGAGGTTGCCCGCCACCGACACCGCCAACGCCCTCCACCAGGGCATCTTGAAGTACAGGATCCCGACCGGCACGGCGCCACGCAATTCGACCACCGGCAGCGCCGCGATCGCCGCCACGCTCAGGTCGTCGGACCAGCCGCGGCCGGCCAGCGATTCGGCGAGCTTGGCGCCGCGCCCGGTGCCCGCGAAAGCGGACGAGGCCCCGATCGTCATCGTCGCCGTTACGAGCGCCCAGAACCCGCGGCGAATTTTCATGCGCGGGGAGAGATAGGGACTTTGATGGACCATTGCAAGCGGTTCGCCGCCTGCCGGCACGGTGGCTCGTCCGCGCAAGGCGGTCCCGCCACCTACTGGTCGAGAGCGGCCGGGCTCCGGCGCGATTCCAACGATTGGACAACCTGCGAAGGCGATGTTCCAAGCCTTGTACGATACGTCACGGCGGCTTCGATGGGCCTGGGCGTTCCGGGCGGATCCCCGGTGGGGCAGGGCGAAGGAGATCGCGTGGTCCCCCAATTCCGACTGGCATGCGGAGGGGCCCTGTGGTCTAATGCGCGCGGGTTCCGAGGTGCGCGTGGCGAACGGCTGCGGAGCCGTCCTGAGGTGCACAATGACGAAGCGCGACATTGTTCTTCGCATCGCCGAGGTGGTGGACGTACGGCAGCAGGACATCGCCCGGATTCTTCAGAAGGCCTTGGAGTGCATTGTGGAGGCGCTCCAGCGGGGAGAATCGGTCGAGTTCCGTAATTTCGGCGTGTTCTGCATTCGGGAACACAAGCCGCGCGTCGGCCGCAATCCGAAGAAGCCGGAACAGACCGTCGTCATCCCGCAGCGCAAGGTGGTCAAATTCAAGCCCGGCCGGATTCTTCGGCGGACCATCACGGTCCGGTAGTCGAATGAGCTCCGGCGAGTGGGCCCCCTTGCCGGGGATGGCGGACCTGTTCAGCCCCGAGAGCGAGTTGTGGCACGCGGTGGAGGAGGGGGCTAGGGAGGTGTTCTCGTGCTACGGCGTCCGGGAGATCCGAACCCCCATTCTCGAACGCACCTCGGTGTTCGCCCGTGCGCTCGGGGAGGGGACGGACGTCGTGCAGAAGGAGATGTTCAGCTTTGAGGACCGCGGAGGCCGGCTGGTGTCGCTGCGGCCCGAGGGAACGGCGGGGGTGATCCGCGCGTTGCTTCGACTCGGCGCGGCGGCGGGCGAGCGGGTGTTCTACATGGGGCCGATGTTCCGCGCCGAACGTCCCCAGGCCGGCCGGCGCCGCCAGTTCCACCAGGTGGGAGTGGAGTTGCTGGGGCCGCCTTCGCCGATGGCGGACGCCGAGTGCGTGGCCCTGATGGCCCATTTGTTCGAGCGGTGGGGCCTGGGCGGCGTGAAGATTCGTGTCTTTACCCGCGGGAGGTCCGCGGATCACCCGTCCGTGCGGGAGGGGCTGCTGCGGACCCTGGAGCCGCACGAGGCGGAGCTGTGCGCGGAATGCCAGCGGCGGCGGAGCACGCATCCGCTGCGGATTCTTGACTGCAAGGTGGCGGGATGCCGAACGGTGGTCGAGAGGCTGCCGCCGATGACCGGCTTCATGTCGGCGGAATCGCGGGGGTATCTGGAGGAGGTGTCGCGTTTGTTGAAGCGTCTGGGCGTGCCGGCCGAAACGGACGCGCGGCTGATCCGGGGGCTCGACTATTACGAGCACACGATTTGGGAGGCGACGCATCCGGCGCTGGGGGCGCAGGATGCCGTGGCGGGCGGCGGAAGGTATCGGATCGAAATCGACGGGGGCGTGGTCGAGGGCGTCGGGTTCGCTGTCGGTTTGGAGCGGGTGATCTTGGCGCTAAGCGGCGGCGACGCCGAACGGTTTGCCCGCCGGCCGACCGTCTGGCTGGTGGCGGTCGGCGATCGAGCCCGGGAGGAAAATTTGGTGTGGGCGCAGGAGCTTCGACGCGGTGGCGTGGCCTGCGGGTTGGACCTCGCCGGACGGAGCGTCAAGGCCCAGATGCGCGCAGCCGATCGCAGCCGTGCCGTTTGGGTCGCGGTGCGCGGTGACGACGAGCTGGCCGCCGCGGCCTGCCGACTCAAGAATATGGCGACGGGCGAGGAGACCGTCATGCCGGTGGCGGAGGCGACCGCACGGCTGCGCGCCGGCGCGTGACGGCGGGCGCCGTCACCGCAGCAGCAGTGCGATCAGCAACGTACCGCGCGGGCCCGGCAGGCCCGAGAACACCAGCGGGTGTCTGTGACGGAGTGAGGTCTGCGTCTGCACCACGACGCGGCCGGACTGCTCGATGGTGATCGCCAGACGCTCCTGCCCCCCTAGGCAACGGATCGCCACGTCGCCGAGGGCCAGCGGCCGGCCCTCCGACGGCAGGCGGATTGTGCCGCGCTTCACCAGTTCGAAACTTGTGAAGTTCAGATGCCGGCGGAGGAGCGGCTCGATGTCCCGCAGGGAGGCGTCCACCTGCTGACCGGCCGTGGAGGCAGCGATCACCCGCACGTCCAGTTCCGCCGCCCGTGCCGCCAGAGGGAACAGGCAGAGCACGGCCCACCGCGCGGCAAGACACCGAGTCATGGTCCCCCTTCTCCTTGTTCGTCGGCCGCCTGAAGCCCGTCAATGATCACCACTACCCCCGGCACTGCCGCGTCTTGCAAGACAAGCACGCCCCGGTGGTCGGCGGGGACGTCGAGCGACTCCAAGATCAGGCCGGCTGCGGCCGGCCGCGTGGCGTTGGGCCACAGCCCGAGGAGTACAAGGACGGCCGCCGCAATGGCGCCGGCGGCAGTCCATGCGGGCAACGCGGTCGCGGCCGCCGGCGGATCGCGGGGCACGCCGACAATTCGCTGTCGAAACTCCGCCCAAAACTCGTCCGCCGGGCGGGGCTTCGGGGGACGCAGCGCGCTCCACGGGATGGGATGCCGGTTCATTCGGACGAAATCATGG
Source organism: uncultured bacterium (assembly GCA_937139365.1). Taxonomy (GTDB): domain Bacteria; phylum Verrucomicrobiota; class Kiritimatiellia; order PWTM01; family PWTM01; genus CAACVY01. Next base: position 53,628 of record CAKZPT010000090.1, on the reverse strand, counting down.
GGTCCATTTCGGCGAGAATCCCTCGCAGCTTGCGCTTTCCGTTGAACAGGCGAGACATGACTGTGCCGATCGGCACACCCAACGCAGCGGCGATGTCCGCATAACTCAACTCGTCCACGAACCGCAGCAGAAGCGCGTCCCTGTGGTCGCGATCGAGTCGGCCCAGGGCGGCGCGCAGCATCGCCGCCGAGTCTTTCGTCGCGACATTCTCGTCTGGGGCGGGGATGGTGGGGTCGGTGAAGTCAAGCGTCTCCTCCACGGGGGTGGAACGGCAGTCGTCTTGCTCATCGCGAGGCTGGAGGCTCCATCTGAGAGGTTCCCCCCTCCGCAACCGGAGCCGGTCAAGGCACGCATTGCGCGCGATCCGAATGAGCCAGGTCTTCAGGGAGGCATGGCGCCGATACCCGGGCAGTGCTTTCCAACCCCGCAGAAACGTATCCATCACGACATCCTCGGCGTCGGGTTCGCCGACCAGCCGGCGGGCGACTGCTAGGATCGCGGGTCGCAGGGGCTCGAACAGCTCCGTGAATGCCTCGATGTCGCCGGCCCGGGCTTGGTCCAGCCGCGAACTCACCGCGCGTCCGATGTTTCCGACGCGAAAGGCGTCGTCCTTATTCACCCTACGTCACTTGCGGGACTGCCGCGAGCCTAACCAGACTCCCACCCTGACGCTGTGCTGTCGGTGCCGGCTACTCGACAAACCATATCCTAGGGACAGGCACGAGCCGCAGATCTCATAATACGCACGTCATCAACAAGTATGACATCGGCAGGTTGGGACCGGACTCCTGCTGTCGAATTTTGTGCCGGGCTTGACGGACCGGGGCTCCGGCTTGAGCCAAGGGAGACGTTGGCCCGCCCGCCTCTGTTCATCGCTAACCGGACCTCGTAAAAATGGGGACAGGTACTTTTAACATGCAGATAGTCAGTACGATGGCGAAATGAGTACGCATTTCTGTACCTAGGGCTACGGCAACGCGATCCTTGCGCCTGGGGGCCGGGCCTTTTAGATTCCACCCTGAGATGATATCCGTGCCCGAGTCGGTAATGCAGGCCATGGAGGGGTTGCGGCCCGGGGCCCGTGTGGCCGTGGGGTTGAGCGGGGGGGTGGATTCGTCGGTCACCGCTATCCTCCTGAAGCACGCCGGCTTCGAGGTGCTAGGTCTGACCATGCGGGTCTGGGACGGCCGGACCCCATCGATCACCGGCGGCCGGCCGGCCTGTTTCGGACCGGGGGAGCTCGAGGATGTCGCGCGTTTGCGCGCCTTTACCGATCGCCTCGGAATCGAGTTTCTCGAAGTGCCGCTGGCGGACGACTACGCAAGGGAGGTGCTCGAGTACGCCCGGCAGGAGTACCTCGCCGGCCGCACGCCGAATCCCTGTGTGCGGTGCAATCGCCGGATCAAACTGGACCGTCTGCTCGAACGTGCTCGATCCCAGGGGCTCCGGTTCGAGGCGTTCGCCACCGGCCATTATGCCCGACGGATCCGGGACACGGTCACGGGGCGCATCCGGCTGTTTCGGGCGGCCGACATCTCGAAGGACCAGTCGTATTTTCTGGCTGGCCTCACGCCAGCTCAGCTTGATGTTCTGCGTCTGCCGCTGGGCGGCCTTGAAAAACGCGAGGTCCGCCGTCTGGCCTGCGACGCAGGCTTCGAGGATTTTGCCAAGCTGACCGAGAGCCAGGATTTCCTAGAGGGAGGCTACGATGTGCTGTTTCAGCCCGGCGAGGCCACGCCGGGCGATATCACGGACCGGGAGGGCCGCGTGCTCGGTCGCCATCGCGGTCTGCCGTTCTACACGGTCGGACAGCGCAAGGGGCTCGGGATCGGTGGCGCCGGCGAGCCTTGGTATGTCATCGGCCTTGACGCCGAAAAGAACCGTGTGGTGGTGGGACGACGGGACGAAGCAGGGGGCCGGCGGCTGCGCGCCGTTAACCCCAACTGGATCGCTTGGGAACGGCCACCAGCGCCTGAGTTTCGGGCAAGCTGCCGCGTGCGCGTCCGCCACGAGCCAGCCCCCGCAATCGCCCGGGCAGTCGGCGACGACGCGCTCGAGATCACGTTCGACGAGCCGCAGTTCGCGATCGCGCCCGGCCAGTTCGCCGTGCTGTACAGAGGCAACGAAGTGCTCGGCGCGGCCGTGATTGACACGGCATGGTAATGGCAACGCCGGTGCCGGGCCGAAACCGCGGTCAGCCGCCGATGGCCTCCGAAGCGGGCGGCGCTGGGCGGTGTCGCAACTGTTCCAGCGCGCGGGCCAAAACATCCTTTTCGATGGGTTTCTGCAGATAATCGAGAACGCCCACGCTTCGGCCCTCCGCAATCCGACCGAGATCCGCGAACCCCCCGCACAGGAGAACGGCGATTCCCGGGTGACTGGAGACAATCTGGCGCGCCAGGTCGACGCCGTCGGTGGGTTCCCCCAACACCAAGTCCACCAGGGCCACGTTGTAGGGCTGCCCGCGGTCGGCCGCTTCGTCCATCCGGCGGATTGCCGAGGCGGAGTCGGCGGCTTCGTCCACGTGGCAGCCTAGTTCCTTGAACAGCGCGACGGCGTCGGCACGATGGGCCGGGGTGTCGTCCACCACCAGTATCCGCAGGCCGTCGCCGCTGCTTGGACGGGGTGATCCCCCGGCCGTCACGGCGTCGAGCGGAAAGAGGAGGCGGAGATCTGTGCCGGCTGGCGAGGGGCTCGTCCGCACGAGGGTCAAACCGCGATGCACCCGTATGCATCGCAGCAGCAGCGGCATGGCGAGCCCGTGCCCCGAAAGGATCTGCCGGGCGGCATACGGCTCGAACATCCGATCGATCTCTTCCGCGCCGGCCCGGACGGAGGTGAACAGACGCAGCACGCCATATGCCCCGCTCGGTCCTCGGATGAAATGTCCCCAGGGCTCCTTGTGTTCCTCGCGGCCCGTGGCCAGCGTCAGACGCCCGCCCGGCGGACATGCACGAATCATGGAGGGAAATAGGACCACCAGGACAGCGCGCAGCACTGCGGGCTGCCCGCGGACCGGAACCGGCTCTTCGTGGAGATGGGCTTCGAATAGCAGGTCGGGGCGACGGTCCCGCGCTTCGTGCACGCTGGGTGCGTCCAGGGCGGCGGCCACGACGTCGTTCAGGTTGAAGGGCTTGGGGTCGGCCGGCGCATCCGCGGTCAGGGCGACAAGGTCCCGAATCCGCTGAGCGGCCCGCTCGACCGCGGCCCTGCGCTCCGGGGGCAGCCCCTCCGTCACGGCGCACTCCAGCAGCGGGGACAACTCCTCGGCCAATCCCTTAGCGAAACGCAAGGCGGATTCGAAACGGTCGGCACGCAGGGTGCGCAATTCCCGCGACTCGGCCTCCTGTCGCGCCGTTTCCCGCTCGGATTCGATGCGAGCCCGCAACCGATGGGCGGCCAGCACCGTGTCCAGTCGCCGGTCGATGTCCTCGGCCCGTACAGGTTTTTGCAGATAATCGGCGGCGCCCTGCCGAAGGGACTCGATGGCGTTGGCGGCGGTGCCGTGTCCCGTGATCACGAGCACCGGCGTAGAGGGGTAGGCCTCGCGCAACCGCCGCAACAGGGCAATGCCGTCCTCGGGGCCAAGCACCAGATCCGTGAGAACGATGTCGGCCGGATCGGAGGCCATCAGGGCCATTGCTTCCTCGCCGGTGGCCGCCGTCGACACACGCCAGCCAAGCTCTTCAAGGCTGCCGGCCATCCCGCTGCGCACCAGTTCATCGTCGTCCACGACCATGACATGCGCCTTCACCGTGCTTCTCCTTGTCGGGCGGGATGCGTCAACGGGAGACGGATCTCGAAGACCGCCCCACCCTCGGGCGCGTTGCGGGCGACGACGGTCCCCCCGCGGTTTCGGACGATCGCCTCGACGACACTCAGCCCCAGGCCGGTGCCCTTCGGTCCCTTGGTGGTGAAGAACGGCGTAAACAGCCGCGGAAGGACATCGGCCGGAATGCCGGGACCCGTGTCGGACACAGTCAGCACCAACACTTCCCCATCGACGTCCGTTTCGATCCGAACCGTTCCGCCCTCCGGCATCGCGTCGCGCGCGTTCATCAGGAGGTTCATCAGCACTTGGATTACCTCGCGCCGCGGCACGGCGATCTGCACATGGAGGGCGCGGGCCTCGACGGCGATCATCACGTTGCGCCGCTGGAACTGTGCCGAGAGCAGCTCCGTCACGTAAGCGATGGCGTCGGCCAGTGCGCAGGCGCCCTCGTCGCGGTCGCCGGGCCCGCCCACCCACAAGAGCCGCTGCACCAAGCCGGCGATGCTCTCGATGCCACGCTCGACCATTTCAAGGTTGCGGGTTCGTGGGAAATCCGGCGGGAGGGCCCGGCGAACGGCGTCGAGATGACCGAGCATCCCCTGAAGAGGATTGTTGATTTCGTGGGCGACGCCCGCGGCGAGGAGGCCCAGTGAACTTAGGCGATCCGCCCGCTCCATGGCCTCTCGCTGTCGCGCCTCCATCGCGTCGATCTCCGCGCGGATCCGCGCCTCCCGTTCCTGGCGCGATTCGGTGATATCCTTCACCAACCCGTCGTAGCCGAGAATCCGGCCCTCCGGATCGCGGCGGGGCGAGACGGAGCTGCGAACCCATCGGACCGTTCCGTCCTTTCGCACCAGGCGGTGCTCCACCGGCGGCGCGACGCCGTCGGACAGAACCCGTCGAGCCTGTTCAAGGACCAACGGACGGTCCTCCGGCACGATCATCTCAAACCAGAGAAAGGGATTGGCGTCGTACTCCGTCGGTTCGTATCCGGTCACAGCACGGCAGCCCGGCCCATGATGGGTGGCGACGGGCCGCCCGTTGAGGACCTCCACGGTGTACACATAGTCTGTGACGGTTTCAAGGAGACGGCGGTAGCGCTGTTCGCTCTCGGCCAGCGCGGTTTCCGATCGCTGCCGGCGGGCGTTTTCCTGCTGAAGGCGCTCGTTGACGATCCGGAGGTCGCGCGTCCGTTCCTCCACCATCTGCTCCAACCGCTCGCGATACCTCTGCAACTCGGCCTCGGCCTGGTGACGGCGGGTCACGTCGAGCACCAGCCCCTGGAATCCCAGCACATGCCCTTCCGCATCGCGTCGGACGACGCCAAGTTCCTCCAGATGGCGCACCCGCCCATCCGGCGGCACCAGCCGGTAGATCAGTTCGTAATGTTCCTGGCCGGCCGCAAGCACCGCCTCCATGTTCTCGCGAACGCCCTGGATGTCCTCCGGGTGAATCAGCGAGGCATAGGGGATCCGTTGGCTACGCAGCCAATTGGGGTCGCAACCCAACTGGATGACGTTGTCGCTGACGTACAGAATGGACCAGTCCGGCCCGGGTCCCCATTCGAACACCACGGCGGGGCTCCGGTTGACAATGTCCACCAGCTCGGCGAATTGCCGCGCGCACCCCTCGGCCCGTGCCCGTGCCCGGCGCGGTTCGGTGATGTCGCGGGAGATGCCGAACGTGCCCATGACGCGGCCCTGCAGGTCGAACAGCGGGCGTTTGACGGTGGAAACCCACGTTTCGCGCCCATCCGGCCAAGTCTCGCGTTCTTCCTTGCAGACGATGGATGTCTCGCCCCGAAGAAGGGCCTGTTCATCGGCGAGGGCCTCTCGGGCGTGCTCGGGCGCGAACAGGTCGGCGTCCGTCAGGCCAACCAGCTCCGACGGCTCGGATCGGCCAAACCATTCGGCCATCCGGCGGCTGACCAGCAGGAAGCGGCTGTCGCGATCCTTGAAGTAGATGTTGTCAAGCGAGTGTTCCAACAGGGCCTGGAAACAGATTTGCCGCAGCTCATCGTCTGTCATGGTCGTCCGTCCACCACGCGCCCGCGGCGCTGGTTCGAAGCATAACATAAACGGTTCGATCCTGAATGGTCTCCACACGCCGGTACAGCATCCACGTGCGGTCCGTTCCTGCCGTCGATCGGAGCTCTGTCCCTTCTCGCACGCGGTGGCTGGCCGGGTCGGGGCATACCGGGTATGATCCTCGAACGCGGCTGGCGGTGGCCGGCCGGGAGCATGGCATGCTGGACATCAAGTTTGTTCGCGAACATCCCGACATCGTCCGAACGGCGCTCGAGCAACGCGGCTGCGACTTCGATCTGGATGGCCTGCTCGAAACCGACCGGGCCTGGCGCGCCGCCGTGACGGAGGTCGAGCGTCTCAAGGGCCTCCGGAACAGCCGGTCCAAGGAGATCGGTCGGCTGCGCGCCCAGGGGGCCGATACCGCCGCGGCCCAGGCCGAGGTGCGACGGATCGGCGAGGAGATCGCTGCGCTCGAGGAGCGTTTGCGAACTCTCGAGGCGGACCGCGACCGCCGGCTCCTCCTCCTGCCCAACGTGCCCCATGCCTCGACGCCGGTGGGGCGATCGGCCGCCGACAACGTGGTCGTGCGAACCTGGGGGACGCCTCGCGCATTTCCCTACGATCCCCGTCCCCACTGGGAGATTGGCGAGCGCCTGGGCCTCTTCGACCTTCCCCGCGCCGCGAGAATGTCGGGCGCCGGTTTCCCCCTTTTTCGGGGCGTCGGCGCGCGGTTGCGTCGCGCGCTCATCCGGTTCATGCTCGACATCCACACCCGTGAACACGGCTACGTCGAGGTCGCGCCGCCCTACCTGGTCACGTCGGCGGCGATGACCGGCACCGGCCAGCTGCCCCGGCTGGCCGACGACATGTACCGGCTGGCCGACGAGGACCTGTACCTCATTCCCACCGCCGAGGTGCCGCTGACCAACCTGTATCGGGAAGAGGTCATCTCCGTCCCCCTCCCCATCTGCCTTACCGCGTACTCCCCCTGCTTCCGACGGGAGGCCGGCGCGGCGGGACGCGACACCCGCGGCCTGATCCGCGTCCACCAGTTCGACAAGGTTGAACTCGTGCGGTTCGCGGAACCCGGCCGCTCCTACGAGGAGCTGGAACTCCTCGTCAGCCACGCCGAGGCCGTGTTGCGCCGCCTGGAGCTGCCTTACCGGGTCGTCTCGCTGTGCACGGGTGACCTCAGCTTCGCCGCCGCCAAGTGCTACGACATCGAGCTGTGGGCCCCGGGCCACAACGGCTGGCTGGAGGTCTCCTCCTGCAGCAACTTCGAAGATTTTCAGGCGCGGCGTGCCGGCATCCGCTTCCGGACCCAGGACGGCCGCCTCGCGTGCGTCCACACCCTCAACGGGTCGGGCGTTGCGCTGCCGCGTCTGCTAGTGGCGCTGCTGGAAAACAACCAGCAGGCGGACGGAGCGGTCGAACTGCCCGCCGCCCTCCACCCTTACATGGAGGGGCAGGCGCGGTTGGAGCCAGTCGCCGGCTCCTGACACGCCGCCCAATGGCACGGGAGCCACGCCTGTGTTCGGCCGTCCGTCGCGCCCTTCGCGAGCATGATCTGCTCGCCGGCTGCCGCACCCTCCTCGTCGGCGTGAGCGGCGGGCCAGACTCCGTGGCGCTGTTGCTGGCGCTGGTCCGGATCGTAGGCCCGTGGGGGCCACGCCTGGTCGTAGCTCATCTGCACCATGGACTGCGAGGCCGCAGCGCCGACCGCGACGCGGAATTCACGCGACGTCTGTCGGCAACGCTGGGGTTGGACGCCATCGTTGAGCGCGTCCGGCTGCGAGCGGGCCGAGGGCTCTCCCTTGAAGCCGCAGCGCGGGCCGCTCGGCTTGAGTTTTTCCGGCGCGCTGCCGCGCGCTGCGGCGCGGACCGCGTTGCGGTCGCCCACACGGCGGACGACCAGGCCGAGACTGTTCTTCTGCGGCTGCTGCGGGGGGCCGGGGCGGAGGGGTTGTCGGTGATGGCGGCGGATGGTTGGGTGGGCGACTTGCGGCTGATCCGGCCGCTGTTGGGCGTTTCGCGGAAGGACGTGCTGGAGTTCCTTCGAGCGACGGGGGTTCGTTGGCGCATTGACGCCACCAACCGCAATCTCCGTATGGCTCGGAACCGGGTTCGGCACCGCTGGCTGCCATGGCTGGAGAGGGAGTTCGGCCCGGGAGTCCGCGCGGCGTTGTGCAGGAGCGCCGAGATTCTGGCGCGGGAGGACGAAGAGCTTGCCCGGCGCGCCCGGCGCGCGTTGGCCCGTTGCCGGGCGCCGGGCGGCGCTCTTCGCGCGGCTCCGTTGTGCCGGCTGTCCGTCGCGATGGCGCGGCGGGTCCTGCGGGAGTGGATTGGCGGGCAGATTCCGTCGCCGTCGTTCTCCACGGTGGAGAAATGCCGTGCGTTGATCCGGCGGGGCCGGGACGGGTCGGAACCGCTGGCCGGCGGGCTGGAGGCCGTCCGGCAGCGCGGACGCCTGTGGCTTCGGCCCAGGCAAACGGCCCAGGCACCGGAATGGCGTCCTGAAACGCTCCGGGTGCCGGGGATCACCCGGCTTGTGGGGACTCCCTGGGAGATCTGGGCGGGATGGGATCGTGGATGGAAACCCGGTGGCCAGGCCGGTCCGGGACAGCTGCCTGCCGTGGCCTGGCTGGATGCCTCGACGATTGCCGGTGGCCACCTGCGGGCGCGGCCGTGGAAGGCCGGCGACCGCTACCGTCCCTTAGGGGCCCCGGGGCGCGCAAAAGTGGGGGACATTTTCACCAACCTCAAGGTGCCGCTGGACCGGCGGGCGGGGTGGCCGGTGGTCACGGTCGGCGGCCGGATCGTATGGCTGCCGGGGCACCGCGTGGCCCACGACGTCCGCGTTTCCGGGCCACGCTCGCGGAGCCTGCGCCTTGAGTTGAGGACCGCGCTTTGAATCACGGGGCCGTGGACCTATAGTGGTTTGGCGACCCCCGAGGGTGCGAACGAGGAACCGATGAAGGCTCTGCGGGTTATGGGGTGGCTGGCGGTCGGAGCTGTGCTGGTGGCGGAGGGAGCGGAGCCGGCTGCGGGCCGCATCCGCGGCGAACGAGTCAACGTGCGGGCGCGCCCGTCGCTGCAGGCTGAGGTGGTGGGTCAATTGAACGAGCCGGCGATAGTGTCGATCCGCTCGACGACGAACGACTGGATCGAGATCGTCCCGCCCGCGGAGTTCGACCTTTACGTCCATCGGGATTTCGTTCAGGGCGGCCGCGTGGAGGCCTCGAAGCTGATCGTCCGGGCCGGTCCGGGCATCAACTACAGCAAGGTGGGGGAGATGCGGCGGGGCGACGCCGTGCAGGTGCGCGGTGAATTCGGGGAGTGGCTGCGGATCGCCCCTCCGCCAGGCTCCTCGCTCTGGGTGGCCCGATCGATGGTGGCCTTGCCCGAGCCGCCGACTCCGAAGGTCGAGCCACCGCCCGTCATCGCCTCCCCTTCGTCCCCGCCGCGTCCGCCGCCCCCCGCCACGACCGCTGTCGTTCCCCCTCCACCGCCTCCGGTGCCGGCGGTGCCTCCGCCCGTGGCCGTCACCCCGCCACCGCCCCAGCTCTACACGCCCGACGATCTCCGCCTGGCGCCGGTGGACAACCAGGGCGCGACCGTTCAACGCGAGGGCCGACTCCGCGCCGCGGTTTTGGTGCTCGGCCGGCCGTCGAGGTATCAGCTGGTGGACGAGAATGGCGGCGGAGCGGACACGATCTGCTACCTTCGCGGGAACGATGCGCAACTTCGAGGTTTCCTGGATCGCCGTCTGCGGATTCGTGGCCGGCAGTACTGGGTGCAGGGCAGCCGGCATCCGGTGGTGGTGGTGGACCAGATCGCGCTGCTGCCCGATTGAGGCGGTCCGGCCGGTCGGGCTTGCGCCCGCGCGCGACGCGGGATACAAGGCGCGGTTTTCCTAGGAGATCATGATGAAAATCGTGCTGGCGTATTCGGGTGGGCTCGACACCTCGGTCCTGCTCAAGTGGCTTCAAACGACGTACCGCGCCGAGGTGATCGCCTTCTGTGCGGACATCGGCCAGGAGGAGGAGTTGAGCGGCCTCGAGGAGAAGGCCCGCCGGACGGGCGCCTCCAAGGTCTACATCGAAGACCTGCGCAAGGAATTTGCGCGCGACTTCGTGTTCCCGATGCTGCGGGCGGCCGCTGTCTATGAATCCGGCTACCTTCTGGGCACGTCCATCGCTCGTCCGTTGATCGCCAAGCGCCTTGTCGAAATCGCCCGCGACAACGGCGCCGACGCGATTGCCCACGGCGCGACGGGCAAGGGGAACGACCAGGTCCGCTTCGAGCTGACTGCGATGGCGTTGCAGCCGGACATTCGGGTGATCGCGCCATGGCGGGACGAGCGGTTCCGGCGCCAGTTTCGGGGTCGGCCAGACATGATCCGCTACTGCCGAAAAAACGGGATCCCCGTCGAGGCCACGGCGGAGAAGCCGTACTCGATGGACCGCAACTTGCTGCACATCAGCTATGAGGGAGGGATTCTCGAAGACCCTTGGGCCGAGCCGCCGGCGGACATGTTCAAGCTGACGGCGGCGCCCGAAGCGGCGCCGGCAGAGCCCGAGTACGTCGAGGTCGAATTCCGCCGCGGGGATCCGGTGGCGGTGAACGGGCGCCGGCTCGACCCGCTGGGCGTAATGACCACGCTCAACCGCATCGCGGGCCGGCACGGTGTGGGCCGGGTGGACATGGTGGAAAACCGCTTCGTGGGACTCAAGAGCCGGGGCGTTTACGAGACGCCGGCTGGCACGGTGCTGCACCGGGCGCGCGAGGCGGTCGAACAGATCACGATGGACCGCGAGGTACTCCACCTGCGGAACGGTCTCGTGCCACGGTATGCGGAGATGGTGTACTACGGCTTCTGGTACTCGCCCGAGCGCGAGATGCTGCAGGCGGCAATGGACGCGGCCGCCGCGGGCGTGACCGGGACGGCCCGGTTGAAACTCTACAAGGGGACCTGCCTGGTCGTGGGGCGCCGCTCGCCGATGTCGCTGTATGATCCGAGCCTCGCTTCGTTTGACGAGGCGGGGGGCTACGACCAGTCCGACGCCACGGGATTCATCCGACTGCAGGCGTTGCGGCTGCGCGTCCGAGCCGCCGCCCTCCGTCGGACGAAGGGCGGCTGAGGCCACCCGGGGCGCCGCTCCGCGCCGCCGTCAGGAGCACCCCATTGAGTTGCCGCAGTTGTAGCAGCGGTAGCAGGCGCCGTTGCGGACCGTGATCGCGCCGCACTGGTCGCAGACCGGCGCATCCTCCATGAAGTGTTGGAATTGCGAGTCGATCCGATCCATCGAGAGCGGCTCGGCCCGGGGCGGCGCGGCGGCCGCCTCGGGACGGGGCGGGGCCGTCTCGCGTTTCGGCGGGGGAGCGGTGGCGCGGGCGGCCGCGGTGTCGGTCTCGGCCTGCGGCTCCGGCGGGCGCGGCCCCTTGCGCTCGATGAACGTCAACGCCATCCACCGGAAGATGTAGTCGGTGATGGACTTGGCGATCGGGATGTCGGGGTTCTTCGTGAACCCGCTGGGCTCGAAGCGGGAGTGCGCGAACTTCTCGGCGAGGGTCTTCAGGGGGACGCCGTACTGGAGGCACATTGAAATCGCCGTGCCGAAGCAGTCCATCAGCCCGCCGATGGTGCTGCCTTCCTTGGCCATCGTGATGAACAGTTCGCCGGGGCTGCCGTCGTCGTAGAGGCCGACGGTGAGATAGCCCTCGTGGCCGGCGATGTCGAACTTATGGGTGATGGAGTTGCGCGTGGCCGGCATGCGACGGCGGAGCGGACGGGTGCGGGACCCGTTGCCGCCGGGGGCCGGGGCGGGGGCGACCGTCGTTTTGGCGGCCTCAGCGCCGTCCGACTGCTTGCCGGTGCTGACGGGCTGGCTGCGCTTGCTCCCATCGCGGTAGACGGCCACCGCCTTCAGGCCCAATTTCCATCCGGCCATGTAGACGCGCGCGATGTCCTCGACGGTGGCCGACTCGGGCAGGTTGACGGTTTTGGAAATCGCGCCAGAGAGAAACGGTTGCACCGCGCTCATCATCCGCAGGTGCGCCATGTAATGGATGCACCGCTGCCCGTTGCGCGGCGGAAAGGCGCAATCGAACACGGCAAGGTGGTCGGGCTGGAGGCCGGGGGCGCCCTCGATGGTGTCGGTGGCCTCGATGTGGGCGACGATAGCCGCCGTGGTCGGCCCGTCGTAGCCCAGCCGGCGGAGGGCCAGGGGGACAGTCCGATTGACGATCTTCAGCAGTCCGCCGCCGGCCAGCGTCTTGTACTTGACCAGCGCGATGTCGGGCTCCACGCCGGTGGTGTCGCAGTCCATCATGAATCCGATCGTGCCGGTCGGGGCCAGCACGGTGACCTGGGCGTTCCGATAGCCGTGGCGTCGCCCCGCAGCCAGGGCCGCTTCGGCGCTCTCGACCGCGGCGGCGCGCAGGTCGGCGGGGGCCGTTTCGGGCAGCGCCCGCGCCGCCTGGCGATGCATCTCCATCACGCCGAGCATGGACTCGCGGTTGCGGTCGAACGCCTCGAACGGGCCCAGCGCCGCGGCCAGCGCGGCCGAGTGAACGTTCGCATGGCAGTGCATGATCGCCGTGACGCAGGCCGCATAGGCGCGGCCCTCGTCGCTGTCGTACGGCAACCCGAGGGCCATCAGCAGCGCGCCCAGGTTCGCGTAGCCCAGCCCGAGCGGGCGGTACCGGTGGCTGTTCAACACGATCCGCTCGGTCGGATAGCTGGCGCGGTCCACGATGATTTCCTGCGCGGTGATGAACGTCTCGACCGCGGCCTTGAAGCGCGCCACATCGAACGTCCCGTCGTCCCGAAGGAACTTCATCAGGTTCAGCGACGCCAGGTTGCAGGCGCTGTCGTCGAGGAACATGTATTCGCTGCAGGGGTTGCTGGAGTTGATCGGGCCGTCGGCCTTGCAGGTGTGCCACCGCTGAATGGTGTCCTCGTACTGGACGCCCGGGTCCCCGCAGATCCAGGCCCCCTCGGCCATCCAGTGCATCAGGTCGCGGGCGCGGTACGACGGCCCCGGCCTCGACGGGTCGGTGATCCACCGGGTCGTCCACTCGCGGTCCTCCTCCACGGCGCGGAGGAACTCGTCGGTGACGCGGACGCTGAGGTTGGCGTTCTGAAATGCGACCGAGGCATAGGCCTCGCCGTTGAAGCTACCGGAATACCCCTGCTCGATCAGCGCCCAGGCCTTTTTTTCCTCAAGCATCTTGGCCTGGATGAACTCGCGGATGTCGGGGTGCCAGACCTTCAGGGTGTTCATCTTCGCGGCGCGTCGGGTCTTGCCACCAGACTTCACGACGCTGGCGATCGCGTCGTAGACCTTGAGGAACGACAGCGGCCCGCTGGGGCGGCCGCCGCCGCTCAGCCGCTCGCGCGACGAACGCAACGGCGACAGGTCTGTGCCGCTGCCGCTGCCGTACTTGAAGAGCATCGCCTCGCTGCGCGCCAGCTCCATGATGCTCTCCATCGAGTCGCTGACCGACTGGATGAAGCAGGCCGAGCACTGCGGGTGCTCGTACTGCGTGGCGGCCCGGCGGACCTCACCCGCCGCGCGGTCCAAAAAGAAGGTGCCCGGCCCGGCATCGCAGCCAACGCCGTATTCGTGGAACAGCCCGCAGTTGAACCAGACCGGCGAGTTGAACGATCCGTATTGGTGCAGGCACAGCCAGCTCAGCTCCTGCTCGAACACGGCCGCATCGGACGGCGAACGGAAGTATCCGTCCTCCAGCCCCCAGGCCGCGATCGTGCGCGCCACACGGCGGATGAGCTGGCGGACCGAGCGTTCGCGCTGCGGCGTGCCGTACGGGCCATAGAAATATTTCGACGCGACGACGTTGGTGGCTAGCTGCGACCAGGTCGAAGGCACCTCGACATCGTCCTGCTCGAAGATCACTGAGCCGCGGTCGTCGGTGATCTGGGCCTTGCGCGTCTCCCACGTCACGGCGGAGAAGGGATCGATGCCGGCGGTGGTGAACGTCCGCCGCCACCCCAATCCCCGTGGCCGGCCTGATCGAAGTCCACGGCGATCTGCCGCCCCCACCGCCGCTTTAGCGCCCCTGCCGGCCAGCCTCCGTTCGCCCGCCCTCGCCTCCGAATCCAGCATCTGCACACCCTCCGCGTTCGGTCGTTCTTGTCCGGGGCTTCAAAGCTCGACGCCCGCCGCTGTGCCCCCATTCCTAGCGGGCACGCTGCAAGTGTACCCACGATCTTGTGGGAATCAACCGGTCTGTCATGAGGCGATGAAAACGCCGTGTTTAAGGCCGCACCGACATCCCTCCGCTCGTGCGTCCCCCATGCTCGGGGGCCGGCCTAAGGGCGCAGATCTTGAGGATACAGAACGCAATCCGCGGAACGGGTGCTCCTCCAGCAGGACGCGATGGATCGCCCGCAGTTCCTCCGGCGGCAGCTTCCTGACTCGGCGGTCGTACGTGATCAGTCCGTGGCGCCGGCGACCTCGAGAAGGGTCGGCAGGATGTCGATGACCTGGGCCGGCTCGGTGTACCAGTCGGGTCGAGTGGCGATCCGGGTCGGCCAGTGGATGAAAAAGGGCGAAGCGGAGCCGCCCTCGTGGAGAAAGTGTTTGTACAGACGGAACGGCGTGTTGCCGACGTTCGCCCACGCCTCGCCATAGCTGTTGGCGGTCTCGCGGTTGCGCTTTACTGGATCGCGGAACTCGCCCCGCCCGAACACCCCGCCCTCCTGGCAGGCCCCGTTGTCGGACAGGAAGAGGATCATGGTGTTCGTGTAGGCGCCTGATGCCTTCAGGAACGTGACTAGCTTGCCGATGTTCCGGTCGAGGCGGTCAACCATCGCGGCGTAGACGGCCATCTTCAGGTCCATCTCATCCTTTTTCGCGTCGTCCAGCGTGTCCCAGGCGGGGAGGCCGGGCGTCCGCGGTGAAAGGGGCAAGGACGGATGGATCAGGCCGGAGGCGACCTGGCGTTCGTACCGTTGTGTCCGTACTAGTAGATCCCAGCCGACCCGATAGCGGCTGCGATATTTGGCGATGTCGTCTTCGAACGCCTGCAACGGCCAATGCGGCGCGGTGTACGCGAGGTACAGGAACACAGGTCGGCGGCGGCCCTCGGATTCCTCGCGCAGGAAGTCGATCGCCCGGTCGGTGAAGGCATCGGTGGTGTAGAACGCCTCGCCCCTCGTGCCGGGGGGATGGTCGACGGGCTCGTTGCCTTCTGTGATCCCCCGCGGGTGCTCGGACAGGAAATACCGGCAGGCGCCGTCCAGTAGGCCGTACAACTTCTCGAACCCCCGCTGCAGCGGCCACAACAGTCCCGGTCGTGTTGGCCCAAATGCCACTTGCCGGTCATCACCGTCGCGTAGCCCGCGAGGCGAAGCACATCGGCGATCGTGGCGCAGCGCCGGTTGAGAAAGCCCTGATAGGCGGGCGGCCGATCAAGGTCGAGCCTGTCCTACGACGGCTGCGTCATGTAACCGATGCCGGTCTGGGGAGGATGCAGCAGCGATGCGCGCGTCGGGCAGCACCGGCCGCTGTTGTAGAACTGGGACAAACGGAACACCGCCGGCCGCCAGCGCGTCGAGGTTCGGCGTCTCGATCTCGCCGCCCATGAAGCCGGGATCGGAGAAGCCCAGGTCGTCCGCCACGATCAACACGATGTTCGGGCGCTCCGCCGCGCCCACAAGGCCCGCCGCCAGCGCGCCAAACGCCGTCACCGCCATCCACTGTCTCATCTTTCTGCCGCCGTGGGCCGCGTCGCTATCCGTCGCGCTTCGACCGCGCGCGATCGCCCGCCGGTAGCCGCCGCGCCATCCTCCTTCGAACCCTCCTGCACCGTCAATGCACGCCTCCGGCACCGCCGGGCGGCTGTGGCCCGCCCGCCTAGTCCGATGAACCGGCACCGCCCTCGGAAATCGGTGGGAGGTTGCCTCGAAAGGGCCGCCGCCGGCGGAAATCGGGCAGAAAATCGTTGTCCAGCCGTACCTCTTGGGCCAGCACCTGATCAAAGCCGAGGTCCTCGACGACCGTCAGCACCTCCGCGTACTCGGCGGCAGTCACGCCGCGGTCGAAGCTGCCGCGCTCGAAACAGCGGGGCGTCGGGTGGTACTGGCTCATCACGGAGATCGGAATGTGCCGGCCGAACTCGCGACGGAGCGTCTCCAGCACGCGGCGGCTGTTCCCGACTTCACCCGGCATGACGAGGTGACGTACGAGCACCCCGGTCCGGGCCGGACGGGCGCCGCTGGGATCCCACGGTTCGAGAAAGCCGCGCGCCTCGACCATCGCCGTCAGCGAACGCAACGCGATCTCAGGGTATCGCGGGTCGCCCATGCAGCGCTCCGCAAGGGCGGAGTCAGCGAACTTGAAGTCGGGCATGAACATGTCCATCCATTCGGCGTACTGGGGCACGATCTCGGGACGCTGGTATCCCGAGCAGTTGTAGAGGAAGGGGACATCGGCCCCTGCCTCGCGCAGCCGGCGGCAGAGTTCCCGGACATGGGGCCAGAAGTGGTCCGGCGTAACGAAGTTCAGGTTGTGGACGCCGTGATCGGCGATCAGCCGGCGGGCCTCCCGCTCCAGTTCGTCCATGGCCATCAGGGTGCCGAGGTGTTCGATGGAAATCTGCCAGTTCTGACAGAAGAAGCATCCGCTGGAACAGCCGGACAGGAAGATCGTACCCGAGCCCCGGCGGCCGCTGATCGGCGGCTCCTCCCCGAAGTGCGGTCCGATGGACGCAACGCGGAGCCGGGCGTCCTCGCCGCAGCGGCCCCGTTGCCCGCCGGCGCGGTCCACGCCGCAGTCGCGGGGACAGAGCCGGCATTCGCGATAGGCGGCCAGATCCATCTGCTTCCAGAGTGTGGGATGCGCCGGCCTGTCCGGCAAGCGGAGGTCGCGGATCGGACGGTTGGTGGGGCGCCGGGGCCGGATGGTACGATGCGGGCTGCGTGCCGGACCGACGCGGGCCGGCGCCGCGGAGGATCGCCATGTCGCATCACGACCTGTGGAACGTCAGCCCGGCCGGGGCGGGAGGAGATCCGAACCGGTCCGTGACGACTGCCGGCATGCCCGGCGAGGTGGCAGGCTCCCTTCGCAGCGACGTCGAACGGCTGATGATCATCGCCGAAGCGCTGTGGGAGATCCTACGGGATCGGTTCGGCCTGGACGACGCGGAGTTGTTCCGGCGCATGGCGGAGATCGACCTTCGCGACGGCCGGGCCGATGGACGGTTGGCGCCATCGCCGCCGCGGCCGTGTCCCGACTGCGGGCGGGTCATGAGCCGGGGCCGTCCGATCTGCCTGTTCTGCGGCCGTGCGTCGCTCGCTCCGTCCTTCGAACGATGAACGCGGCCACCACCTCCGACGCGCCGGTGCGGCACGTCGTATGGGACTGGAACGGCACGCTCATCGACGATGCGTGGCTGTGCGTGGAGATCATGGACGCGATGCTGCGGGCCCGAGGGCTGCCGGGGCTGACGCGGGAGCGGTATGCGGAGTTGTTCGATTTCCCGGTGCGGGACTACTATCTGCGGCTGGGGGTAGACTTTGCGCGCGACCCCTTCGAGGTGATCGGCGCGGAGTTCATCCGCGAGTACGAGCGCAGGAAGACCGAGTGTGTCCTGCAGCCGGGCGCGGCGGAGCGGGTGCGGTCCCTGGCTCGGGCCGGCGTGGGCCAGACGGTGGTCTCGGCCTACCACGAGCGCACGCTGCGGGAGCTGCTGAGCCGCTTCGGCCTCGACGGCTGGCTCTCAGGGATCGTCGGCGGCGGGGACATCTACGCCGCCGGCAAGCTCGACCGGGCGATGGCCTGGTTTCGCTCCAGCGGCCTGCAAGGGGAGACGATTCTGGTCGTGGGGGACACCCTGCACGATGCGGAGATGGCTCGCGCGATGGGGGCCCGCTGTTGGCTGTTGTGCGCGGGGCATCAGTCGCGGCGCCGGCTCGAGACGGCGGCGTGTCCGGTCTTCGATCGGTTTGCCGACCTGCCATGGGATGGCGCCGGGCTTGCGGCGGGCGGTCCGCCGGTGCTTGAATTGTAGGCGTCGGGGCGTGGCGCAGCCCGGTAGCGCGACAGCTTTGGGAGCTGTGAGTCGTGGGTTCAAATCCCACCGCCCCGACCAGCCATGCGTTCTGAGCGGAGGGGCCGGCCGGCCCATCGCGAGCGCGTTCGGCCGCGCCGGCCGGTGCGGAAGGAGACCGACCGCGAAGGCGGTGGGTGACGGACTGCGGGTGGATGGCCGCCGGCGGCCTTGCGATGCGGGCGGTGACGCCGGCTGAGGCCGCCGGCGCAGCGGGCCAACGCCGGCCGACGGTGGGGATGGCTGATTCCCCTTCCAAAGCATCGTAGATTGTCCGGCATGTCGAAACCGAGGCGAACGATGCGGACCCTCGGCGTCGTGGCCGTGGCGTGCCTCGACGCGGCGGTCTCTGCGGACGGGGCGGAACCCGCCCGACCGGCCGCCGGCGATCGAGCACGAGGTCCGGATCGTAGAGGGCTGGACGGTGTGCGTGGACCGCCGCTTGCTCGAGGATGCCGGCCGTCCCCTCGGGGAACGTGCCCTTCGCCTGCTGGCCCACCAACTTTTCGCGGTTGCAGAGGCCGTTCCGACCGGCGCACTGGCGCGACTGCGCCGCGTGACGATTCAGTTGGACCGCGATCACGGGCGCCTGCTCGTGATGGGGTACCACCCCTCCGCGGCGTGGCTGGAAGAGAACGGGTATTCGACGAATCTCGCCGGTTGCGTTCACATTCCGGATGCGGAGCGGCTTGCCCGGCCGGACGAGCAGCGGCGGGTGCCGTGGGGCGTCTTTCACGAGCTGGCCCACGCCTATCACCATCAGGTCCTTGGCATGGCCACTCCGGGGTCCGGGCGGCGTGGCGCCGGACCGTGGAGGGCGGACGGCTGGCCACGGTGCTACAGATCGAGGGGCGCCGAGAGCGGCACTACGGGCTGGCCAACGAGAAGGAATTTTTCGCGGAGATGAGCGAGGCGTGGTTCGGGATGAATGACTTTTATCCATTCAACCGCGCCGAGGTTCGCGAGTTCGATGTGACGCTGGCGGACGAACTGCACATGTGGTGGCAAGCCGACGTGCCGGCGAGGCCGCCGGATTGAGTAACGTACCGCTTTTCTCGTCTTCAGGTCCGCCGTATGCTCGTGTCGTGCTCCCGTAGCTCAGCAGGACAGAGCATCGGATTTCTAATCCGACGGTCGCAGGTTCGAGCCCTGCCGGGAGCGCCAACCGGACAAGGAGCGGGGCATGGCGTCGGACCTTCACGGGCGGTGGGTCGCGATCACGGGCGCGTCGAGCGGCATCGGGGCGGCCGCCGCCCTCGAATTCGCGCGGTGCGGGGCGCCGTTGCTGCTCGGTGCGCGGAGGATCGGCCGGCTGCGGAAGATCGCGGCGGCGGCCCGCGCCGCTGGTGCGCCGACCGCGGCCGTCCGGCGTCTCGACGTCGCCGACCCGCGGAGCGTGGCCGCCTTCGTCGCCTGGGTCCGTCGGGTGGCCGGGCGCGTGGACATCGTCGTCAACAACGCGGGCGGGGCGCACGGACTCGATCCGGTCGCGGAGGGCCGCGAGGAGGACTGGAGGACGATGGTCGAGGTGAACCTGCTCGGCGTGGCGCGGATGACGCGGGCGCTGCTTCCGCTGATGCCGTCCAACGCAGGGGCGTACGTGATCAACGTCGGCTCCGTCGCGGGGAGGGACGCGTACGCTGGAGGGGCCGTCTACTGCGCGGTCAAGGCGGCCGTCCGGTCGTTGACGCGCGCGCTGAGACTGGAGTTGCTCGACCGAGGCATCCGGGTGGGCTGCGTCCAGCCAGGGATGACGGACACGGAGTTTTCGGCGGTGCGATTCAAGGGGGACCGCGAGCGGGCGCGAAAGGTGTACGAGGGCATGACGCCGCTGACGGCGCAGGACGTGGCCGGGGCGATCGTCTGGCTGGCGACGCGGCCGCCGCGAGTGTGCGTGGACGAGATCACCCTTCTGCCGACCGACCAGGCCGATGTTCACCATGTCCGGCGGAAGTGAAAGGACGGCGGGCGAACAATTCGCCGGCGATCTGGACGTTAGATAATTTCATGGCGCATAAAATCCACGGGTGCCTTGCGCGGCTGGGCGTCGTCTGGGCGGTGGCGCTCGGCGCGGGCTGCCGTTCGCCGGAGGCGCACCGGCGCGCCGCCGACGCGGCGGCGGCGCGCTGGATCGGGGCGTGGCGTTCAACGCAGGCTACGAATGCCGTGCCATTCGCGATCGAGCGGCCCTCGGAACGGTTTCGCCAGCGGCTGCTGGCGATGCAGGAGTTGCCGACCACTCTGCGGGAGCGGTTGGAGCGGCCGGCGCCCACAGTCCCCACCGACGCGGTGCGCCTCAACCTGGCGGAGTGCCTCCGACTGGCGGCGGAGAATTCGCGCGAGTGGCAGCAGGCGCGAGAGGAGGTGTTCCTCGCGGCGCTAGATCTGGACCTCGAGCACGATGCCTTCCGTACGTCGTTCGCGGGTCTGCTGGGTGCGGAGTATTCGGACCAGCGCGCTGGCGAGACGCCGCGGCGCGGCGTCTCGGCGTCCGCGGAGGGGGGTGCGACCCAGACCCTGCGGTCCGGGGCAAAACTGGGGGTGAAGCTGGCGGCGGACCTGGCGAAGATGCTGACGGGCGACCGGGACGCTGTCCGGGGGCTGCTGGCGGACGTCAGCCTGAGCGTGCCGATGATGCGCGGGGCGGGGCGGGCCATCGTCCGGGAACCGTTGACGCAGGCCGAACGCAATCTGGCGTACGCGGCCCTTCGTCTGGAGCGGTTCCGGCGGACCCTCGCCGTCGAGGTGGCCCGTTCTTACTTTGGCGTGCTGGAGCAGATGGTCCAGGTGCGCAACCAGGAGGAGAACCTCAACGGGATCGCGATGGCCACCCGTCGCGCCGAGGAGCTGGGACGGGCCGGTCGCATTCCTGAGATCCAGGTGAACCTCTCCCGGCAGAACGAGTTGACGGCGCGGGACCGACTGGCGGTCTCACGGGTGCAGATCGAGGCGCGGCTCGACCGGTTCAAGGTTCAGCTCGGCCTGCCGGCGGACGCGGCGGTGGAGCTGGACGAGGCCGAGCTGGCGGCGCTCGTCTCGCCCGCGTCGACGGAGGTCGCCATGCCGGAGGCGGAGGCAATCCGCACGGCGCTGGAGCGGCGGCACGACCTGCGGATCGCGCGGGATAAGGTCGAGGACGCCGAACGGGCCGTGCGCGTCGCGGAGGATGCACTCCGGGCGGGGTTGACGTTCACCGCCTCGGCGTCGGCCGGCGGCCGCCGGTCGGCGGCGGGGGAGGGGGCGGACGACGCGGATCTGCGCTGGGACCGGGGGCGCTATGGCGCGGGCCTCTCGCTGGATCTGCCGTGGGAGCGGACGGCCGAGCGAAACGCGTACCGCAAAGGCCTCGTCGCGCTGGACGCCGCCCGTCGCGCGGCGGAGGCGGCGGAGGACGAGGTCAAATCGGACGTTCGCTCGGTGTACCGTTCGCTCCGCCAGGCGGCCCAGGTGTGCGCGATCCAGGAGCAGGCCGAGGCGCTGGCGCGGCGTCGCGTACAGAGCACGGAGATGATGTTGGAGGCGGGGCGGGCGGAGATGCGCGATTTGGTCGAGGCGCGCGACGCCCTGCTGCAGGCGCAGAACAGCCTGGTGTCGGCGCGCGTCGCCTACCGTCTGGCGGAGTTGGAGTTCCACCGCGCGCTGGAAACGCTGACGATCGGGGAGGATGGAGGAATGGAGGACGCACATGTCGCCCGACAGTGATGCCCGCGGACAGTCCCGCCGCCGCAGGCTGGCGCTGGGCGTGGCCGTCCTGCTGCTGGCGGGGGCGGGGACGGTCCTCGCGATGCGCCGGTGGCGACCGGTCGCCGTTGGCACGGTCGATGCCTACTTCACGGTGCAGCGAGGGCCGCTGCGAATCAGCGTGACCGAGTCGGGAAGCATCCAGAGCCGTGAGCGCGTCGTGATCCGCAGCGAGGTCGAGGGACGCCGCACGATCCTCTCGATTGTCGACGAGGGCAAATACGTCCGCAAGGGCGACGTACTCGTGGAACTCGACTCCAGCGGGTTGGAGGAGTCGCGGCTCGAACAGCAGATTCGCGTCGAGAACGCGGAAGCCCAATGGATCCAGGCCCGGGAAAACCTGCTGATCGTCAGCAACGCGGCGCAGGCCTCGATCGACGACGCCGAGCTGGCGCTGCGGTTCGCGCGGCTGGAGAAGGAGAAGTTCGAGAAGGCCGAGTTCGCGATGCAGTTGCAGCAGGCGCAGGCGGACATCTCGATCGCACAGGAGGAGCTGCAGCGCGCGCAGGACAAGCAGGAGTGGTCGCGGCGGCTGATGGAGCAGGGGTACCTGACGCGAACGGAGTTCCAAGCCGACGACCTGGCGGCCAAGCGGGCGCGTCTGAACTTGGACCTCAACCACGGGAAGTTAGGCATTCTGACCAACTACACGTACGCCCAGACGATGGAGCGGCTGACGCGGGAGATCACGAAGGCCGAGATGGCGCTGGCGCGGGCCCGCCTCCGCGCGTTGGCCGACATTGCGCAGGCCCTGGCGACGGCCCGGGCCGCGGAGTCGGAATACCGGCGTCAGGGCGAGAAGCTGGAGCGGATGATCGAGCAAATCGCCAAGTGCCGGATCGTCGCCCCGTCGGACGGCATGGTGGTGTACGCGACAACGGTGTCCGAGCGGCGGTGGATGCAGGAGCCGTTGCGGGCGGGGGTGGACGTGGTGGAGCGGCAGGAGCTGATCCACCTGCCGGCGACGCGGGAGATGATGGCGGTGGTGCAGCTGCCGGAGTCGAGTCTGGCCAAGCTGCGGGAGGGGCTGCCGGCGCGGATCACGGTCAGCGCCCTGCCGGGGCGGACGTTCCGGGGACACGTCGAGCGGATCGCGATCCTGCCGAACTCCAGCACAAGCTGGCTGAATCCGGACCTGAAGGTCTACGACTGCATCGTGTGGATCGACGAGGACACGGAGGGTCTGCGGCCGGGGATGACCTGCCGGGTGGAGATCCTGATCGAGGAGTACGATGACGCGGTGTTCATTCCGCTCCAGTGCGTGCTGCGGGTGAACCGGCAGCCGACGGTGTACGTGCTCGAGAACGGCGTGGCCACGCCGCGCCCCGTGGCGACCGGCCTGGACAACAACCGGATGGTGCGGATCGTCGCGGGGCTGCGGGAGGGCGAACGGGTGTTGTTAGCGCCGCCGATCTCGCCCTCGGAGCTGGATGGGGCGACGACCGGTGCGGTGGGGATGGCGGGGGCGTCACTGGGCACGAACGGCCCACCGGCGGCGCGGTCGGAGCGGCGCCCCGGGCCGCCGGAGGAGCGGCGGCGGCCGGAGGGCGGGTTCGGCGAGAGGGGGCGTCCGCCGCGGCTGCCTGGCGCCGTGCCGCCGTGACCGCGCCGCCTCCAGCCTCCGGCGCGATGATCCGGCTGGAAGACGTCACCAAGATCTACCGGCTTGGCCGGCAGGAGGTGCCGGCGCTGCGGGGCATCACGCTGGAGATCGCGCGCGGCGAGTTTTTCGCGCTGCTGGGCGCCAGCGGATCGGGCAAGAGCACGCTGATGAACGTGATCGGGTGCCTGGACCGGCCGACGTCGGGGCGCTATTGGCTCGATGGCATCTGCGTAAGGGACATGGACGACGACGCGCTGAGCCGCTACCGGCTCCGCCACTTGGGGTTCGTGTTTCAAAGCCACAACCTGATTCCGCAGTTGACGGTGCGCGAGAACATCGAGCTGCCGATGTACTACCGCGGCGCGGCGCCAGCGGAGAGCCGGGCGCGGGCGGAGGAGCTGGCGGCGGCCGTGGGGCTGCAGGACCGGCTGCGTCACCGCCCCTCGGAGCTGTCGGGGGGCCAGTGCCAGCGGGTGGCGATTGCGCGGGCCCTGGCCAACGACCCGCCGGTGATCCTGGCCGACGAGCCCACCGGCAACTTGGACAGCCGCACCGGCGCGCAGATCATGAGCATCCTCGAATCGCTGAACCGCGCCGGCCGCACGGTGGTGCTGGTCACCCACGAGCTGGCCCTTGCCCGGCGGGCCCGCCGGCGCGTCTGGCTGCGAGACGGCGTCATCGAACGCGAGGAACGGGCGTGATCTGGTACTCCATCGTTCGGAACCTCCGGCTGGGGCTGAAGGACATCCTGCTGCACAAGACCCGTTCGTTGCTGACCACGCTCGGCGTCGTGTTCGGGGTGGGCAGCGTCATCGCGATGCTGGCGGTGGGCGAGGGGGCCAGCCAGGAGGCCCTGAACGAGATCCGCAAGGTCGGCAGCCGCAACATCATCATCAGCGCGCAGAAGGACATCGGCGAGGAGAGCGCGACGCGCCGCTACATCCGAATGAGCGTGTATGGGCTGACGTACGAGGACGAGGCTCGGATCCGGGAGCTGGGCGGTGCGATCCGCCGGATCGTGCCGGTCCGCCTGATGCGGCGCGACGGCATGCTCGGGACGCGTCGGATGGAGCTGCGTGTAGTCGGCACCACGCCGGAATGGTTCGACCTGGTGCCGCGACGCATGCTGGCAGGGCGTGTGCTGCGGCCGAGCGACATGGAGCACCTGGCCCGAGTCTGCGTGCTGACCGAGACCGGCGTGCGAAGGCTGCTGGCCGGCGAGCACGTGGTCGGGGAAAAGGTGCAGATCGGCAGCCAGTTCTTTCAGGTGGTCGGCATCGTCGAGAGCGGCGTGTCGGGACGGAACATCGCGGTGCCGGACGAGGAAATCGATGCCTACATCCCGATGGCCACTCAGTTGCACGTCTTCGGCGAGATCAACTCGCGCATCACCAGCGGCAGCCGGGAGATCGAAAAGGTCGAGCTGCACCAGATCCTCGTCGAGGTCGCCTCCGACGAGCTGGTCGAGCCGATGTCCCGCGCGATCGAGGCGATGCTGCGCACGTTTCATCCGCGGAAGGACTACAAGATCAGCGTGCCGCTGGCCCTGTTGCGGCAGGCCGAGCGGACGAAGCGGACGTTCAACATCGTGCTCGGATCGATCGCCGGCATCAGCCTGCTGGTGGGCGGGATCGGGATCATGAACATCATGCTGGCGTCGGTCACCGAGCGGACGCGAGAGATCGGCGTGCGGCGGGCCATCGGCGCGCGTCGGGCACAGATCGTGATGCAGTTCTTGATCGAGACGGTGGTGCTGGCGGGGGTGGGCGGGCTGATCGGCGTGGCCGTGGGAGTGGCGATCCCGGCACTGATCACGCGGTTCTCCGGGATGCCCACGGCGGTGCCACTCTACAGCCTCGTCCTGTCGTTCGGGATCAGCGTGACGATCGGCCTGATCTTCGGGATCTACCCGGCGGTGCGGGCGGCGCGGCTGGACCCGATCGTCGCGCTGCGGCACGAGTGAGGCGCCTCGGCGCCGTCAACGCGTGGCGCCGAGCAGCCAGGCGGCCAGCAGCCCGCAGGCGGCCAGGGCCTCGACCGTTGCGATCTGTTTGATCGGCCAGCCCGGGAGCGCGCGCCGCCATCGGCGCGCGCCGATCAGGCCGATCAGCGCGTCGACGCCCAGGGCCAATCCGATCCAGAGCGGCCACGTCCTCATGGCAGGGGGATGTCCTCGAACAATCGCCGCGCCAGTTCGGCCTTGAGCTCGGCGATGCCGTGGCCGGCGGCGGCCGAGATGGGTAGGGGGTGCACCCCCGTGCGCGCCGCGAACTCCTCAAGAAGTCGCTGCGCCGGCTCGAGGTCCATCTTGTTGGCCACCGCAAGAAACGGCCGCTCGGCGAGGTCGCGGCTGTACAGCTCCAGCTCCCGCCGAAGCGTGAAGTAATCGTCGGCGGGATGGCGGCCGTCGGAGCCGGACATGTCCACCAGAAGGACCAAGAACCGCGTTCGCTCGATGTGGCGCAGAAAATCGTGCCCGAGACCGACGCCGCGGTGGGCGCCGGCGATCAGGCCGGGGATGTCGGCCACGCGGAACGAACGCTCGTCGTCGAGCGGGACGACCCCGACGCACGGATGAAGAGTTGTGAACGGATAGGGAGCGACTTTCGGGTGGGCGCGGCTGATGCGGCCCAGCAGCGTGGACTTGCCGGCGTTCGGAAAGCCGACCAGGCCCACTTCCGAGATCAGCTTCAGCTCCAGGCGGAGTTTGCGCTCCTCGCCCTCGCCGCCGGGTGTCCATTCGCGGGGCGCCTGATGGGTGGAAGTGACGAAATGGAGGTTGCCCAGCCCACCGGCCCCGCCGCGCGCGACCACCAGCCGCTGCCCAGGCTCGAGGATTTCGCCGATCCACTCGCCCGTGGCGGCATCGAGGACCTCGGTCCCGCAGGGAACGCGGATGGTGCATTCGGCGCCGTTGCGGCCGGTCTGCTGTTTGCCTCGTCCGTGGCCTCCGGGCTCGGCGCGGTGGTGAGGCTGGTAGTACAGGTGGAGGAGGGAGTCCACATCGCGGTCGCCGACGAGGACCACGTCGCCGCCCTTTCCGCCGTCCCCCCCGTCCGGGCCGCCGAAGGGAACGAACTTTTCGCGCCGGAAGCTCGCCGCGCCGTCGCCGCCGCGCCCCGCACGCACGTGGATCAGCACGCGGTCGACAAACGTCGGCGCCTTCATGCGTCGCCTGGCAAGGACGGTGGAGGGGACGGGCCGACGTGGCCGGATCAGGTGGCGGCCGGCGCGGCGGGCCTCACGTTTACGCGACGTCCCCCGCGGTCGACCGCGACGATCCCGTCGGCGAGCGCGAACAGCGTGAAATCGCGTCCAAGGCCGACGTTCCGCCCTGCGCGGAGGCGGGTGCCGCGCTGCCGGACGAGGATCTGACCGGCCCGCACGGTCTGGCCGGCGAAGCACTTCACCCCGAGCCGTTGCCCGGCGCTGTCCCGGCCGTTGCGACTGGTGCCCTGACCTTTTTTATGCGCCATGGTTGCGTCCCCCGTCAGCCGGTGCGCACGCCCACCACCCGAACCGCAGTCACGGACTGGCGGTGGCCGACCTTGCGGTGGTACCCCTTGCGGCGCTTTTTCTTGTAGGAGATCACCTTGCGCGCACGCTCCTGCGCAAGCACCTCGACGGCGACCGAGGCGTCCGCAACATGCGGCACGCCGACGCGCAACGCCGTCCCGTCGGACACGGCCAACACCGGCCCCAAGTCCAGGGTCCGGCCAAGCTCGGCGTCGAGCTTCTCGACGCGGAGGAGGTCGCCCTCGCGCACCAGGTACTGTTTGCCGCCCGTTTGGAGCACCGCGTAGGGTTTCATGCGCGATCCTCGATCCGTTGAATTGGGTCCACCGAAAACATCGTAGACTATGCGGGCGGCGGCGGGAAGTCAATGCGAACGCCGGCAAGGCGCCGCCGCGCTGCCTCGATATCGCTGGCGATTTGCCGTCGCAAGGCGTCGACGTCGGGAAAGGCCGCGTCGGAGCGGATCCGATCCACCAGCCGGACGGTCAGCCGGCGGCCGTACAGGCTGAAGACGCCGTCGAGCAGATGCACTTCGATGACGGGGTCGCTGCCGCCGAAGGTCGGCCGCGCGCCGAGATAGACGGCCGCGGAGTGGGGTGGGCCGTCGTCGACCAGCGCAAAGGCGGCGTAGATGCCCGGCGGAGGCCGAAGCTGTCCTGGCGGCAGCGCGATGTTTGCGGTTGGATATCCGAGCGTCCGGCCGAGGCCGCGGCCGGGCACCACGAGACCGTCGAGCGAGAACCAGTCGCCCAGCAGCCGTCCCGCCTCGGCGAGGCGGCCGTCGAGGACGGCCGCGCGGATGCGGGTGCTGGAGACGGGCGATCCGGCGTCGAGGACAGGGGGGACGGTGTGGACCGCGATGCCGCGGCGGCCAACGAAGGCGCGCAACAGGGCGGCGTCGCCGGCCGCCCCCCGCCCGAATCGCCAGGTCTTGCCGACGGCCACGGCGGAGAGATCCGGCAAGTCGCGCAGTAGTCCCTCCAGAAAGGCCTCGGCCGGTGTGCCGGCAAGCGCGGCGGTGAACGGGTGCACGATGCACCCGTCGACACCCAGCGCGGCCAGCCGTACAAGCTTTGCCTCCAACGGGAGGATTGCGGGCGGTGCGGCCTCGGGCCGCAACACCTGGAGCGGGTGGGGATCGAAGGTCAACACCCACGCCGAGCCGCCGAGCCGGTCGGCCGCGAGGCGGGCGGTGCGGACGACCGCGCGGTGCCCGAGATGGACGCCGTCGAAGACGCCGATCGCCAGCGCGACGGGGCGACCGTCGCGCGGCACCTGCGCCGGATAAGGCACGCGGAGCATCAGACGGGGGGCGCCAGAAGCGCCAGCGGGAGGAGGCGGCCGGCGAGGGCGGAGCGGTCACCCCCGAGAATGTCGTCCAACGGCGCGGCGTCCTCGATCCGCAGGTCGCCCGAGCGCGTGCGCCGGAGGGATTCGAGGAACGCCCCGCAGCCGAGCTCCCGGCCGATGTCGGCGCAAAGAGTGCGTACGTAGGTGCCTTTTGTGCAGCGTAGGCGAAAGTGTACGCGCGGCGGCTCGAACCCCAGCATTGCGAACTCGTAGACATGAATGAGTCGGGGCCGGCGCTCGACGGTCTGGCCGCGTCGGGCCAGCTTGTAGAGCGGTTGTCCACCGTGCTTCACCGCGGAGACCATCGGCGGGGTCTGCATCAAATCGCCGCGGCGGCGGGCCATGGCCTCCTGGACGGCGTCGGCCCCGACGCCCGAAGGGTCGCGCTCGACAACAACCCGCCCCTCGACGTCCTCGGTATCCGTCTCAACGCCGAGGCGGAAGACGCCCTCGTACACCTTGTCGGAGGCCATCACCCGCTCCGCGAGCTTGGTGCCCCGGCCGACGAGGAGCACAAGCAGTCCGGTGGCCATCGGGTCGAGCGTCCCGCCGTGCCCGACCTTGCGCAGCCCGAACCGGCGGCGGACGGCGTCGACGACGTCGTGCGAGGTCGGGCCGGCCGGCTTGTCCACGAGCAGTAGACCGTCCGGGTCGGGATGGGGCGATGGAGGCGGGCGACCCATGTCAGGCGGGCGGCGTTGGCGTGTCGGCCCCGGCCGGCGGTTCCAACCGCGCGATGAGGTCGAGGACGCGGTCCCCCTGTGCGATGGATTCGTCGCGCTCGAAACGGAGCACCGGCGTGAACTTGAGGCGCACGCGCCGGTGGCACAAATCCTGGAGGCGGACGCGGTGGCGGTTCAGGAAGGTGAGTGCCCGGCTGGCGGCCTCAGCGTCACCGCGGACGGAGACGCACACGCGGGCATGGCGAAGGTCGGAGCTGACCTCGACGCGCGTCACCGTCACGGCGGCGAAGTCGAAGGCCTCCCCGGCCATCTCGCGGTAGAGGACGGTGGCCAGCTCGCGCTTCAGCAGCTCGTTGACCCGCACCAGTCGTGAGGGGCGCATGGGGACGACGCACGTCAGAGGGGCTGGGGGATCTTCTGGACCTCGTAGACCTCGATCACGTCGCCCTGCTGTACGTCGTTAAAGCCGTCGAGACGGATGCCGCATTCCTGCCCTTCCCGCACCTCCGAGGCGTCGCTCTGGAAACGGCGGAGCGAGGCGATGGAGCCTTCGTAGACGATGGCGGTGCCGCGGCGCACCCGCGCCCGGCCGCGCACGCTGACGCGGCCGGCCCGGACGATGCAGCCGGCGACGTTGCCCTTCTTGCTGAGTTCGAAGACCTGCTTGACCAGCGCCTGCCCGAGCACGGTCTCGCGGACCTCCGGCGGCAGCAGGCCGGCCATCGCGGCGCGGACGTCGTCCACCAGCTCGTAGATGACACTGTAGTGGCGGATTTCGACGCCCTCTCGCTTGGCGAGCTTCTCCACGCCGGGCTCGTTGCCGACGTGGAAGCCGATGATGATCGCGCCCGAGGCCTTGGCGAGGTTCACGTCATTGGCCGTGATCTTGCCCACGCCGCCCAGCACGATCCGCTGGGCGACCTTGGAACTCTTGATGTCCAGGATGGCCTGCTGGATCGCCTCGAGGGTCCCCTGGACGTCGCTCTTCAGCACGATGGCCAGCTCGGGTTTCTTCTCGGGGTCGGTCTGCTGCAGGAGGCTGTCCAGCGTGACGGGCCTCGGCTGCTCCGCCAGCTCTCGTCGCCGGCGGGCCTCCAGCCGCTCCTCGGAGATGTGCTTGGCGGTGCGCTCGTCCTCCACGATCTGGAATTCCGCGCCGGCCTCGGGGACGGCGGTCAGGCCGAGCATCTGCACGGCGAAGGATGGGCCGGCCGTGCGGACCCGTACGCCGCGATCGTTCTCGAGGGACCGGACCTTGCCCCAGTGATCCCCGCACACGACGGCGTCGCCGACCTTGAGCGTTCCGCTTTTGACCAGCACGGTGGCCACCGGCCCGCTCCCCGGGGCCATCCGCGCCTCCAGCACGTAACCGGACGCGCGGCGGTGGGGCGGCGCCTTGAGGTCCAGAATGTCGGCCTGCAGGAGGATCATCTCGAGCAGTTCGTCGATGCCCTCGCCGGTCACGGCGCTGACGGGCACGCAGACGGTCGAGCCGCCCCAATCATCGGGGGCCAGGCCGATCTGCTGGAGCTGTGTCTTGACGCGGTCCACGTTGGCGGCCGGCAGGTCGATCTTGTTCAGCGCGCACATCAGCGTCACGTTGGCCGCGCGGGCGTGTTGGATCGCCTCCAGCGTCTGCGGCTTCACACCCTCGTCGGCCGCGATGACGATCACGGCGATGTCCGTCACGACCGCCCCGCGCGCTCGCATCTGGGTGAACGCGGCGTGACCGGGGGTGTCGATGAACGTGATCCACCGGTCCCGGAACTGGACCATGTAGGCGCCGATGTGTTGCGTGATGCCTCCGGCCTCGCCGGCGGCCACCCGGGTCTTCCGGATGTGGTCGAGCAGCGAGGTCTTGCCGTGGTCTACGTGGCCCATGAAGGTCACCACAGGCGGACGCGGCAGCATCTCATCGGGACGCTCGGCGGGAGGCGAGGGGACCTCCTCCTTCTTCTTCGGCGGGGCCGGCTTTTCGGCCGGCGCCTTTTTTTCCTGTTCGACGCGGATGCCGAACTTCAACCCCGCCTGGTGCGCGACGCGGAAGTCAATACGGTCGTTGATCGTCGCGAAGATGTCCATCTTCATCAGCGTGGCGACCAGCACGTTGGGACGGACCCCGAACTTCTGGGCCAGATCGCGAACGATGATCGGTTCCTGGACCCGTGCGACCGACGGGCGCTCGGGCGGTGGAGCAGGGGCGGGGGCGGGCGGGGAGACAACTGCCGCGGCCGCCTCCGCAGGTGGCTCCGGCGGCGGCGCGGGAGTGGCCGGTGCGGGCTCCGGAGGCGCTGCGGCGGAGACCGTCGTCTCGGGCGACGCGGGCGGCTTGGGCGCGAATTTTTCCCGCGCCTTGCGGACCTGCGTCACCGACGCATTCGAGGACGGATTGTTCGTCACGTCCTCGCCGATCTCCCGGAACCAGGCGACCAGGTCCTTGGTCGTCATCCCCAGTTCCTTTGCCAACTCGTACATTCTCATGACGAAATCGTTCCGTGTTTCTTCTCGTACTCCGCCTCGGCCGCCTTCCGAACGGTGAGGGCGGTCGACGCGTCAAAGCCCTCGATCGCCTCCAGGTCCGCCGGCTCGGCCGCGAGGATGCCTTCGATAGTGAGGAAACCGGCCTGGACAAGGGCCTCGGCCCGCTGTTCGCCGATGCCCTCGATCTTCGCCAATTCCGCGACGGCGTTGGCCACCTTCTCCTCGAACGACATCTGCGGCGCCTCCCGCTCGATCTCGATGCGCCAGCCGGTGAGCTTCATCGCCAGCCGGACGTTCTTTCCCTCCTTGCCGATGGCCAGCGGAAGCTGGTCCGGCTGAACGGTGACGTAGACGGTCCGCGTGGCCTCGTCCAGCGAGACCCGGTCAAGCTTGGCTGGGTGCAGCGCGTTGGCGACGAACTGCCGGATGTCGCTGTGCCACCGCACGATATCGATCCGCTCCCCCGACAGCTCGCGCGTGATGTTCTGCACCCGCATGCCCCGCAGGCCAACGCACGCGCCGACAGGGTCGACCTTGTCATCCCGGGAGGCGACCGCCAACTTCGTTCGGAACCCCGGATCCCGGGCAATGGCGCGGATCTCGACCGTGCCGTCGGCGATCTCGGCGACTTCGAGGCTAAAGAGGCATCGGACAAAGTCGGGGCTGGACCGCGATAGGATGATGGCCGGCCCGCTGCCGGCCTTCTCGACGCGCAACACGATCGCGCGGATCCGATCCCCGATCTGGTATTGCTCCGTTGTGGGCCGCTCACTGGCCGGCAGCAACGCCTCCGTCCGGTCCAGCGCCACGACGACGTCCCGCCGTTCGAACCGGGCCACGGTACCGCTGACGATGGTGCCGGGGGTGTTCTTATACTCGTTGAAAATCCTCTCACCCTCGGCCTGCCGCAGTTTCTGCATGATCATCTGGCGGGCGGTTTGCGCGCCGATCCGGCCGAGGGCGCCGGGGGGCAAGAGGACCTCGACCAGGTCGCCAGGTTTGGCGTCCGGCTTGTACGCCCGGGCCTTGGCAAGGGCGATCTCCTCGACCGACGCCGGCGCTGATTCGACCGCGCGGTAAACTGCGAACATGTTGATCTGCAATGACTTGCGATCGATTTCAACACGGAAATCCGCCGCCGTACGGACGCATTTGCGCATGGCCGTCAGCATGCTTTCCTCGATCACTCGAATGATCGTCTCGCGGTCGAGGCCGCGTTCGCGCTCCATGTATTCGACCATCGCCTGAATCTCGTTCATCGTCGGAACTCCCGCCGGCCGTCCCCGAAAACTTCGTTCGACCTGCTGCCAAAGAACTTTTCGTCCCGGCCCTTATTGCCCGTCGGGCATCGGCGCCGTCTCACGACAAGCGGGTATTCTAACGCCAGCGCCGCGAGGCCGTCAAACAGGGGATGGCCAAAATGGCACGCCGCCGCTGGGAGGCGGCGGGCTCGGGGCCCTGACGGGGGGTCAATCGGCTAGACGACGGTTGTCGTCCTGATCCTTGCGGGTGTAGCCCTCGTCCTGTCGCCGGAAGTTGAGCGCGTTCTTCTTGACGTACAGGTCGTACACGTCCCGGGCGGTGAGCCCGACGATCTGCGCCAGCGAGATCAGAAAATGGAAGAGATCCACAACCTCGATCCGGGCGTTCTGCCGGTCGTAGGTCTGATAGCGGGCCCACCATTTCCACGGCACGCTGTCGACGAGTTCGGCGGTTTCCTGAGCGAGGGCCCGGCAGAAATTGAGGATCCACTCGGGCTGCTGGTCTTCGGGCAGCGCCGTGGTGTCCACGCCGATGCGTCGGTTGATCTCCGCCTGCATCCGGAACATCTCCTCGAGGAGGTCGCGGGGCTGGTCGCTCATGTGGAAGGTCTCCGTGATGGCCGGCTCCGATCGCGGCGCCGGCGGGGAGAGGTTAATGGCGCGGGAGAAGGTTGGCGAGCGGGCCGCGTCAGGCCGGATAGACCCACGGGGCGCGGTAGTCCCGCTTCAGCAGCCGTTGGGCCTCGTCGTCGCCGACGATCTGCTCGGCATCGCCCTCCCACCGCAGGCTTCGCCGCAGCCGCATCGAGATCATCGCCAGCAGGCACATGTTCGTGGCGCGATGGATTTCCTCGATGTCACACAGGGGACGGCGGCCTTCGCGGATCGCGCCGAGGAAATCGGCCCACAGTTCGGCGATGTTCTGATGGTCCGGCTTGCGAAGTCGCGCCTCCTCGCGGATCTCGGGTTGCTTCGGATCGGCGGGATAAAACACCCATCCCGACCGCCAGCCGAGGTGTAGCGTGCCCTCCGTCCCGTAAAAATAGCAGCCGACGCTTTCACCCTTTTCCGCCCGGTTGCCGGCGAACAGCCGGTGTTCCCACGACACGGTGAAGCGGTCGAACTCCCAGATCGCGACTTGGTGGTCGGGGGCGT
The DNA here is from genome assembly GCA_937139365.1 of uncultured bacterium. GTDB lineage: Bacteria > Verrucomicrobiota > Kiritimatiellia > PWTM01 > PWTM01 > CAACVY01. The sequence continues at coordinate 19,963 of CAKZPT010000090.1, read as the reverse complement.
CGGAGGTCTGCTCCTTCTCGGTCAGCACGGGAGGGCCTTTAACCGGTCGGCCGCCGACGGACATGACGGTCTTGGGCGCCCGCTCATCCGTGATCCACAGCACCTGGTCGAGCCAGTGCACTCCCCAGTCGCCCAGCGTGCCGTTGGCGTAGTCGAGGTACTGCCGGAACCCGCGGGGATGGATGCCACCCCCTGAGCCGTCCGGCGCACTATTGAAGGGACGCCGCGGCGCCGGACCGCACCAGAAATCCCAGTCCAGCCACGCCGGCGGCTCGACGTTGGGGCGCGGTCGTTCGGGGCCGCCGCCATAGGGGATAAACGTGCGGACCATGCCCAGTGAGCCGAGCCGGCCGGACCGGATGAACTCCCGGACGGAGATGTTGTGTGGGGAGATGCGGCGGTGGGTGCCGACTTGGACGACGCGGTCGGCCTCGCGGGCGGCCCGGACCATCGCGCGCCCTTCGCCGATCGTATGCCCGACGGGCTTCTCGACGAAGACGTGGGCGCCGGCCCGGACGGCGGCAATGGTGGGCAGGGCGTGCCAGTGGTCGGGCGTGGCGACGATGACGATCTCGGGGCGTTCGCGCTCAAGCAGCTCGCGAAAGTCCGTATAACGGCGTGGCTCGTCCCCCGTGGCGGCGCGTACACGTTCGGCGGTCGCTTCGAGGGCGCGGCGGTCCACGTCGCAGAGGCCCACGATCCTCGAGGCGCGGGCGGCCATCGCCTCGCGCAGGATGTTGTTGCCCCACCAACCGCAGCCGATTAGGGCAGTGCGAAACGTCGAAGCGGACGGGGCCGATCGGGCGGAGCGGGATGTGGAAAGGGCGGCTGCCCCAAGGGCGGCTGAGCGAAGGAATCGCCGGCGTGAACATCGGGAGGCGGTGTGGGCGGTCATGGTCGTGCTCCTCGGGCATTCTCCTTGATGAGGACGGACTCCGCATAACACGGTTGCGGAGACGGATCAAAATTTCCATGCGGCGGGGCCGTGCCGTCCGCCGCCGGCGGCTTCGCTTGCCAACGGCGATGTGGCGGCGGAAAATGAGGATGGACAATTGGGGCCGGCGGGAAGACGGCCTGGCAAACCGTGAGGAGAGATGCCGTGAAGAGGCAAAGTCGGACGGTCCGGCTCCGGCGGGCGTTCACGCTGATCGAATTGCTGGTCGTGATCGGCATCATCGCGATCCTGGCGGCGCTGGTGTTCCCGATGATCACGCGGGCCCAGAAGGCGGCGGACTACCGGCGCGCCGAGGTGGAGGTCAACGCGCTGTATTCCGCATTTAAGGCCTACCTCGCCGAGTACAATAGATGGCCTGTCCCTCACGCCCTCGAGGGCAACGTCTCCTTAATGATAGTGCAAATCCTGACCGCCCATCCGGACCATAGCGAAAAAAACCCGCGCGGCCGCGTGTTTCTCAAAGTCACGGGGATCTCCACGAACACCGCAGGGGAGATGGTGGATCCCTGGGGCAATCCCTACCGGTTCGCGCTGGACGGCGACATGGACCAGAGCATCAGCAACGTGCACGACCCTGACGGCGTGTACACGGCGCTGCCGGGGCAGAACGTCGCCGTCTGGTCCCGTGGTCCGAACGGCAAAAGCGATCCGGCCGGCTCGACGCAGTACGACGACGTCACCTCGTGGTGACCCCGGCGGCCGCGGCCGCGGGCGGTGAAGAAAGACGCTTCAATCCGTCGGCGCTGTTGGCGACGAAGACGACGCCCAGCGCCATTAGCGCCAAGGCGCATAGAGCCAAGACGCCCCGCCAGATCCGGACCGGCAGCCACCGTCGGCCGCCGGCAACGCCGGCGGCCACCAAGCTGTACCACGCCAGGTCGGCGCCGATGTGGCCGGCGTAAAACGCCGCCACCGCGCCCGGCCCCCCGCCGCGGCCGGTGCCAGAAACGCCAGGCCGACCGTCGCCCACCACAGAATCCAGTACGGGTTCGACACGCTGAGCACCACGCCAGCGACGAAGGGATGCATCGACCGCCCGGCTCCGCCGGCGAGTTCCGAAAGCGGCCGTGCTCTGGATGCACTCCGCAACGCCGCCCATCCCATCGCGACGAGCGTCGTCCCCCCCGCCAAGGCCAGCGACGTCCGCACCGCTTCCAGCGTCAGCACCGGACCGAGTCCCGCCAGCAGAGCCGCCAACAGCGCCAGTTCCAACACCGCGTGTCCAGCCACAATCAAGGGGCCCGCGCGAAACCCCATCCGCAGCGCGCCGGCCACGGTGGCCGCGAGGACCGGCCCCGGCGACATCGCGCCGGACAGGCCCACCACGAAGGCCCCCGCCGCCAGTTGCCCCACCGTCACAAACGTCCCCCTTGATGGGCTGCCGCGCCGGATGCGGTCCCGCCTGTCATGCCCACACTCTACCCCCTCCCGATGGGCCGGGCCAGTGGCCCCCCGCTGACCCAAGGTTGCCACGCGCCGTTCCTTCCCGCTATTCTCGGCCGGTCCTCAGGGTCACAAGGAGACAGGGAGATGGGCTCGCAAAAAAGTGCCTCGCTCCTCGCGGCGGCGGGCGCCGCTGTGTGCGCTGCAATCGCCGCCGGAGCCGTGCCGCTGTCCCCCCTGTGCCGCCGTGGCCTCCCGTACCACGCCCAGGGTCTGGTTTGCGGCCAGCACCGGCCGCGCCGTTCTCGAGTTGGAGACCGCCGCCGGCACCGTGCGGACGATCTGCGTGCTTCCCGGAGAACCCGCGGCGCTGGCCGCCTCGCCCGACGAAACGTGGTTGTACGTGGCCGGCAGCGTTGGCACCGGCCGGCTCTGGACAGTCAGCCTTGCGGAGGGAAAAGTGGTGCGCGAGGCACGAATCGGGCATTCGCCGGCGGCGCTGGTGGTGTCGCCAGATGGCGCGACGCTGTATGTCTGCGACCGGTTCGCTGGCCGCCTGCGTGTGCTTCATGCCGCCGACGGCCGCCAGAGGGCGGAGCTCCCGATGCCGCGCGAGCCGATCGCCTGCGCGCTAACGCCCGACGGCCGCCGTCTCGTGGTCGTCAACCACCTGCCGATGGGCGGCGCCACGGAGACGGTTGTCTTGATCGAGGCGATCGCGTCGACACTGCCGCCGGCGAGGTGGCCGCGGCGATCCGCCTGCCGAACGGCTGCACGTGCGGGCGCGGCGTCGCGGTGTCGCCCGACGGTCGCTTCGCCTACATCACCTCGGTGCTCGGCCGGGTCACTCTGCCCACCACCCAGCTCGATCGTGGATGGATGATGACCGCGGCCTTGAGCGTCATCGACGTCGCGGCCGGGCGTCTGGTAAACACAGTTCTTTTAAACGAGATCGACCGCGGGGCGGCCAACCCGTGGGGCGTGGCCGTGTCGCCCGACGGCCGTCGGTTGGTGGTCGCGCACGCCGGCACCCACGAACTGAGCGTCGTGGACCGCGCGAAACTCCACGAACGGCTGGAGCGGGTGGGCCGGGGCGAGGCGGTCACGCCGGTGTCGGTCCGGCCGGAGTCGGTGCCCAACGACCTCGCATTCCTGGTGGACATCCGCGAGCGCATTCGACTCCCGGGGAACTCCTCTTGCGCCGTCGCGATCACCGGCGGCCGCGCATGCGCGGGCATGTACTTCACGGACGAGGCGGCGATCGTGGACCTCGGCGCGCCCGGCGCGCGCCCGCGATCCGTCCGACTTGGACCGGAGGTTCCGATGAGCGTGGCGCGCCGCGGCGAGATGTTGTTCCACGACGCGGCTTTGTGCTTTCAGGAATGGCAGAGCTGTGCCAGCTGCCACCCGACGGGCGGGTGGATGCGCTCAACTGGGATCTGTTGAACGACGGGATGGGCAATCCGAAGCAAACGAAGAGCATGCTGTGGTCCCACCGGACCCCTCCGGCCATGCTGAGCGGCGTGCGCGAAACCGCGGAAACGGCCGTGCGCGCCGGGATTCGCTTCATCCAGTTCGCGGTCCGTCCGGAGGAGGACGCCCGCGCCATTGACGAGTATCTGAAGTCCCTGGCGCCGGTGCCCAGCCCGCACCTCGACCACGGCCGCCCTTCGGCCGTCGCCCTCCGCGGCGCCCGGTGTTTTGAGGAGGCGGGGTGTGCGGCGTGCCATCCGCCGCCGCTGTACACCAATCTCAAGGCCTACGATGCGGGCACCGGGGTCGGTCCCGACGCCGGCCAGCCGCTGGACACGCCGACACTGGTCGAGCTGTGGCGCACGGCGCCCTAACTCGACGTCGGGAGGGCGGGGGCGATCCGAGAGGTGCTCACTCGTTTCAACGTCGGCGATGTGCATGGAACGACCTCGAAGCTCAGCCCGGCCGAACTGGCCGACCTCGAAGCGTTCCTGCTCTCGTTGTGATCATCGACAATTTACGGAGGGGTATTTTCGTTCGGTGGGCATGAACGGGAATCCCGGCGTGGATGAAACCGTCCTGATCGAGTCGTTCCGGCATGCCCGCCTTCAGGTGGTGCGGCTCTCCGGCGGATCGCTGCGCCGCTACTTCGTGACCGACGCCTCCGGCGGCGACGGCGGCACGGAGGGCCTGGTCCGCGACATCGCCGATTTCCTTCGGTACAGCGGGGCCTCGGTCGCGGCCATGAACTTGTTCGGGCCTTGCGCGATGAGGGACGGGGTTCTGGACCTGTTCCGGCGCCGGTGCGGGGCCGAATGGCCCTACACTTGGATTGACGGTTCCGCCTTCGCCGGTCATGCGCCGTTGACAGCGCAGTTCTACGCGGTCGAGGGTCCGATCGAGTCGTTGTGGTTCGACGGCCGGCGCGTCGGCAGCATCATCGAGGACGACGATGCGCGCTACGTGATCGTGGTCGGCCTGCATCCCGCAGATCTGCGCGCTCCGCGGGCGGTGCAGGCCCGGTCCCTGTTCGAGCGCTTCGACGCCGCGCTGCGCGGGGCGGGCATGGATTTCTACAACATCGTTCGCACCTGGCTCTACTGCGATCGCATTTTGGAGTGGTACGACGAACTGAACTGCGTCCGGAACCGGTTTTTCAGCGAGCGCGGCGTGTACGACCGCCTCGTGCCCGCCAGTACCGGGGTAGGGACAGCCAACCCGACAGGCGCCGCCATTGTGGGCGAAGCGTTGGCCATGCAGCCGAAGCGCCCCAGCATCGTTGCCCAGAGTCTGCCGTCCCCCCTTCAATGTCCCGCCCCGGTCTACGGGAGCGCGTTCAGTCGTGCCGTGGAAGTCCGGATGCCGGCGTATCGCCACCTGTACGTGGCCGGCACCGCCAGCATTCACCCCGACGGGCGGACGGCCCACGTCGGCGATGTCGAAGCGCAGGTGGACCTCACGATGCGGGTAGTGTGGGGCATTCTCGAATCGGCCGGCTACGACTGGTCCGACATCAACCGCGCCACCGCGTACTTCAAACGCCCTGGCGATACCGGCGCGTGGAACCGATGGGTGACCCGCAACGGCGTGGGGGATCTGCCGGTGGTGGTGGTGAGGGCGGACATCTGCCGCGACGACCTGCTGTTCGAAATCGAGGTGGATGCGTTGCGGCCGGATTGAGCGCCGCCGGGGACAAGGAGGCCGGCGGCGGTCCGGCCGCGCAACGCGGCGAATGTGTCAGGGCGATGAGGCGCCGACGCGAAAAACGCGTTCCTCGCCCTGAAACTCGAGAAGCGCCGTCTCTCCCTGCACGCGCACCACGCGGACGCCGTCGACGGTGGTCTGCCCGACTTCGCACAGCCCACGGTCGAAAATCACCGTTCCGCGCTCGCGGCCGGAGGCGGCGACGATTCCACGAACCGTGAACCGCGGCCACGTCGGCCGTGCGGCGGGCCCGGCGGGCGAGGGTTCCGGCGCGACGGCGGCGGGCGCCGATTCGGTGGAGGCCGCCGTCGGAGCGGGAGCGGCCTCCGGCGCGCGAGGTGGAGCCGAGGGCGGGGCGTCCGGGGCAGTTCCCGCGGAGGCGGATGCTGGGCCAGCGGCTTCCGCGGCTGGCGACTGAACCGATGACGCCGGCGCGGACGCGGCGGGGGCGGCGGGTGGCGGAGGAGGGGATGCGATCGCTGGCGTCGCACCAGGGCCTTGGGCCGGCGGAGAAGGTGCCGGTGGTGTTTGCGTCGCGGGACCGTTGGCCGGTCCGCCGACGGCCGGCGGAGCCGGGATGGCGGGTTCGATCCGCGCCGCCGGCCGCGCGAATCTCCGCCAAGCATAAACGCTGCCGGTGAATAGCGCGGACAGCGCAAGCGCGACCACCAGGACGGGCGACACTCCACGGCGCGGCGGTTGTGGGGAGGGGGCCGGCGTGCCTGCCGACGGCGGGAAGCCACCCCCCTGCCCCCTGCGTTCCAGGGCGCTTTGGATGATGCTCACAACACCGGGTCCAATTCCGCAACGGCGGCGAGCACATCGGCCTCGCGGACCGTTCGGGCCGAGCGGCAGTATGCGGCCAACAGCGCCCGGTCGCAAATCTTGTTGATCAGCCGCGGAATGCCCGTGGAGCGCCAGTGGACGGCGGCCGAGGCCGCCGGCTCGAAACCGACCCCTTCCGCTGCGCCGGCCACGGCCATCCGGTGCCGGATGTAGGCCGAGGTGTCCTCCTCGGACAACGGCCTCAACTCGGCGCGCACCATGATCCGCTGTCGCAACTGTCGCAGCGACGGCTCGTTCAGCCGCCGGTCGAGCTCGGGCTGGCCCACCAGCACGATCTGCATCAGCTTGTGCTCGTCCGTCTCCAGGTTCGACAGCAGCCGGACCTGCTCCATGACGGCGGGCGCCAGGGTCTGAGCCTCGTCGATGATGATGGCCACGTTGACCGACTGGCGGGCGCGCTCGAGGAGGTAGGCGTTCAACTGTTCGATGAGGTCCAGGCGCCGGTGACTGCGCGGCTCGGCGCCGAGATCGGAGAGGATCGCGCGGACGAGCTGCGTCTCGGAGATGGACGGGTTGAGGATCAGCGCGGTCTGGACCTCCCCCCCAAGCCGCCGCAGCGCGGCGCGGCAGAGCGTCGTCTTGCCGCAGCCGACCTCCCCGATCAATTCGACGAAACCCTTGCGCTCCCGAATGCCGTAAAGCACGCAAGCCATCGCATCGCGGTGACCCTCGGAAAGAAATAGAAACCTCGGATCGGGCGTGATGTTGAACGGCGCCTCGCGCAGGCCGAAGAACTCAAGGTACATCGCGCGGTCCCTGCCCGCCCGGCCGGCGTCAGACGGCCAGGATATCTTTTTCCTTCGCCGCCAGCAGCGCGTCGATCTTCTGGGTGTGGACGTCGGTGTAGGACTGGATCTCGGCCAGAGCGGCGTCGCGGTCGTCGTCGCTGACCTTGCCGTTCTTGTTCAAGATTTTCACCGCCTCGTTCGCGTCACGGCGGACGTTGCGGACCGCCACGCGGGCGTCCTCGGCGAGCTTTCGGGCGACCTTGACCAGCTCGCGGCGGCGCTCCTCGCTGAGCTCGGGAACGGGAATGCGGATGATCCGGCCGTCGCTGACGGGGGTGATGCCGATGTTCGCGGCCAGGATGGCCTTCTCGATCGCGCCCAGCGAGGTCGGGTCGTACGGGTTGATGACCAGCAGCCGCGGCTCGGGCGCGGAGATGTTGGCGATTTCGCGAAGGCGGGTCTGGGCACCGTAGTAGTCCACCGGGACGTTCTCCACCAGCGCGGGCGAGGCCTTGCCGGTCCGCAGGCCCGCCAGCTCCCGCTGGAGAAACTCCACGGCCTTGTCCATCTTGTCGTCCGCTTCGAGCAACACATCGTCCAGACTGTCGGCTTCCATCCGTTCGCTCCTTGCCGGCGCCTCGCCGGCCTACTCCGTCACCAGCGTACCCACGCGTTCGCCGCGCAACACCCGCAGGATCTCGTCCTTCCGGAAAAAATCGAACACGACGATCGGGATCCGGTTCTCCGAACACAGGGCAAAGGCCGCCGCGTCCATCACACGCAGCCGCCGCTCGATCGCTTCGCGGTAGGTCAGCCGTTCGTACCGTCGCGCCGCCGGGTTGGCCATGGGGTCGTCGCTGTAGATGCCGTCCACCTTGGTCGCCTTCAGCAGCGCGCCGGCCTCGATTTCGCTGGCGCGCAGGGCCGCCGCGGTGTCGGTCGTGAAGAACGGGTGCCCCGTGCCGGCCCCGAAGATCACGATCCGGCCTTTCTCCAAGTGCCGCACCGCCCGCCGCCGAATGAACGGCTCGGCCACGGCGGGCATGTTGATGGCGGACATCACCCGCGTGTGGACGCCGCGCCGTTCCAAGGCCGACTGGAGCGCCAGGCTGTTGATCACCGTCGCCAGCATGCCCATCGCGTCGCCGGTGGTCCGATCGATGCCGCAGTCGGAGCCGGGCAGCCCGCGGAAGATATTGCCGCCGCCCACGACGATGCCGATCTGAACCCCCAGCCGGTGCGCCCGGCAGAGCTGATCGGCCATGTCGGCGAAAACGGCGAAATCGAGGCTGCTGCCGTCGCGGCGGTTCTGAAACGCCTCGCCGCTGAGCTTGAGCACGATGCGCCGATATTTCAATGCGGAACCGCGGGCCGCCATGCGCGTGGCACCTCTGGGGCGACACTCTATCTCCCCGCCGGCTGCCTGACAAACGATGCCGCCTCTGCGGCCAGGGCGCGGCCGCCCCTCACCCCATCTGGCGGATGCGGTCGCGGATCGCCGCCGCGCGTTCGAAGTCTTCCTCCTCGATCGCGCGCCGAAGCTGCGCCTCCATCTCCGCACGCGGGTCGGCGCGGTCCACCGCGGTCAACCCCGCCCGCAGCTCCTCGAGAAGGTGGTGGCCGCCGTCCATCGACTCGTCGGCCGGCAGGTCGTGCGCCTCGGCGAAGGCGCGGATCTCCTCCATCGCCGTCTCCAATTCCGCCTCCGCCGCCGCGGTCTCTCCCCGCTTCGCCAATCGGCGGGCCTCCGCCTGGGCATGAACGAGCCGGACATGGGGGAATAACTGCAGGAACGGCCACGCCGCCCGTTCGTCCCCGCTGCGGCGGCAGAGCAGGCGGAGGATCTCCAGCACATGGCCACTGTCGCGCCAGACCCCGTCGGCGTCGTCCATCGCCGCCATCGCAAGGTGGCGGTTGTAATACTGCACCGCCTCCTTCTGCAGCTCCTCGCACTCGGCCGCGGTGAGACGACAGCCTCCGCCGGCCCCCGTCCGCTCACGCTGCTGGTGGTACTGCAGCAGGGAGGCCTTCCCGTGCGGGCGGCGACCGTCGGGCCGGCCTGTGGTCTCCATCTGAAGAACACCAAGGTCGAGGCGAAGCTGGATGTAGGGCCGTCCGTCGTCGCCGACGATCCGGCGAGCCGAGACCCGACCGGGCTCGTAGTCCCAACCCTCGAGGATCCGCCGGAGATCGGTGCTCATCGCCCCTCCCAACATACGCCGGCGCCCGGGCCCGATCAACGCGGCACCGCCGGCGCGTCGGGCAGCGGCAGCAGATCCACCCGCCGGAACTCGATCGGATGGCTCTCGGCCTGCAACGCGATGTACCCGCCTTCAATGCGGGTGTTTCCCTCGCGGATCAGCGCCTTCGCGTCGCGGTCGTCGGGATCGTACTGGGCGTTCGCGTACTCCATCACCGGCTGACCGTTGACCTTGTGGACGATCTTGCGCCCGCCGTCCACCTCGATCTCCACGGCCACCCACTGGTCGCCGTGAAACGTCGGCGACGAGGAATTGATGCAGTGCCGACGGTCCAGCTGGCCGTTGTATTCGACCAGCGTGCCGGGCGTGCAGAGGTTCGCGGTGGACCGGTCACCCTCTCCGAGTCCGCCGAGGAACTGCACCTCAATCGAGACTGGAAAACTCTGGCCCTTCCGCATCGTCTCGGGCGGCTGGCAGTGGATCATCACCCCACTGTTGCGCTTCGCCCAGCCCGGTCCCCCCGGGCACTGTTCGTCGACGAAGCGGTACTCGCTCCGCAAACGGTATCGCGTAAACGGCTGCCGATAGAACAGGTGCCCAAACATGTTCTGGGTGTACCGGTCGTACCGGACGCAGATGGCCCCGTTCTCCACGCGGAAGGTGTCGAGGGCGTTGACGCCCAGCTCGTGGCCCGCGATCTTCGGTGTCCACCCCTCCAGGTCGCGCCCGTTGAAAAGTGGAATCCATTGTTCGTCGGCCCGCGTGGCGGGGCTCCCCAGCAACGCGGCAATCGCGGAAGAAAGGAGAAACCGAAGGAACGCTCTCATGGTCGCGTCTCCGTGTCCGGGGCGGATATACTCCACTGAAATGGGAAGAGCAACCTGCGCGCGGGCGGGGAGGAGGAGGGGGCGGTGATCGCCGAGGTGGCGGTGGCGGCGGCCGCCGGAGCTTTGGCGGGTTGGCTAAGCGCGTTTTTTGGTGTCGGCGGTGGCTGGCTGGTGACGCCCGTCCTCCTGTTGGGCGGGCAGCCGGCTCCACGGGCCGTCGGCACGACGCTGGCGCTGATCTCGGGAGTGGGGCTGGCCGGGGCGATCGAGCATCGGGCGCTGCGTCGCTCACCCCTCGGCGTTGTAGGGCCGATGGCGCTCGGGATGATGGTCGGCGTCGAGGCGGGGCGCAGCTCGTTGATCGCGCTCGACGCCGCCGGCCAGTCCGCGGACGGCGTGACGGTGGCGCTGGCGCTGGTGTTGGCGGCGGTGGGGTTTGCGTGGCTGCGGCCGGAACGCGGGTCGAGGCAGTCTCCCGGGATCCCCCTGCCCCGGTCCGCCCTGGGGGCCGGCGCCATCTGGCTAGCGGCGGGCGTCGGGGTGGGCGTGATCAGTGGATTCGCGGGAATCGGCGGTGGGGTGATCATCGTGCCGTTACTGGTGTCGGCCGCTGGCCTCGATCACCGCGCCGCCGTCGGCGCAAGCCTCGTGGTCGTGGTCGTCGCCGCTGCGTGGGGCGGGCTTCGCTACGCCAGCGCCGGCCAGGTGGACGGGGTTGCCGTGGCGGCGATGCTGCCAACCGCGTGGCTGGGCGCGAAGGCGGGCGCTACGGCCTGCCGCGCCGTCGCCCGCGCCCGGTTCCGCCGACTGTTTGCGGCGCAGATGCTGGGGGCGGCTGCGCTGCTGTGGGCGGGGCGGGCCGGATGGCGGGGCGCCGCGCTCGGCGGTATCCTTGCGTTGGCGGGAGGGTTGACCGCGGCCATCGCGGTGGAATGGCTCCGCGCGCGGCGGTCTCCACCCTCCGCGGCCGCGTAGCATGGACATCCCCGACCGGATTCGCGCCAAACTCGGCGACCTGCCCGACGCCCCCGGCGTCTACCTGATGCGCGACGCTGCCGGGCGGGTCATCTACGTCGGCAAGGCGAGCTCCCTTCGCCGCCGCGTGCGCTCGTATTTCTTCGCCGCGGCGCTGCGCCGCGCCGACGGACGCCTCCGCAGCCTGGTGCGCTCCATCGCCGACCTCGACGCGGTCCCCGTGCGCACGGAGGCGGAGGCGGCCGTACTGGAGGGGCAATGGATCAAGGAGTACCGGCCCCGCTTCAACGTGGCGTTCAAGGACGATAAACGCTTTCTGTTGCTGCGGCTCGACTTGCGCGAGCCATGGCCGCGACTCACGCTGGCGCGTCTCCGGCGGGACGATGGCGCTTTGTGGTTCGGCCCCTACCCCTCCGCCGCCGTCGCGCGTACGACGGCCGAGTTTCTTGACAGGCATTTCGGCCTGCGTCGTTGCCGCCCGCGCGAGCCCGGGCCCGAGGACCACCGCCACTGCCACAACGACATCCTGCGCTATTGCAGCGCGCCGTGCGTAGGGCGGATTTCGGCGGAAGAATACCGCCGCCGCGCCGAGCGCGCCGCCGCTTTTCTTCGCGGTGAGGACCCGGAACTGCTCCGGCTGCTGCGCGACGCGATGAAGCAGGCCGCCTCGACGCTGGAGTTCGAGCGGGCCGCGGCGCTTCGCGACCTTCTCGACGCGCTCCAGCGCGCCATCCGGGAGCGAGCCCTCGGCCGCCGTCCGCCGGCGGCCCGCGCCACCGCGGCGGCGGAGGGGTTGGCGGCGCTGGCGGCCGCGCTCGGCCTGTCCACCCCCCCGCGCCGCATTGAGGCCTACGACATCTCCAACCTCGGCGGAACGCTGGCGGTCGGTAGCATGGTGGTGGCCGTCGACGGGCTTCCGCAGCGGCGCCTCTATCGCCGTTTCCGGATCCGAACGGTCGGAGGCAGCGACGACCCCGCGATGATGGCCGAGGTGCTGCGCCGCCGCTGGGGGCGGGCGGGCGCCGCCGGATGGGAGCCGCCCGGCCTGTTGGTCGTGGACGGCGGGCTGACGCAGCTACGGGCCGCGCGCGCCGCCCTGCGCGAGGCCGGGCGGCCGGACGTCCCGTCCGTCGGTCTGGCCAAGCGGTTCGAGGAGCTGTACGGAGGACCCGACGGTGCGGAACGAGTGCTGTCGCTGGCTCCCGACTCGCCCGCCCTGACCGTGCTGAAGATGTTGCGTGACGAAGCCCATCGGTTCGCGCTCGACTATCATCGTCGATTGCGGTCGCGGCGGATATCGGAATCGCGGCTCGATGTGATCGAGGGCGTGGGACCGGCGAAAAAGGCCGCGTTGCTGCGGCGGTTCGGGTCCGTGGCTCGGCTGGCACGCGCCGCGGAGGCGGAAATCGCCGCCGTCCCCGGCATTGGACCCGTCCTGGCCCGCCGCATCGCGGCGGAGTTGGCGCCTCCGGCCGGACCCGTCAGCGGCGGCTGAGTTCGACGGCGATGACGCGCCCCTCGCGGAATTCGACCCGCGCCGCCGCCTCCTCGCGCCACCAGGTCTGGTGGGTCCACCAGATGTCCGGATGCCACCGGACCCCGCGATGCGTCGATCGGCTCGGCCACCAGACCGGCACCGGCTCGGACCAGACCTCCGGTTCGTACCGCTTGTACACCCACAGCGTGCTTTCGCCTTCCGTCGTCAGCCGGGTGATGACGCGGTCGGGCCGGCCGAGCGCCAGGCGGACCATGTCCTCCGTGTATCCCGGTTCGACCTGGCCGGCTCGGATCTTTTGCTGGATGTCCGGCGGAAACCTCGCGAATAGGGCCGCATGCCGTGCGATGCGGGTTTCGGGAGTGCTCGCGCACCCGGCGGCGAACAGCGCCGAGGCCGCGATCGTGGGCGTCCACGCCGCCCGTTGGAGCGGCTTACGGGACATTGATTTTCTGGCCGATCTTCAGCCGGCTCGGCTGCACGTCGGGGTTGGCCTTTTCGAGCGCCGACACGGGGACGTTTAACTTCCGCGCGATGCGGGCGAAGTTGTCGCCCGGCTCGACGGTGTAGGTGCGACCCGTTGCGGCGGGGGACGGCGAGGGCGCGGCGGCCGGGGCGGGCGGTGCGGCGGCCGCGGGCGAAAGCCCACCTTGCGCCGCCGCGCTGGACGCAGCCGCGGAAAGCGCCGCGATGCGGCCGGCCAGCGTGTTGAGGACATCCCCGTGGGACCGGAATTGCTGGCCGATCTGTTGGAGCGCCCGGTTGACCTCGGCCTCGAGGCTGCGCCGGCTTTGCGCGCAGGCGGAAATCTCGGTCTTGCTCGCTTCCAGCGCATCCCGCAGCTCCGCCGCCTCCTGTCGTGCCTTCTGCAGCATCACCATGGCCGCCACGCCCGCAGCCAAGCCGGCCGCCCCCAGCCCCGCCGCCAGCCACGTGCCAATCGGAGTCGCGCGGTCTTCACCCGAAATCATCTCGTTCATTTGTCAGCCTTTCTGATCGGCGTCCGCAATACCGTCATGCTATCCTGATCGCTGAGGCCGCTCAAGCGGGGGTGCGTGGTGGGGCTGGTTGACATCGTCGACGTCGGGGGCTATGTCCGCAATTCATGGCGACGACGGTGGATGTGCGGCTGGGCGATCGCTCGTATCCGATCTGGATCGGCAGGGGCCTGCTCGGATCGTTGGGTTCCCTCTGCCGCGAGCGCGGGCTGACGGGACACGCGTTGCTGGTGACCGACTCCGGAATCGCGCCGTTGTACGGAGAGGCGGCCGCGGACTCCCTGGCGGCGGCCGGCATCGCTTCCGCGGCGGCCGTCGTGCCGGCGGGGGAGGCCTCGAAGACGCATGACCGGCTGCTCGAACTCTACCGCGCGGCCGTCGAGGCTGGGCTGGACCGTTCCTCCTTTGTCGTCGCGCTGGGCGGCGGCGTCGTCGGCGACCTGGCCGGGTTCATGGCAGCGACCTATCTGCGGGGCGTGCGTTACGTCCAGGTGCCGACCTCGCTGCTGGCGATGGTGGACAGTTCGGTCGGCGGCAAGACGGGCGTGGACCTTCCGTGGGGCAAGAACCTCGTCGGCGCGTTCCATCAGCCTTCGCTGGTGGTGGTCGACCTCGATACGCTACCGACACTGCCGGCCGCGGAATTCCGCTCCGGCATGGCGGAGGTGGTCAAGTACGGCCTCATCCGCGACGCCTCGCTGTTCGGGACGATCGAACGGCTCGGCCCGGCGGCTCTGGACCCGGCCGGCGCGACGTTCGAGGAGGTCGTCGCCGCCTGCTGCCGTCACAAGGCCGAGGTCGTGGCGGCCGACGAGCGCGAGGGCGGCCTTCGCGCGACGCTTAACTTCGGCCACACGCTCGGGCACGCGCTCGAGGCGGCGACGGGGTTCGCCCGCTGGCGGCACGGCGAGGCGGTGGCCATCGGAATGGCCTACGCCGCCCGGCTTTCCGTCCGGCTGACCGGTCTGCCGCCGGCCGATCATGACCGGATCCTCTCGGTGCTGCGTGGCCTCGGTCTGCCCACGACCTCCGCCGTCGCCGACCTCTGCTGGAGCGAGGTCGCCGCCGCAATGGCCCGCGACAAGAAGGCGGCCGGCCGCGTGCCGCGGTTCGTGCTGCTGGAGCGGATCGGTTCGGCGCGGTATGGCATCGAGGTGCCCGCCGAGGTGTTGAAGGAGGCGTGGGATGCCCTCCGTCAGTGAATCCATCGTGCGCGACTGGCTGGAACTGCATGGCTGCCTGGTGCGCCAGCCGCGAAAGTACCAGGTCGTCGCGCGGGCCAAGCGGCCGGATGAGGAGATCGACCTGCTGGCGTGGAATCCGGCGGCCGAAGGGACGTCTCCGCCTCCCGGCCTGTGGGACGGCCGCTCGCTGCGCGCCGTGCGCGCCGCCGCCGTCAGCGTACGCGGCTGGTTCACTGAGCGGTTCGCCCCTGCGACATTCGAGGACAACCCCGACCTGATGCGGATCGGCTCGCCGGAGGTCCGCCGCGAGGCCGCGCGGCGGCTCGGCGTCGAATCGGTCGCGACGATCCTGTGCCTGCCGTCTCTGCCGCCCGCGTCGGACTTGGCTCGCCGGACGCTGGAGATGCTGCGGGAGCACGGCGTGGACGGCGTAGTGCTGTTCCGAATCGTCCTGACCGAGCTGGCCTCCGCCGCCGGCCGCCGGTTTGACTACGACCGGTCCGACGTCCTCCAGATGCTGCGGATCTGCCGTTCTCTGGGGTTGTTGCGCGACCCGCAGTTGGAGCTATTTCGCGGGCGGGCGAGGTCCGGCCTTGGCGGGACGCGCCGCCGCAAAGCCAATCCCGCGGCCGACGGGGGCGGCGACGGGCAATGACCGACCGCGAGGCCTACATCGCGCTCAACCTGATCCCGCAGCTCGGCCCCGTCCGCGTCCGCGCCCTCGCCGCGCACCTTGGCTCGCTGCCGGCGATTTTCGAGGCCTCCGAGGCGGACCTGCGCGGCTGCGGCGGCATCGGCCCCGAGCTGGCGGCCACGATCGTGAAGGAGCGCGGGCGCGCGGATCCCGTCGCGGAGGAGGCCGCCTGCCGCCGGCTCGGCGCCCGAATCGTCACGCCCGCCGACGACGACTATCCCACCCCGCTCCGCGAAATCCACGACCCGCCGCTGGCCCTCTACGTGGTCGGCGACCTCTGCCCCGCCGACCGCCACGCCGTCGCGGTGGTCGGCTCTCGTCGCTGCACGCATTACGGGCGATCCGTCGCCGACCGGCTTGCATGGCAGTTAGCCCAGGCTGGCATGACCGTCGTCAGCGGCCTGGCACGCGGCATCGACATGGCCGCCCACGAGGGTGCGCTCAGGGCGGGCGGCCGAACCCTCGCCGTTCTGGGCGGCGCGCTCGACCGGCTCTATCCCCCCGAGGCGCGCCCGCTGGCAGACCGCATCGCCGCGCAGGGTGCCGTCGTCTCCGAGTTCAGCCTTGGCCGCGAGCCGGACCGCACGACCTTTCCCTACCGGAACCGCCTGATCAGCGGCTGGTCCCTGGGCGTCGTCGTCGTTGAGGCCGACCGCCAAAGCGGCGCCATGATCACCGCCGCGCGGGCCCTCGACCAGGGGCGGGCCGTCTTCGCCGTGCCCGGCCGGGTGGACCAGCCGATGTCGCAGGGGCCGCATGCGCTGATCCGCCAGGGGGCGAAGCTGGTCGAAGATGTCCGGGACGTTCTCGAGGAGTTCGAGTACCTCTTCCCGCCGGCTGCCCTCGACGCGGCGGCCGCGGCGTCGCCCCCAGCCCCCGGCTTTCGGTTCGATGGCGACGAGGCGCGCGTGGTCGAGGCGCTGGCGGAGGGCGAACTGGACGCCGACACGCTGGCGCGGCGCAGCGGCGTGCCGGCCTCTCGCCTGGCCTCGCTGTTGGTCGGGCTGGAAATCAAGCGCGTCGTCCGTATGCTCCCTGGCCGCCGCGTGGCGCTGGCGGTGTCGCCGCCGCGCGGCGCGGGGGATGGCGCATGAGTGGGACGCTCGTCATCGTCGAGTCGCCGGCCAAGGCGCGGACGCTGTCCCGGCTGCTGGGCCGCGGCGTCTCGGTCCGCGCCACGTTGGGCCACGTCCGCGATCTGCCCGAGCGTCGTTTCGGCGTGACGATCGGCGGGCGATTCGAACCGAAGTATGCCGTGATTCGCGGCCGCGCCAGGGTCGTCGCCGACCTTCGCGCCGCCGCAAGAACGGCCGACCGGATCTATTTGGCCCCCGACCCGGACCGCGAGGGCGAGGCGATCGCCTGGCACGTCCGCGAGCTGCTGAAGCAAAGGGACGACGACCCCCGGTTCCTCCGCATCGCGTACCATGAGATCACCGAGCGCGCCATCCGCCAGGCGCTGGCCTCGCCGCGCCCACTGGACCTGCGAATGGTCGACGCGCAACAGGCGCGGCGGATTCTGGACCGCATCGTCGGCTATGGCGTCAGTCCCTTCCTCAGCCGCCGCATCGCCGGGGCCGCCAGCGCCGGCCGCGTCCAGACGGCGACGCTGCGGCTGGTGTGCGACCGCGAGAAGGCGATCCAAAACTTCAAGCCGGAAGAATATTGGATCGTCGGCGTCCGCGCCGCGAAACGCGTCGAACCGACCACGCCGTTCGTTGCGCGGTTGGCGAAAGTGGACGGTCGCAAGCCCGGAATTCCCGATGCCGCCGCCGTCGAGGCGCTCCGGCGCGAACTCGACGACCGGCCCCTCCGCGTCGCCTCGGTCGAACGCCGCCCGCTGCAGCGGCGCGCGCCACCGCCGTTCATCACCAGCACGCTGCAGCAGGCCGCCTCCCGCGCATGCGGTTTCACCCCGCCGCGCACGATGCGGATCGCCCAAACCCTCTACGAAGGCGTGGACCTCGGCGGGGGGCCCGTCGGCCTGATCACGTACATGCGCACCGACTCCGTCGCCGTCGCGGCCGAGGCGCAGGCCGCGGCCCGCGAATGGATCGCGGAGCGGTTCGGCCGGGAATACCTGCCGGAACAGCCCAACGTGTACCGGAGCCGCGCGGATGCCCAACAGGCCCACGAGGCCATCCGCCCCACCGACGTCCGGCGGACCCCGGAGGAGATGGCCCGCCATCTGAAACCCGAGGAGCTCAAACTGTATGAGCTCGTCTGGCGGCGGTTTGTCGCCAGCCAGATGGCACCCGCCCGGTTGGTCCAGACGTCCGTCGAGATCGAGGCTGTGCCGCCGTCCGTCGGCGGCCCCACACTCGTGTTCCGCGCCGCCGCGACCGCCGTGGAGTTCCCCGGACACCTCGCCGTCGCCGGCGACGCGGCCCTGGCCGCACCCACCCCCGGCGCCGAGGAAGAGGAGGACGGCGAGCCGGCCCAGACGCTGCCGCCGCTCGAACCCGGTGAGCCGCTCGACCGCGTCGGCGACTGGCTTACGGAGCAGAAGTTCACCCAACCACCGCGGCGCTACACCGATGCGTCCCTCGTGCGCGCGATGGAGGAAAACGGCATCGGCCGGCCCAGCACCTACGCCGCCACCGTCCAGCTACTGCACGAGCGCCGATACATCGAGCGCGAAAAACGGACGATTCGTCCCACCGCCCTCGGCATGGCCGTCAACGATTTCCTCGCCGAACGTCTGCCGAAGCTGTTCGACGTCGGCTTCACCGCCCGCATGGAGGAGCGACTCGACGAGGTCGAGGAGGGCCGGACCGATTGGCAGGCCATGCTCCGCGAGTTTTACGAGTCCTACCGCGCGTGGATGGCCGAGGCTCGCGGGGCCGACCCGCACCCCGATTCGACGTCGCGCGTCCTCGACCTGCTGGGCCGCGTAAGGCAGTGGAGGACGCCGGCGGCCTCCCGGGGCCGCCGTGCGTTCGACGACGAGGTCTTCGTCCGTTCGTTGCGGGAGCGGCTCGATGGCGGCGGTGCGCTGACCGACCGCCAGGTCGCTGTCTTGAAACGGCTGGCGTGGTCCTATCGCGACCAGATCCCCGAACTCGAACCCCTTCTGCGGGAACTGGGCGGTGCGGCGCCGGAGGGCGGCTCCGATTCCCCGGCCGATCCGGTCCTCGCCGCCCGCGCTGCCGCGCTGTTGGCCGCGCTCGACGGCGTCGAGTTCCAACCGCCCCGTAAGGTTCGGGGACGGGCGTACGACGATGCGCAGTTCGTCGCCTCGCTGCGGCGCCAGGCGGAGCAGGGCCGGGCGTTGACCGGGCGTCAGATCTCTGCGCTCGAGGGGATCGCGCGCCGGTACGGCCGACTGCCGTCGGAGTCGGCGGCGGACGGGCCTTCGGCGCCGGCGGCGGAACAGGGACCGGCTGGGGTCGAGGAGGGGGCCCATGCGGCCGAGGTTCGTCGGCTCCTTGAGGAGCTGCGCTCGGTGAAGGAGTGGCGTCCTCCCCGCGAGGCGCGCGGCCGCGCGTGGAGCGACCGCGAGTTTTTTGAATCAGTCGAGCGTCAATTTCGCGAGAAGGGGCGGCTGACACCGCGGCAGGTCTCGGCGCTGCGGCGGATGGCCCGGAGCTATCAGACCCCCTTGCTCGACGGGGCCGGCCCCGCGGGCGCGTCGGCCGGCGATGGTTGATCTCCACGTCCATTCCGACTTCTCCGATGGTACGGTTTCTCCGGAGGAACTGGTCCGCGAGGCGGCCGGCATCGGCCTGAAAGCGCTTGCGTTGACCGACCATGACACGATGGCCGGCTGGCGGAGATTCGTGCGGGCGGCGAAGGCGGCGGGGGTGCGGCCGGTGCTCGGCGTGGAACTCAGCGCCGCGCACGAGCACGGCCCGCTGCACATCCTCGGATATTTTCCGCGGCCAACGCCGCGACTGTGCGCGGCGCTGCGTCGGCTGCGGCAGGGCCGCCGGGAGCGGAACGAGGCGATCCTTGCGCGTTTGCGCGCGCTGGGACTGGGTGTGGGCCGCGACGACGTCCTGCGGCAGGCGGGGGTCGGCGCCGTTGGCCGACTGCATTTCGCGCGGGCGCTGGTGGAGATCGGCTGCGTGCAAACCGCACAGGAGGCGTTCGACCGGTGGCTGGCCCGCGGGCGGCCGGCGTACGTGGACCGGTTTCGTTTTTCCGCCGCCGAGACGATCGCAATGCTGAGGTCGGCCGGGGCCGTGACGGTGCTAGCGCATCCGGGTCTGCTGCGCTGCAAGGGCGCGCACTTGAGGGCGCTCGTCGCGGAGCTTCGGGAGGCCGGCCTGGACGGCCTCGAGGTCTGGCACTCGCGGCACGTTGCGAGCGGCGCCGTGCGGCTCCGGGCGCTGGCCGAGCGGTATGGCCTGCTGGCGACGGGTGGCTCGGACTACCACGGCCGCGGGGAAGCCGGCGTGCGACTGGGGGCGGGGACCGCGGGAATGAGCCTGCCGCTGTCGCTGCTGGCCGGCCTCGATCGCTTGCGCAGCCGGCCGGTCGACGGAGTGCCATTTGGAT
>CAKZPT010000089.1 GCA_937139365.1 uncultured bacterium | reverse complement strand
AAAACGGGAGAGGTTCGATGGACCGGAAGAGGAAGCGACCGCGAGATTCGGAGGAGTTCAAGGCGAAGGTGGCAGTGGAAGCCGTGAAGGGCGTGCGGACGCTCAGTGAGCGGAGTTCGGCGTTCGGGGCTCTCCCCCCCCCAAGGGGCGCGCAGGGAAGATAAAGAAAGAGGTGGAAAGACCAGGAAGCCTTCGCTTATTCTAGCCTTGAAATTGCCCAAACGATGGGGAGAAGCTCCCTTGACCCGCAAACGCTGGGCGACATCCTCGGGCAAGTTCACGTGGACCTTTCGGCGCGTCGGTTCTGACTTCTTTTCGGGCATGTTCTTGTGTCCCCACTCCCGCGCATGTGCGGGAACAAGCGAATTGACAATGGGCAGATTCATACCCAAGCGAAAGAATCGGGGGCAAGTGTTCGTTCAGCGTGGCCGGAAGGGCCGATCGGGGTCTTGGCCACGCCACCCGCATCTTCCTCCGCGTGCCGTGGCCGAACAGCGAAGGGTGTTGCGGGGAGCGGTGCCGGATGTCCAGGAAAACTGGAGCCTCGCTCGGGTCAAAGACTTTTCGAGACCACCCCAAGGCCGTGCTCCGTCGCGCTTTCCCGCACCCCGCAATTGGCTCGGCGTCGTCATACAGTCATTTCATCGAGATGAGAAGAGTGATAGACTCGGCCATCATGAAGGCGACGATGGAGCCGCAAGTTCAGGTATCGGTGTACGTGGACAACAAGCCGGGCGCCCTGGCGGAGATCGTCGCCGCCCTCGCGGCGCGCGGCATCAACATCCTCGCGTTGAGCCTCGCCGAGGGTATCGACCACGGTTACGTCCGTCTGCTGGTGGACCGTCCCAAGGAGGCGGTTCGCGTTCTGAGCGATACGCGTCACTTATTTTTCACGCGGGACGTACTGGTCGCGCGCCTACCTCATCAACCTGGGGCGCTGGCCTCGCTGCTCGCCCGGTGGGGCGCGGCCGGCGTCAACGTCGAATACGCCTACAGCGGCATAGCGGACGGGGCGGCGATCGTCGCAGCCAAGGTGGATCGGCCCGAGGCTGCGGTCGCCGCGGCGGCTGACCTCGTCGGTTGATGCGAATTCTCTTCCTCGGCTCGGGCGCGTTCGCCTGCCCCTGCCTCGAACGCCTGGCCGGCCGACCGGGCGACATGATCGTCGGAGTCGTCGCCCAGCCCGACCGGCCGGCGGGCCGCGGGCTCGCGGCCCGCTCCTGCCCCGCCGCGGAACTCGCCCGCCGCCTCGGTTTGCCCTTGCGGACCCCCGACCGCGTCAATGCCCCGGAGGAGGCGGCCGCGCTGACGGCCCTGCGTCCCGACTTGGTCGTTGTGGCTGCCTACGGCCAGCTCCTCAAGCCCCACCTGCTGGCGCTGGCCCCGATGGGTGCCATCAACGTCCACCCCTCGCTGCTGCCTCGGTACCGCGGCGCCGCGCCCATCCAATGGGCCATCGCCAACGGGGACACCGAGACCGGCGTCACCGTCCAGTTCATGGTCGAACGGATGGATGCTGGCGACATCATCCTCGTGGAGCGCGCGCCGGTCCTGCCGGACGACACAGCCGGCTCCCTCGAGCCGCGGCTGGCGCGTCTGGGTGCGGAACTGCTTGACCGTGTTCTCGACCTTTTCCAGCGCCCGCCAGTGCCGCGCACGCCACAGGACGAGGGCCAGGCGACCTACGCGCGCAAGCTGACACGGGAGGACGGACGGCTGGACTGGCGGCTTCCGGCCGCCTCGCTGCACAACCGGATCCGGGGTTTTCATCCCTGGCCCGGCTGTTTCACCCTGTATGGGCCGCCGCCGGGTCGCGTGCTGAAGGTCCACGCCGCTCGGGTCGAGGAGGGCCGAGGCGAACCGGGGCGGGTCCTTGAGATCGCCGGCGAGGGCCCGTTAGTCGCCACCGGCGACAATGCGCTTCGCCTGCTCACCGTCCAGCCGGAAGGGCGGCCGATCATGGACGGAAGCGCCTTTTGCCGCGGCCACGGGCGCCTTCTCGGCGATCGCCTCGCCTGAGTGGCATGCCCAAGGGGGCAACCCGCCCCGTCGCTCAGCCGCCGTCCTTTCCGCCGCGAAGGCGAAGCGCCTCACGGGCAGCGCGATCCGCTTCGTTCGTTCGGCCGGTGGCCAGCAACAATTCGGCCAGGGCGCGCCATCCCTCGGCGGATCGGAGGTGACGACGCACGTGGCGTTGCAGCGCCTCCTGCGCCGGCCCATACTCGCCGGCGGCCAGTAGGTTTCGGCCCAAATATAGGTCCAGCAGCGGTAGCCGGACGCCGCTGCGGCGGAGCAGGTCGAAGGCCGTGGCCGCCTCGCGCGGATGGCCAGCGCCGGTGAAATACAGCGCCGCCCCAATCACCCGCGGGGAAAGGGCGTGACGTCTCGAAGCCGCCATCTCGTCGCCGTCGGCCTTCAGGCGCGCGAGTCCTTCCTCGCGCAGCGCAGCCTCCGTTCCGGAAACGCCCAACACGTCCGAGGCGCCATCGCGGACGAACAGGGCCGAGGCGCCATCGAAGTAGGCCAGACGCCACGACCGGCTCGTCCGCCAGCGATCGAGGTGGGCAAACACCGCCGGGCTCAACGGGTTCAACAGGACCGCATCAATATTCCATCGACCCTTCAGCTCGGCCGCCGCCCGCCCGGGATCGGGCAGGTAGGAAAGGAGGATCGGCGGCGAGCGGGTCGCCGAACGTCCCAATCGCAAGTCCTCGAACACCGGCCGGCCCGGCATCTTCCAGGCCAGCATGGCCCCGTCGGACGGCAGGCACGCCACTCGCGGTGAGAGGCCGTGCCGGTTGAGCGCATCGGCGAGCGCCGACGGCAGGTGCCGGTCCTCGAGACGACCCGGCGGCGGGCGGATCATCGCCCACGGCGATCCCCGCACCGGCACCATGACAGCGACCAGCCCACCGACCAACGCCGCCGCGATCCCGCCGGCCAGCGCCACGCGGCCGGGCGGCATACGACGCGGGAGGAACATCTGGCCGGCCGCCCGGCCAAGCTCGCGGACGCTTTCCGCCGCGATCGGCAGCGCCAGCACCACCGCCGCCGGCGACAAGGCCGGCGCGAACAGCACGGCCAGCAGCCCAATCACACCCAATGCCGCGGAGTCCGGCGCGAGGGGTCGCTGGGACATCGCCAGCCCAATTCCGATCACCAGAAGCACCAACACCACCGGCCAGAGCGCGGGAGGGGCCGACCTCAGGTGCATGAGCGTCGGGCTGCCCGCGTCCGTCATGCCCCCCTTAAAAAACTCGGGCTGGCGCGCTGCGAACGCCAGTCCCGCCGGCCCGTACGGCGTCGCCAGCAGCGCCGCCGCCAAAGCCGCGCCAAACACTACATCGCCCCGCCGCGGCCGCGGCCGGCCGGCACTGAACTCCGAGCGCACCGCAAGGGCGGCCACGGCGGCGAGGGGGCCGAGGAGGGCACCGGGTTCGAGGTTGGCCCAGACCACCTGCGCGATCACCGCCGCGATCCGGCCTTTGCGGCCGCCTTCGCCGAGCGCGGCGGCCCCGACCACCGCAGCGGGAACCATCGCCACCAGCGCGGCCGAAAGCTGCAGCAGGGGCGCGACGAGCAACACCACCAGCGCACCCGCGGCCGCGGCGGCCATCGGACCGCCGCGGCGCGCGGCCAACCGCGCCGCGATCGCCATACCCCCTCCGCCCGCAGCCACGCCCAGCAGCCACACCCCCGCTTCGCCGCCGGCCCGAAACGCCCAGTACAGCAGCCAGTGATACAGCCAGCGCAGATCCAGCCACGGCGCTCCCTCACCGACGATCGTAAAGACATCGTACCTCGGAATGCCCGAGGTCGCGATCGCGCGGCCGACGGCGAGACCGGACCAGACCCGTGGATCACCCACGCCGCCGCCCAGCGCCGCCGCCAGGGCCGCCGCAAGGCCTAGCCATGCCACCCGCGGACCGACGGACTCCGTCACCGGAGAGGCCGTCCGGGCTCTCTCATCCATCGCCGCACCTCAGAAGCGAAAGGCGAGACCGAGGGACAGGACGGGCCACACCTGGATCATGCGATCCTGAATCTCATCGCGCTCGATCGCCAATTGCCGCTGGAACAACGGATGCGAGGCCAGCGTGCCATCGGCCGTCAACCGCACATCGGGTTCGGAGAGGAACCACCAGACGCCCAGGTCGAGCGAAACGGTGAAACGGCCGGGGCCGGTCAGGGGATTGCCGAAGCCGATCCCAACGTAGACGGCGAGCGGGTCCACGTCCGCCTCGCCCCGGAGGGTTCCGATCTGGGCCGGTTCGAACATCAGATCGCCGATGCGGGTCGGACGGCGCGGAGTGGCGGTGACGTCCCAAGTGTTGCCGTTGTAAAACAGTCCGGCGCTGAGATGAAACGCGCCGCCAGGGGCGTGGAGGTCCAGCACCACGCCGCCATTGGCGCCGCCGAAGTTCACCTCGAAATCCACGTCGCGAATCGTGTCCTGGTACGACAGGTCCACGCCGTGGCCCATCAGGCGGAGGGTCAGCCAGTCGGCGGCGCGGACGGCGGCCTCGCCGCCGACGCCAAGCGTGCCCAACCTCGCGCCGAGCGCAAACGACGAGTCCGCCCCGCCGGTGCGCGCGACTTCGGCGGCGGCGGCGAGGTGGATCCCCACGGTCAGGAGGATGCCGCACGCCATCGTCAGGACACCCGTTCGGTAGCGCATGGGACAAGCTCTCCATCACCGCCCAGGGCGGGGTCAGGCGACTGTAGAAACGCGGGACGGCTAGCGTCAAGCGCCGTCGGCAGAGTCCTCCGCCCGGCGGCCGACAGGCGCCAGGTAGACGGTGAACTCGTCCTCGCCATCCACGCCCAGCAGCCGGTCCATCGCGGTCTGGTCGTAGGCTGCGATGGCGCAGGTGGCGGCGTCGACGGCTTCGCAGGCGAGGTAAAGGTTCTGCATGACGTGCCCGGCATCGAGCGCGATGACCTTGTGCGCCGCCGCCCCGTAGCGCCATTCGGTGCGGGCGGGCACGGCGGTCCACACGAACACCGCCGCCGCGCGGCCGACGAAGAATTGCCCGAGGCAGGCCCGCACAAGCCGTGGCGCAAGCTGGCGGGCCTCGACGCGCTCGAGCGGCACCAGGCGGTGGTCGAGCGGCAGATAGCGGTACAGCCCAGCCGTCAGGCCGTTGACGCTCAGCGCGGCTACGTAGGTCTCGAACGGATGCCTCGCGCCGGCGGAGGGGACGGTCCGCAACGACACCGCCGGATTCAGAATCCGGTGCACGCCCTGCGTCGCCCATAACAGAAACGCGACCTCCTCCAGCTCCATCGGCTCCGGCCGAAACCGCCGGCGGCTCGCGCGGCGGCGCATGGCGTCGAGCAGCGGCACGGGCCGCACGCGCGTCCATCCGACCGGGCCGGGCAGCGCGATCGGCTCGACGCCGGGGGGAGCGGGATTCTGCATCGGAGGCGGCGGCCGACCGAGGGCCTGATCGGTGGCGGCAAAGTCCACCGTCGAGCGGGCGAGGTCCTTGAGAAAGAACCGGCCCTGCTCGTAACGCGACGCGCTCATCGGCGTTTCAGCGGTACTCGAACTGCGCCGTCGCCGCGCAGTCGGCGTCGGCCGTCACGCGGACCCAGTGCGCGGAAAAACCGCCGGAAACTCGTGCACGAATTCCGCGCCGGATTCCACCTCGAATTCGCCGTAGGCCTTCCAGAAATCGCGGTTGGAATAGTCCACCTCGACGCGGAATCGGACGGGCCGCGGGGCGTCGTGGCGCAGGCTCTTCCGATCGAAGCCGGTCATCAGGTACGGGTCGGACGGCTGTCCTGCGCGGACGGCCGTGTCCTTCCATGGCCCGCCGACGCCGACCGGCTTGCCCAGCCTCCAGAGTTCGTCGATCTGGCCCAGCCAGAGGGCGCAGCGTCCGGCCGGATCGGCCGCCACCCGGCCGCCCGCCGACGCGCCAGCGCGAAGGCCGGCCAGCACGAGCAAGCCGCGCCAGGTGCAGTAGTCGGAGATCGCGTACCCGTGCGCCGCCACCGGTTTCATCCGGCGGTAGTCCGGCTCCGCCCGGCCATCGGTGCGCGGGACCCTCGTAGAAGAGGCCCGCGAATTGGGCCAGAAACCGCTCGGTCACCACCTCGCGGCCCCCGCGGAGGATGCCGGAACCGAGGCGGTCGGCGCCGGGCGCGGCCCGCGGCAGCCGCCACGTCCGGCCGGATGCATCTCGAACAACGACCGAGGCGGCATCGGCGGACCAGTCGGGCTGGACGGCCTGGGCGCCGTCCATCCGGGCGCGGATCGAGGCGTCGGAGGTTTCGGCGAACCGGAGGGATTCATCGACATCGAGATGCGCGACGCGGCCCGTCGAGCCGTCGGCCAGGATCTCGACGGAGCGGACGTGCAACGGCCCGGCGCCCGGTCGGAGGATGGCATGCGTCCACGCCGTCCCCGCTCCCGCAGTGGCGGCCGGCGCCAGGCCCTCGAACAGGGCGGCGTCGCCGCCCACCGGGTGGTGTCGCGCCGCCGCCAGGTGGAACGTAACGGACAAGGCGGAGGCTCCGCGGTCCACCCGCGCGCGCACCCAGTCTCCACCGGCATCCGGCGGCAGGACAGCAACGGCATAGCCCTGCGCGCCGACGGCAAGGTTCGTCAGCGGCGCCCAGCCGCCGCGTCCGTCGAGATCGGTCTCGAACCGCACCTCCACCGGAGTCCCAGCGTTGTGGGCGATGTGCACGCAACGTCGTTCGAATCCGGCCCACAGGAACGGGTCCGACACCGCGCCCGCCTCGACCCGGTCGCCCAGCCAAACCGAGCCCCAGCCGATCGGGCTTCCAAAGGTTGGAAGATCCTCGGCGCGGCCGATCCAAAGATTGGACTGCGATTTGCTGGCCAGCGGATTTTGCATGATGGAACAGTCGTCCGAGGCGAGCACCAAGCGCCCGTTCCACTCGCAAAAATCGGGGATGATCCGCAGATGGGTGGCGATGGGGCGAAGGCCGGCCGTCGCCGCGGCGGAAAATTCGCGCGGGAAGTCCCAGATCAGGCCGTGCATCACCATCAACATTCGGCCGCCGTCGATCTCGCGAATGCGGGGCCATTCCGTGAACCATCCGTGGCGCGGGTCGTAGGTGAACGATCCTTTCGGGAGGCGGAAGCGATGCCAGCGGCCGCCATCGAGGAGCATCAGCAACACGGAGCGGGCGTCCCATCCGACCGCCCACACCGGCGCGCGATCGTCGGGGGCGCCGTGGATGCCGCCGGGGCCGGTGATGTCGGTGAACTTCCGGCGGAGGAGGACGGTCCAGCGCTGTCCGTCCCACTCGGCGAGGACTCCGGCGTCCTCCGGCGACGGCGGCGGTAGGTCGCAGTCGAACGAGGTGAGGGTGCGTCCGGCCGCCAACTCGCCGTTGTTGGCCACGACGAAGCGGCCCTGGCCGGTGTAGGCCCCTTTGCCGTGCCAACCGGGGACGGGTTTTTCGGACAGGCGGCGCCCCGTCAGCGTCGCCAGATCGATTTCCCAGACGGGGCCTTCCATGTCCGGCAACAGCGCCTTGCGCGCCGGCTCCGTCAGATGGCGGGCCCACGCCGTATAGCGGCCCGGGATGGCCTTGACGTCCATCGCCCGGACCCGTCCGTGTTCGTCGATCGCGTAGGGCCCGATCAGCAGCTGGCGAGTTTCGCGATGGATCATCCGGGCCTCGTGGGTGCCGCCGACGCTTTCGGGGTGGCGCACGAGGCGGAAGGATTCGTCGGTCGAATAGAGTCCGTCGCCGCTACCGGTCCGCCGGTGGGGCGGATAGGTGATCCACCACAGCCGCCCGCTCCAAGGCACCACCGCGCCGATCCCGCACTCCCCATCGTCGTTGAAGACCGCCAGGGAGGGACGGATGCCCGCAATTTCCAGCGGTTCCGACGCCCCGGCCCAGATCCCAACCAGCAAGCCAGCCCACAGTATTCCGTTTCGGATCGTCATTGTTTCCACCTCCATATCGCCGCCGGGGGGCCGTTCAGCGCGGGGAGTGGGCCACCGACCACTCCACGGTCGGGTGCCGGCCGGGGGCGGACTCCGCGTTCACCGCCTCGTAGACCAGCTTTGATTCGGCGCCGGGGGCCACGGCCACCCGGAGCAGGATCGTGCGGTTCGCGGGGGCGAGGACCTCCGCCGGGCCGGCCCCCTCGACGCGCCGCAGCGTGAACGGGATGTGCGAAACGTTGCGCAGATGCGCGACGACGCCCTTCGCGTCCCGGTGGTGCGGCCGATCGAGCACGAGGCATGCGCGCACGAACGGCATCAGCCATTCCGGGCGGCCGATGAGGCGGTCGCGGTCCCAGGCGATGGTCCGGCCGGCAAGCAGAGCCTCGCGAAGTCCCTCAAGCGTCCGTTCCTTCGCGAAGACGAGCGTCATGGTGCGGTGGGCCGAGTGGTCGGCCAACGGCGGGTCGATCGGGTCGTGGTAGTCGGAGTTTCCGAGCGGCACCAGGTTACGTTCGTTGGCCCAGTCCCAGACGTTCGTATAGGCCTTGTAGTCATTGAACAATTCGATCCCCTGGATCAGCCCCTCGCGGATCATTTCCTCGTGGTGAGGTCGGACGATGGGCTGGCCCGGCGGGACGCGCCACCCGGGGTGGTTCCAGAACGAGACCGCCCCCTGGGCCTTCGCCCGGCGGAGGCTCTCCAGCACGTCGTCGTGCGCGATCATGTCGATGTTGGTCACGAAAATGGCGTTGTAGTGGCCGATCTCAGGCGACTTAGTGATTTCTGCGCCGCGGATGAGGAGAACGTTCTTCTCGCGGGCGGCGCCAACGGCCACTTCATAAGGGCGCTGATGACGGGTGGGAATGTCGTTGGTCTTGGGCTGGTATTCGATGTGATCGGTCAGGGCAATCGCGTCCAGCCCGTCGCGCCAAGCTTCGTCCACGCGAACGGGCGGCCATACGTGGCCATCCGAGAAGACGGTGTGCAGGTGCAGGTCCGCCTTGAGCGTGACATAACCGGGAAGGTCGGGCACGAGGATCTCGAGACGGCTGACTGGCGGCGCGGCCCGGGCGGAGGCAACGGCGAGGACGACGGTGACGGCGGCCCACTGAACGTGCTGCTTCATCGCCGGACTCCCGGGCCGGCCCGGCGACCATCGCGGGCCGGTCGCTTCTACATACTTGATCGTCGGGCGGATCGCAAGAAGGGGGCGGCCGGCCGGGCGTCTTTGCCGGTCAAGGCATGCGGGCATTCGCCCAGGTCGACAAGGAAGCGGCGAGGACGCGTATCCGCCCCGCGTTTGCTCGGCCCGCGGCCGCACAGGACAGCGCCGTCGGGATCTGGCCTCTGTGCACGGCTACGTACGTCGCATCGCGTGCCCCCGCCGGCCCCCCGGAGCCGAACGGGGCCTCACCCCCCGCTACCGAGGCTGTCCGACGCCGCCGAACGCAACTGCCGACGCATCCTTTCGGCCGCTTCCGCATATTGGCGGAGGACATCCCGAACGCGTGGCCATTCCTCCCGCGGCAGTTCGAACCAGACCAGATCCTTCCACTCGCCTTGTATGCAGCGCGCCTTCCGTTCGATCCGCGTCTCCCGCTCGCCGAGTCGGCGGTGGTAGCTGATCACAGGCAGGTTGTCCGCGGTGACGCACATCCGAAGATTCTCGGCGCCCAACCGCTCAAACGCATAACTGTAGGCCAAAAGCGAACTGCCCGGTGCGGCCAGACTGCCCGGCGCCAGAATCCAACGCCCAGGCTCCCAGACGCCGCCGCCCAATCCCGTCACCGAGAACGTTCCGACGGGGCCGGATCCCTCTTCTTCGATGATGAAGCACCATTCGTCCGGGTGCGCCGTGATCCGGGCGATCCACCGGCGTTGGGCCTCCACATCCGGCGGCGGATCGCCGATCCGACCAAGTGCGCTGGGCAACGTCCGCAGATAGTACATGAAGTCCGCGTCGTCTTCCCCGGCCGCCCGCACCCGCACGCCAAACGCGTCCAACGCCCCCTCGAAGCGCACGGATACCCCTCCTACCACTCGATCAGCGCGGCCGCCCAGGAGAGCCCAACCCCAAACCCGACCAGCATGACCGTCATTCCCCGCCGCAGGCGGCCGTCGTCCTCGGCGGCTTCCAACGCGATCGGGATGGAGGAGGACGTCGTGTTGCCCACCGTCGCCATGTGGACGACGAACTTTTCCTCGGGAATGCCCAGCCGCTTTCTCAGGTGCTCCAGCATGTACCGGTTGGCCTGATGGAATACGAACAGGTCCACGTCGCCAATGGTCCGTCCGGCGCGCTTCAACATCGCCTCGCACGCCTTCGGCACCTCCCGCAGGCTGAACGCGAAGATCCCGGGGCCGTCCATGTGCAGACACGCGCCGCGGCCGGCCGGCTCCGCATCGGCTGAGGGCGTCCACCGCTTCGCGCCGCCCCGCCTGAGGATCAACAGCTCCGCCCCGTCGCCGTCCGTCCCCCACACGAACGGGCCGATGCGGTCCCGTTCTCCGTCCTCCGCCACGACCAGCGCGGCGGCCGCCGCGTCGCCGAACAGCGTCCGCGTGGACCAGTCCTCGGGATGAAGGTATTTCGAATAGGTGTCGACAGTGACCAGTGCAAGTGCGGAGGCCTGTCCCGTCTCGATCAGACCCTTGGCCAGCCCAAGGCCGTACACGAAGCCCGAGCAGCCGAGATTGACGTCCAGCGCGCCCGCCGTCTTCGGGAGGCCGAGACGGTGCTGGAGGAGGCAGGCCGTGGTCGGAAGCAGATAGTCCGGGCTCTGGGTGACGCAGACGAGCCAATCCACGTCGGACGCCGCCACGCCGGCCTTGTCGAACAACCGCCGGAGGGCCTCCGCCGCCAGATCGGAGGCCGACTCCCCGTCGCCGGCAAGCCGGCGCTCCCGAACCCCGAGTTTCGCCTCGATCTCCGAGGGCGACCACAGCCCCGACTGGGCGGCGATCTCGTCGTTCGTCAGAACGCGGGCCGGAAGGTAGTGAGCGAGCGCGCGAACCGCGGCCCGCCGGGTCATGCGGTCAGCCCTCCGTCGACGGCCCACACGGCGCCGGTGACCCATCGCCCCGCGTCGGACAGAAGAAACGCCGTCGCGCTGGCCACGTCCGTCGCCTGGCCGAAGCCTAACGCATATTTCGATTCCATGGCCTTGCGCTGCTCGAGGGCGATCGTGGCAAGGAATTTTTCCGCCATCTCCGTCCGGACCATGCCCGGAGCCAGGCAGTTCACCGCGATGCCTTCCGCGGCCAGCTCGCGCGCCAGAGATCTCGCCAGCGCCTCCAGCGCGCCCTTGGTCGCCGCATAGGCCGCCAAACAACGCTCGCCGCGCGCGGCGACGGCGGAAGACAACAGCACAATGCGGAGGCGCTCGCCGCGGCATTCACGGATGCGCACAGCCCGGATCAGCTCGACGGCCGCGAACACATTCAGCCGGAAGAGGCGTTCGTACGTCGCCGGATCGGTCATCCGGATCGGCAGCGTGACGGCTTCTCCGGCGGCGTGGACCAGGCCGTGGAACGGTCCCGCCTCCCGAGCGACGCCCCGGACCCAGTCGCCGATGCCCGCGGTGTTCCCCAAATCGAATGGCTCGACCCTGTGGCCGTCGCCGGCCATGGCGGCCAGGGTCGCCTCGAGTCGACCGCGGTCTCGTCCGTTCAACACGACGCGGGCGCCGAGCCGCGACAGGAGGATCGCCGTCTCGCGGCCGATGCCCGACGAGGCGCCCGTCACCAAGACCCGCCGACCGGTCAGGTCCATCGGATGGGCCGCTGCGCTCATGCGGCGTCAATCTCCATCAGCGGCGGCACAACTAGCGGCCCCGCCTCGACGGCCGCTCCACCCCATGAAAGCCCGACCCCGAAGCCGGCGAGCAGGAGCTTGAGGCGCTGCCCGCGCAGCCGGTCGCCAAGTTCGGTCACCATCGCCAATGGGATCGACGCCGAACTGGTGTTGCCGTACCGTTCCAACCCGATCACGAAGCGATCCGCGGCGATGCCGATTTTCCTGCGCAGGAACTCGAGGATAAACCGGTTGGCCTGGTGGCAGACAAAGGCGTCCGGTTCCTCCGCCCCCCACCCCGCCAGATCGAGGGTGTCCCCGACCAGCGGAGGGACTTCCCGCAGCGTGAACGCGAAGATCTCGGGCCCGTTCATGTGCAACGTCGACGGGGTCTTCGCGCCATCGTCTGCCGGCGCTCCAAATCCATGTCGGAAGGCGCCGCCAGGGACTACGAGGTGGTTCCCTCCCGCGCCGTCGGTGGAAAGATGAAAGACCATTGGAGCGGCCGTCGCGTCCGCCTCCAGCAGCGTGGCCGTCCCGGCGTCGCCGAACAGCGGAACTGTCGAGCGATCCCCCGCGTCGAGGAACCGCGTGATCGTGTCACCGCTCAATACGAGGGCCACGCGCGCGCCGCCGGCGGCGACGATGGAGGCCGCGATCCAGAGGCCGTAGACGTATCCGGAACACCCGAGGTTCACGTCGAAGGCCGCGCAGCCCCGGGCCAAACCCAGCCGGTGCTGCAGCAGCGCCGAGGTCGCCGGCAGGAAATAATCCGGCGTTTGAGAGACAAACACCAGGACGTCCACGGTCTTCGGCGGGGCCGCCGCCAGCAAAGCCCGGGCCGCCGCCTGGCAGAGGTCGGAGGTACAGGTGCGAGACGGCGCGACACGCCGCTCGCGAACGCCCGTCTCCTTCGCCACCTTTGCGGCATCCGCCTCTCCCATCCAACCGGCAAGATCCTCGACCCCGCGAACGGAGGAGGGAACCGCGGCCGCCAAGCCTGTGAGCCGGACACCGCTGATCCGCGCCGACGCCATGAGCAGCGCTCAATCCTGAACGCGATCGCCCGCCAGCGCGACCAGGTCGGCCACGGTTTTGCAGGCCGCCAGGTCGGCGGGGTTCACCACCACGCCCAGGCGGCTGTCCACCATCGCGATGAAGCCGATGGCGGCCATGGAGTCCCAACCGGGAAGTTTCGCCAGCGATTCCTCTCCCGTCAGGCTGCCCGGGGCCGCCTCGACGACGGTCTCGATTTCCCGTAGAAATTCGTTTTTCGTCATTTTGCCCTCCCGGAGCGGTCCGGTTGGCTGCTCCCGCCGAGGTCGCCGGCCCATTGCCGGGCGGCCTCCTCGAACCGGCGGCGGTCTCGCACGTAGTCGGCCTCGTCGTACCTCGATCCGGCCACCGCCAACAGATCGGTTCCCGACGCGAAGTCGCGCAGTACCCGCCAGACGTGCGGAAATAGTAGCAACCCGCGGTCCCGCCGGTCGAGCCGGACGGACTCGCGACGCCCCAGCCCGTCATCGAGATCCACCGTGCAGGCGCCCCGCAGGCACACCAACACCTCCTCCGTCTCGTAGTGGGCGTGCCCGCCGCGCACGTCGCCCTCCGCGATGTCGGTCATATAAAGCACCTTGCGGATCTCGAACGGCAAACCGTCGGGCATCGACCCGGGCTGGAGCATGATCAGCGTCCCGCCGACGTTTCCGTGTTTTTCGACCAAAGGAATCAATCTGTAAAGGGATCCATTCATCGGGCAAATGGGGGCCGAGCGACGGGCTAAAGGTCAAGAGCGGACGGAAATCCGCGACGAGGCCCTCTTCTCAACGTCTCCCCAACGACATTTTCGCATCCGACATGGGCCCGCCACGCGTTCACCGCCGCCGGCCTGGACTGAGCCTGTCTCCGCCGCCCGCCCAAGCGCACCCTCGCGCTCCTGGCTTGAGCCATCAGTTCCATCCCCTCCGCCCCCCGCCAGCGCCATGCACCCCCATCAGAGCCCCAGTTTCCGCCGGTACAGCTCGACGTACTCGGGGAGGTAGTCCGCCAACGTGCGGGTCGGGCGCCAGCCGAGCGCCCGGATTTTGGAGCAATCGGTCGAGTAGCGCAGGTCCTGGCCGGGGCGGTTCGGGATGAAGTCGAAGGACTCGTCCGGGTCGCGGCCCATCGCCGCGGCGACCATGCGGGCGGCCTCGAGGACACTGTGCTCCTCGTTGGAGGACACGTTGTAGATCTCGCCGACCGTCCCCTTCTGGATCAGCAGCAGGATGGCCTCGACGTTGTCGCCGGCGTAGAGCCATTCGCGGCGGTAGCTGCCGTCGCCGTGGATCGTCATTTTCCGGCCTTCGAGAAAAAACTCGATGGTCTTGGCGAGCAGCTTCTCGGGGTACTGGCCGTAGCCGTAGTTGTTGCAACTGCGCACAATGATCGTCCTTAGGCCGTAGGTGTTGGCCCAACCGCGGACGAGCTGGTCGGCGGCAGCCTTGGTGGCCGAGTAAGGATTGGAGGGGTTCAGCCGGTCGGTCTCCTTCGATGACCCCTCCCGGACCGTGCCGTAGACCTCGTCGGTGGAGATCTGGACGAAGACGGGCTGGTCGGTTTCGTCCTTGGCGCGCACGAGTTCGAGAAGGTTGTAAACGCCGCGGACGTTGCTGTGAAAGAAATCCTGGTTGGCGCGGATGGAGTTGTCCACGTGCGACTCGGCGGCGAAGTTGACGATGTACTCCACGCCGACGGGCAGGTGGGTCAGCTCGCAGATGTCGGCCCGGATGAATTCGTAGCCGGGGCGGCGCTCGAAGTCGAGGTCGCGCCGGGCGGCATACGTGACCTTGTCGACATTGACGACGCGGTACCCGCGTTTCAAGGCGAGGTCCACGAAATAGGACCCGATGAACCCCAGTCCGCCAGTGACCAGCAAACGCTTCATGAGATCCCGTGTGCGACGCCCTGCGGCGCGCGGGGTAGAACCTACCCCCCTTTAGGGATGAGGTCAAGGGAACCGGCTGCGATCCCCTTATCGGGCGGTCTTCCGGGCAGAACTGCCGGCTGAACACCGCGGCGCTGACGCTTGCGGCCAGGCCCGTCAGGGGCATTCGGCCGCCGGGCGGCCCTCGGCCAACATCGCGAAGGCCGCTTCGACCACCTCGTCGACGCCGACGGCAAGCATACAGGGGTCGGCCGGCCGAACACATCGAATCTGGCGACAGGGCCAGCAGGCGTAGCGATCACCGTGCCCGAGGATCCGGCTGCCGGCGCTGCGGGGACGGTAGAGATCCGGCACGCCAGGGCCAAACAGCGCGAGAACAGGACAGCCCAGCCACTCGGACGCCAGGTGCATCGGCGCGCTGTCGAGGGCAATGACGAGGTTCGAATCGCCGAGGGCCGCGAGGAGCTCGGACGGGCGGCGGCAGACCGCCACTTCGACGGTGCCGCCGCACACGCCCAGGATGGCGTCGAGAAGGCCCCGTTCGGCGGCGGAGGCGACAAGCCGGACCCGAACCCCTGGTAGAGCGGCGAGCCTGCGAACCACCACCCCCCAACGTTCCGCCGGCCACAAGCGGTAGCTCCAGCCGGCGCCCGGACAGATGGCCACCAGTCGGTGGGAGGATGCCGGCTTCGACGCCAGAGGGATCGCAGGGGCGGGTGGAAAGCCCGCCGCCGCGAGGACGGCGTCGTGAACGGCGGTGCGGTGAAGCCCGCGAGGATCCCCGGCCGGGCGCGTCAGCAGCCGGCCGCGCAGGCGGATATCACTGCCGATGTAGGCGGTCGGCCCCACCCGCTCACGGCACCCGGCGAGAACGAGGAGGACCTGGCTCCGGACGTCGCCGCGGGGATCGAGACCGAGATCGAATTTCTTTGCGGCAAGGTTGCGGGCCAGCCTCCACGTCGCCGACCAGCCGGACCTCCGCCCCGGCGCGTTGACCCACGGAAGATGGATGGCGTGAACCTTGACGCGATCCCAGCCCTCATACAGATCGGCGCAGGCCGGATGCAACAGCAGATGCGCTTCGATCCGCGGATCGGAGGCAAGGACCGACAGCACCATCCCGCGCAGAAGCGCGGCATCGCCCAGGCGAAACGGCTCAACGATGAGAACGCGTTGGGGCGGGTTTCCCCGCCGTGTCCCCGCGGAGGCCCATGGCGCGACGAGGGCCTCCACGGCGAGCGCCCCGAGGCGTTTGACGATTCCGTACCGGACCCAACCCTTCATGCCGGTCCGCCAGCGGCTCGGCGCCCCGGCCATCTCCAGGGGGGACGATCCACGCGGAACGTCGTTTGCGCCGAGGCATCATCGCCGATCCACACGGAGTAATTCAACGGCCGCGGAGGGCGCCATGCCCCCTCAAGGATCTTTCGCACCGCCAACAGGACGCGGTACATCGGCCGGCCCAGCCGCACCGACCAGGGATAGGTGCGCTTCAGCCGTCTGCTTTCTTCCAACGCCGGCGCGGTCTGGCTGAGGTTGACCCCCGTGAAAGTGAACGTGGACAGGGGCCGATCCACTCGTGCCCAACGCCAGCCTGAGCGAAGCAGCTCGACGACAAATTTCTCGTCGGCCGCCGACCGCCACCGATCGTCGAAGCGGTGGCCCGACTCGAAAACCCTGCGCCGCACGTAGATGGCACTGGAGGGCACGTACAAATAGGTCGCGGCGATCAGCCGCCAGTCCGGCGCGATCGTGCGGCGCCAGGCCAACAGACGGCCCTCGGGCAAGACCACAAGGCAATCCCCATACCAGACGTCGACCTCGGGGCGGCGGCGGGCGGCCTCGGCGATGGCCGCCAAGGCGCCCTCGAGGAGTTGATCGTCGGCGTTGAGGAAGCCGATCCATTCACCTTGCGAGAGTTCGATGCCGCGGTTGAGCGCATCGTACATGCCCCGATTCGGCGCCGATAGCCATCGTAGCCGATCCCCGGACGGCGCCACCCCACCGGCGTCGCCAGCCGCCTCCGGCCTAGCGTCGCGCACCTCGCCCGTCGGGGCCACGTCGCGAAGCCATTCTACGGTGCCGTCGTTGGAGGCCCCGTCCACGACGACGTGCTCGGCGTCCGGCTGCGCATGCACGGAGGCGACACATCGCGGAAGATGACGCCGGCCGTTCAGGACCGGGGTGATCACGCTGAACATCACGGCACGCCGTAAAACCTCGGGATAGAGAAGCCGGCATTTCGACGGACGACGTGCTCCCAGAACAGCCGGGGGAACAGGCGGAAGACCACGCTGCCGGCGTTGCGGAGCATGCCAGCGCCCAGACGGCGCGGTTCCTGAACGATGCGATAGATCCAGGTCACACCGGCCTTTTTGATCCAACGGGGAATCGGCCGCACCCGTCCGGACAACATATCGATGTTCCCTCCGATGAGGAGGATGACCGGCACGTCGAGACGGGCGCGGTGGCGCTCCACAAACTCCTCCTTCTTCGGGGAGGACATGCCCAACATCAGGATGTCGGGTCGGCGCCGGTTGATCAGGTCCACGACCGCCGGCTCCTCTTCGAGGGAGAAGAAGCCGTGGTGTCCCTCGAGCACATCGGCGCGGGGCCAGTCCGCGCGCACCCGCTCCGTGGCGCGGCGGTTGGCGTCCGGTTCGGATCCCAGCAGCATGACCTTCAGGCGGTGTTCGTCCGCAAGCCGGAAGAGCAACTGCATCGCGTCGGTGATGGTGGCGTCCGAGCGGACGGGGATGCCGAGCCATCGGCACAGCCAGAAGAAACCCTTGCCGTCGGCGGTCATGACCTGGAACGTTTCGCTGATCCGGTGGATATGAGGCAGTTGCGCGAACCTCGGCAAGAGGGTGAGGCTATAGCCGTAGCACACCGTCTGGCGGCGGCGGCGCACTGCGTCCAAGAAATGGGCGGCCAGTTCGTCGTCGTCGAAGAGGCTGATCTTGAGGCCGTGGCAGGAGGCCCAGCGAAGCGGTTCGGCGGGTTCCAGCATCGGGGCAATCACTCCGGCCGCCAGTCGGCCAGCCGGTCCTCGGCCGCCGCCGTCAGCCAGCCAACGCAGTTGCAAAGGTACCGGTCCGCAGTGAACCGAACCCCAAAATCCTCCATGTTGGCCCGCATCACGCGCCACAACCGGGCGCGGTCCTCGCAAAGGCCGCGAAGGGCGCAGAGCATCTCCTCCGGATCGGGGGCCGACAACAGAGCCCCGTTGCGGCCGTCCTCGATCGTCTCCGGTATGGCGCCCACCCGGGTGGCGACCACCGCCACGCCCTGCGACAGGGCCTCTAGCACAGACAGCGGCTGACCATCGAGAACGGTCGGGTGCACGAGCACATGAGCCCGACGGTAATACCCCCACCGCGCCTCCGGACTCACGGGGCCCGGAAAGGCGACGTCCGGCTCCAGCCGCTCTTCGCGCACGTACCGCTGGGCCCACTCGCGGCAGGCGGCCGATCCCCACGGCCCAACAAGCACCCACCGCAGCGGCAGCCCCGCCCGCCGGCCCAGCGCCGCCGTCCGCAAAATCGTTTCGATCCCCTTGCTTCCCTCGAGCGAACCGACATAGAGGATCTCCATCGGCTCCCGGCGGGCGAACTCCTCGGTGCGTTCCGCCGGCGGCGCCTCAACGCCGTTCGGGAAGACGACGGGAAACCGAAAGCCATACCGCGCATGCGCCTCGGCGATGCCGCGACTCAGGAAGCGAATCGAATAAAAACGCCGGAGAAAGGGCAGCGCCAGTGCCCGCTGCCATGGCGACCGCATGAACTCGAACCTCATGCCGGCCAGCTCGCCGCAACATCGCACCCGCCTTCCCACCAGCCCGACGACGGCCGCGGCCCACAGAAATGAAGCGAACCCCTTAGGAATCGAGACAAACAGCGCCGCCGGACGCTCCCGGCGCACCGCCCGCAAAGCCCGGACCACCCTCCGACAACCGAGCTCGACGTTGCCCAGATTGAATCGCCCCTGGCCCGCCCGCGTGGCAT
>CAKZPT010000088.1 GCA_937139365.1 uncultured bacterium | reverse complement strand
GACGGGCGCAAGGTCCAGATCGGGGTGATGACGCACGACGGACGAACCTACGAGGCGAAGGTCGTGGGGGCGGACCCGAACACGGACCTGGCCGTGCTGAAGATCCAGCCACCGGCGAATGGGACGTATCGGCCGCTGGAGCCGGGCGACTCCGACCGGCTGCGCATCGGCGAGTTCGTCGTCGCCCTCGGCGCGCCGCTGGGGCTCGAACGCACCGCCACGCTCGGCATCGTCAGCCAGAAGGGCCGCAACATCGGCAAGCTGACCTTCGAAAGCATGATCCAGACCGACGCCTCGATCAATCCCGGCAGCAGCGGCGGGCCGGTGGTGGACGTGGACGGCCGGTGGATCGGCGTCAGCGTGATGATTGAAACCACGGGCGACGACGGCGGCAACGTCGGGATCGGCTTCGTGATGCCGTCCTCGCTGGCCCGCAGGGTCTCGGAGATCCTGGTGCGGCACGGCCAGATGGTGCGCTCCTACATCGGGATCGCGCCGGAGCAAATGACGCCCGATTCAACCCCGCTGCCGGCCGGCCTGAAGGAGGCGGTGAGGATCGCCCGGGTGCTCGACGGCTCGCCCGCCGCCGTGGCCGGATTGAAGGTCGGCGACATCGTGTTGAAGATCGATGGCCATCCGACGCCGACGCTGCAGGAGATCAAAAAGTACATGCACACCCACGAACCCGGCAACAAGGTCCGGTTCGAGATCCTGCGCGACGGACAGCAGATGACCGTCGAAGTCATCGCGAGCCGGCCGCCGCAGCATTGAGCCGGCCGGCGGGGTCGCGCGAAGGGCTCGCCCCCTGCGGAGGGACCGCGGGGGGCGGCCGGCGAACGGAGGGCGGATCACTGCCTTCGTCGGATCACGAATTGGCGTTTGGGTTTATTGGTCGGCTCCGCGACCAGTTTGCTGAGATCAATCCGCATGGTGGTTCCCTTCGAGTTTCCGCCGACTTCATACTCCGCGCTCGAAAGTCGATCATCCCCCGTCTGGGCAGGGGATGCGACGGGTGGAGAGGTCGACGTAGCGGGAACCACGATTTTCGAGGAACAAACCGGACAATTGATGGCATCTCCTGCCATGATCGTCGGCACTTCAAGATTTTGACCGCATGTCGGGCAATCGAAATTCACATACTCGGGTTCCGTTTCCGCACCTGCCAACGCAGAGGTAGTCGGAGCGGATGCCGAAGCCCGTTCTTGGAGCGATGAGCTCGGCGATGGGGTGGATTCGCGCGAAACGACGTCTAGGTTCGC
The DNA here is from genome assembly GCA_937139365.1 of uncultured bacterium. Classification (GTDB taxonomy): domain Bacteria; phylum Verrucomicrobiota; class Kiritimatiellia; order PWTM01; family PWTM01; genus CAACVY01. Next base: position 42,010 of record CAKZPT010000088.1, on the reverse strand, counting down.
CATCGACGATTCAACGGATTTGACGCGTCGGGCCAGGGCATCCAAACGATCTCCCTGCTGTCTTTGAATCCTTCGGAACGTCTCGGTGGCGGTCCAACTGATGCGCATGGCCACGAAACTCAGCACAAAGGATGCAACGACGATTATGGCCAGGATCATCTCGCCAGGGCTCATACCCCAAACCTCGCAATCATAATATCCATCGATCCTCGGATGTTGTTCACGGGCGCAGTCTCTTCACCACGCTTGTCGCTGCTAGCTCGAATCAAAACCACGATCACCTGGTCTCGTTGAGCACCATACACCGGATCGGAGGCGACATAAACGCGAACTTCTAAGCCCTTGGCGCGACGAACTCCTCAAATTGCTTTCGCCGCGGGATGGCGCAATGGCGTGCTGGTCCAAAGTCGTCGGCGTCTCTCGGGTACAATGTGGACAGGTCATCGACGCCATGCCGCAGCCCTTCGTTGTCGATCGCATGATGGCACGCCGCAACCGCCGCTGCAACAACGCGCAAAAGTATAGCGCCAGATGGCCATTGCGGTCCTGGCCAGCAGCACTTGAAGAACCGACCGGTCTTGGATAGGCTGCCAGACTTGTCCATGAACTTCCTCCTTCGCGGGGCGCGCGTGGTCGACCCGGCCGCCGGCACGGATGAGCGGTGCGACCTGGGCATCGTCGGCGGCCAGATCGTGCGGCCTGCCGAGCTGCCGAGCGGAGCGGAGACGGTGGACCTCTCGGGACTCATCGTCGCCCCGGCCTTCACGGACCTCCACGTCCACCTCCGCCAGCCTGGGATGGAGGAAGCCGAGACGATCGCCAGCGGCTGCGCGGCGGCCCTCGCCGGCGGCTTCCGAACGGTCGTCGCCATGCCAAACACGCGCCCTCCGGTGGACGACATCTCCGGTGTTCGCTTCCAGATCGAAGAGGCCCGGCGGTCGGGCCACGTGGAGGTGCTGCCCTCCGCATGCATCACCCGACTCCGCCAGGGACTGGAGCTGACCGACTTGGAGGCACTGGCGTCCGCCGGGGCGGTTGCGTTCACCGACGACGGGTCGACGGTGTCCAACGACACGCTGATGCGCCTGGCAATGCAACGGATCGCCGCCCTCGGTTCGGTCCTTTTCGACCATGCGCAAGACCGCGCCGCCGAGCAGCGCGGGGTGATGCACGATGGCGCGGCCGCGCGCCGGTTTGGCCTGCCCGGCATTCCCGCCGACGCCGAGGTCCGTATCGTCCGGCGCGACCTCCGGCTGGCGGCAGCGACCGGCTGCCGGCTCCATCTCCAACACCTGTCGGCCGCCGGTTCCGTGGAGGCCCTCCGCCAGGCCCAGGAAGAGGGTCTGCCGGTCACCGCGGAGGCCACCCCCCATCACCTCGCCCTCTGCGACGACGACATTCCGGGCCCCGATCCCAACTACAAGATGAACCCGCCGCTGCGCTCCGCCGCCGACCGGGAGGCGATCGTGCAAGCCGTGGCCGACGGCGTTATCTCCTGCCTCGCCACCGACCACGCGCCCCATCCAGCCGCGAAGAAATCGTTTGGCTTCCAGTGGGCCCCCTTCGGCGTCGTCGGGCTCGAAACGGCCGTGGCGGTGACATGGGAGGTGCTGGTCGCCGCCGGCCGGATGAGCCCCTTGGAGTGGGTCCGCCGATGGACCACCGGCCCGGCGGCGGTGCTCCGGCGTTCGCCTCCCTCCCTGGCACCCGGCGAACCGGCCGACCTGGTCGCCATCGCGCCCGACCGCCCCCGTGTCGTGGATCCATCCGTTTTTCGTTCCCTCAGTCGCAACACGCCATTCGCCGGCCGCGTCTACCGGGCCTGGCCGGTCATGGCGTGGATCAGGGGGCGCCGGTTCGACCTTTGAGCCGGTTGCCCGGTGGTGGCACCCGAATCGTCACCACAAAGAGGTCGCCATAATTCGCTCCACGATGGTTGTGGCCACGGCCGCCCTGCCGGCCGGTTGCACTCCCGGGATGAACCGCGTCCCGCAAATCCGCTCCCGAGGAGCCGGGGTGCCATTTCGTCGTCGCCCCGGCCGGTGACGACGGCGGTCCTGGCACCATCGAGAGGCCCTTTGCTACGCTGGAGCGGGCCCGGCGGGCCGTACGCGAGCTGCGCGCCGCCGCCCCGACCGCCTCCACCGTCCGGGTGCTGATCCGCGGCGGCGAATGGACCCTCGTGGAGCCCATCGTGTTCTTGCCCGACGACTCCGCGCCGGACGGCGCGCGCACCGCGTACGCGGCCTGGCACGACGAACGGCCAGTCTTCAACGGCGGCCTCCGGATTCACGGCTTTACGGTCGGCACCGACGGCGTCTGGCGCACGAGTTTGCCGCCCGAGGCCGGCGCCGGCGTTGAGCACCTCTACGTCAACGGGCGACGCGCCGTTCGCGCCCGGCATCCGACCACCGGCGCGTTTCTGCTCAAAGCCGTTCAGGAGACGCCCGCCGTCACCGGCGCGACCGCCCGGCCGCCGTGGACGACCGTGCGACTGCACTTCGATCCGTCCGAACTGGCACCGCTGGCCGGACTGGAGCCGGCGGCCCTCGCCCGCGCGCCGGTGGTGGTGCACCACAACTGGGACCACACCCGCCGCTATGTCGCGGCGCTGGACGCGGCCGCTGGCGTGCTGACGACCACCGGACGCCCGATGAAATCGCACAACCCGATGGCGAAGGGTTGCCTCGCGTACTTCGAGAACGTGCCCACCGCCTGCGACGCGCCGGGCGAGTGGTGCGTCGAGGGTTCGACGTTGGTGTACCGCCCGCTCCCCGGCGAATCCTCCGCGACGGCCGACGTGCGCGCGGCGCGCCTCCGCCACCTGCTACGGTTCGACGGCGACCCCGCCGCCGGCCGCCTCGTCCGCAACCTTCGGCTGGAAGGGTTGGCGTTTCTGCATGCCGACCATCGGACCCCGCCCGAGGGCTTCGAACCGCGCCAGGCCGCCGCCGACACCGACGCGGCCGCCATTTCCCGTGCGCCTGTGGCGTATGGATCGGCCACAGCGGCACGAACGCCGTGATCCACAACGACATCGGGGATTTCTTCTACACCGGCATCTCCGTCGACTGGACCTGGGGTTATCAGCGCAGCTTCGCCAAGGCCAGCGAGATCGCCTACAACCACGTCCACCACCTCGGGCAGGGCTGGCTCAGCGACATGGGCGGCATCTACACCCTCGGCCGCTCCGAAGGCACGCGCGCACATCACAACTGGTTCCACCATATCTGGGCGCACACCTACGGCGGATGGGGCCTCTACACGGATGAAGGGAGCACCGGCATCCTGTTCGAGAACAACCTCGTGCACGACACCAAGGACGCCTCGTTTCATCGGCATTACGGCCGCGACAACACCGTCCGCGACAACATCCTGGCCTTCAGCCGCGACTGTCAGGTCCGGGTTTCGCGGGCCGACGACAAGAACCCCCCTGCCGCCGCCGACAACGTGCCTTCGATCCGCCTCCGGTTCGAGCACAACCTCGTCGTTTGGGAGAGCGGCGAAGCCTGGCGCGGACCGTTCACCCGGCTGGAGTTCCGGTCGTCGAGCAACCTGTGGTGGAACTACCGCGGGCCGGCCACAAACTTCGCAGGCCGCACGCTCGCGCAGTGGCAGGCGGCGGGCCAGGAGGCCGGTTCCCTCGTCGCCGACCCGGGCTTCGAGGATGCCGCCGCGCGCCGCTTCCGGTTGCCGGCCGGATCGCCGGCGGCCGCGGTCGGCTTTCAGCCGTTTGAGCTGCGCGCGAGGGTCGATGGCGACCCGGGGCGGGTCGAGTCCGCCCGCTCGGCCCCCATGCCGGGCTTCGGCCGGCTGCCGCCTTGGTCGCTGTAACGGCGCTTGCTTCGTATACTGGCCGAATGCTCTGGGCGGTGTACCAGGTCGCGTTTGCGGCCGGCTTCGCGCTCCTGTCCCCGTATTTTTTCTGGCGGATGGCGCGACGCGGCGGCTACTGGGCGCGGTTCGAAGAGCGGTTCGGCCGGCATCGCGCCGACGTCCGGGCTCGCCTCGCCAGCGGCCCCCGCCCCGTGTGGATTCACGCGGTCAGCGTCGGGGAAATGCAGGTGGCCGCGGCGATCGCCGAAGAATGGCGGCGGCGTGCGCCGGAGGTCCGGTTCGTCTTCTCCATGACGACCCCCACCGGCCGCCGAATCGCGGAGTGTCGCGCCGGCTCGGCCGACGTGGTGATCTACTACCCGATCGACTTCCCGGGCTTCGTCCGCCGTGCGCTGGACGCGGTGCGACCGCGCGCACTGGTGCTCTGCGAGGGCGAGCTGTGGCCGAACATGATCCGCGCTTGCGCGCGCCGCGGCGTGCCCGTCGCGGTGGTCAACGGCCGCGTCTCGGACCGCTCCTGGCCCCGTTACCGTCACGTGCGCTTCCTCACGCGCCGCTTGCTGCCGTGCCTCCGTCGATGGCTGGGCCAAAGCCCCGAGGATGCCCAGCGCATCCGCGACCTCGGCGCGCCGCCGGAGGTCGTCGAGGTGGTCGGCAGCGCAAAATACGATGTCGCGCCGCCCGATTCGGCGGCCACCGCCACCCTCCGCGACGAGCTACGCCGCCGCGGCTTTTCCGCCGGCACGATCTGGCTGGTCGGCGGCTCGACCTGGCCCGGAGAGGAGGCCGCACTCTGGCGGGTCACCCGGCGCCTCCGCGATCGCCACCCGGCGCTGCGCCTGCTCGTCGTGCCCCGGCACGCCGAACGCGGACGCGTCGTGGCCGACGAGCTTCGCCGGCTGGGCGCCTCGCTGTACCGCCGAAGCTCGGACCAGACCGACACCCCCACGCCCGACGTCGCCCTCTTCGACACGACCGGCGAGCTGGCGGCGGTCTACGGGCTGGCGGACATCGTCTTCGTCGGCAAAAGCCTGACCTGCGCCGGCGGCCAGAACCCGATCGAGCCCGCTCGGTGGGGCCGGCCCATCCTCTGTGGCCCGCGGATGGAGAACTTCCGCGCCATCGTGGAGGATTTCCGCGCCGCCGAGGCGATCCGCGTCGTCACAGACGAGCGGGAACTGGCCGATGCCGTCGCCGCGTGGCTCGACGACCCTGCCGCCCGCACCGCAGCCGGACAGCGCGCGCTTGAGGTCGTGCTCCGCAACGCCGGCGCGATTTCACGCACGGTGGATCGGCTCACCGCGCTCGGGTCCTCCGACGCCCCGTGAGGCCGTTGCCGCGCCGTTGCCGGTCCGCGATCCCCTCTGCTAGGATGCCGCGCCAGCCCGGGCGGCCGGAGGCGGGGCCATGATTCTCGCGCACCTCCTCAAACCCGAAATCGTCGAGATGATCGAAGCCGGCGCCTGGAACGAGCTGCGCTCGTTTCTGGCCGACCAGCCCGCCCCCGAGATCGCCGAGCTGATCGCCAGCCTCGACGGCCGTGACCGGCTGGTCGTGTTCCGGCTCCTGCCGCGAAAGCTCGCCGGCGACGTCTTTGCCCTGCTCGACGCCGACCTTCAGAACCTGCTCGTGCAGGGCCTGGCCGGCGACGAGGTGCGCGAGTTGCTCGCCGGCCTGCCCCCGGACGACCGGACCGCCTTCTTCGGCGAATTGCCCGCCTCCGTCACCCAGCGGCTCCTCGACCTTCTCCCCGATGCCCAGCGCCGCGAGACGCTCGCGCTGCTCAGCTATCCGGAGAACAGCGTCGGCCGCCTGATGACCACCGCCTACGTCACCGTCCGGCCCGAATGGACCTGCGAGCAGGCCCTGGAGCACCTCCGCCGGCGCGGCCGCGACAGCGAGACGATGTCGGTGCTCTACGTCGTGGACGACGCCGGGCGCCTCGTGGACGACGTCCCCCTGCGGCGTCTGATCCTCGCCGACCTTCCGACGCCCGTCGCATCGCTGCTCGACGGCCGCTGCGACGCCCGCCTCCGCTCGCTGCAGGACCGGGAAGAGGCCGTGGCGATGTTCAAGAAATACGACTTCTATGCGATGCCCGTCACCGACGACGACGAGGTGCTCCTCGGGATCGTCACGATCGACGACGTGCTCGACGTCGCCGAGCAGGAGACCACCGAGGACTTCCACAAGCTGGCCAAGGTGCGTCCCCTCGGCGGCAGCCTGCGCCGGGCCTCCGTCTCCCTGCTGTTCCGTCAGCGCATCGGTTGGCTGGTCGGGCTGGTCGGCGTCAACCTGCTGTCCGGCGCGGCCCTCTCCCACTTCGAGGACACGATCCGCGCCGCCGTCGTCCTAGTGACCTTCCTGCCGCTGCTGATCGGCAGCGGTGGCAACGCCGGTTCCCAGTCGGCGACGCTCGTGATCCGCGCGACGGCCGTCGGCGACCTGCGGCCCGGCGACGCACTTCGGCTCCTGTGGCGCGAGGTGCTCGTCAGCTTCGGGATCGGCCTGATGATGGCCGCGGCGGTGTTCCTGCTGGCTTGGCAGCGGGGCGGGCCGGGCGTCGGGGTGGTCGTCGCCTCCGCGATGCTGGCGGTGGTCATGTTCGGCAGCCTCGTCGGCCTGCTCCTGCCGCTGGGGCTGGCCCGCCTCGGCTTCGACCCTGCCGCCGCCGGTGCGCCGTTGCTGACTTCTCTGGCCGACATGGGCGGCATCCTCATCTACTTCTCCATTGCCCGCGCATGGATGGGGAGAGGCTGACCCGTGAACCGCGTCCTCTCCCATGCGTTGAAACCCGACATCCTCGAGCTGATCGAACAGCGAGACTGGGACACCCTCCGGCAGTTCCTCGCGCTCCAGCCGGCGCCCGAGATCGTCGACCTCTTCGACTCGGTCGGGCCCACCGACCGCCTCCTGCTGTTCCGCCTGCTGCCTCGCCAGCTCGCCGAGGAGGTCTTTTCGCTCCTCGACTCGGACCGCCAGACTGCGCTGATCGAACACATGACCCGGGACGAGGCACGCGACGCCCTGCTGCGCCTCAGCCCCGACGACCGCACGGCGCTGCTGCAGGACCTGCCGCCCGCCGCCCTCCAGCGCCTGCTCGAGCTCCTCCCCGAGGCCCAGCGACGCGACACCTTGGCCCTGCTCGACTATCCCCCCGACAGCGTCGGCCGCCTGATGACCACCGCCTACGTGCGCATCCGCGCCGACTGGACCTGCGGCGAGGTCCTCCAACACATCCGCCGCCACGGCCAGGACAGCGAAACCCTCGCCATGCTCTACGTCACCGACGACCGCGGCCGGCTGGCGGACGACATCCGCCTGCGGCAGGTGATTCTCGCCGACCCCGCCACGCCGGTCCGCGAGCTGATGGACGGCCGCTACGTCGCGCTGCAGGCCCGGCAGGGACGCGCCGACGCCGTCGCCGCGTTCCGGAGGTACGGACTGTACGCGATGCCCGTCCTCGACGCGGAGGGCACGTTGCTCGGCATCGTGACCCACGACGACATCCTCGACGTTGAGGAGCAGGAATCCACCCGCGACTTCCACCGGCTGGGCACCGTCGAGCCCCTCGAGACGCGGTTCAGCGAAGCCGGCGTCAGCCTGTTGGTCCGACGTCGCGTCGTCTGGCTGCTGGCGTTGGTCGGCGTGAACGTCGTCTCCGGCACCGCGATGTCCGCCTTCGAGGACCTGATCGCGGCCAGCGTCGCGCTGGTGTTCTTCCTGCCGCTGCTAATCGACAGCGGCGGCAACGCCGGTTCGCAATCCGCCACGCTCGTCGTGCGCGCGATCGCCACCGGCGACGTCCGCTCGTCCGACTGGCACCGCCTCTTCGCGCGCGAGGTCCTCCTCAGCGCGCTCCTGGGGGGTGTCATGGCCGCCGCCGTGGGCGTTGTCGGTTGGTGGCGGGGCGGCCCGTCGCTGGCCGCCGTGGTGGCGTTGGCGATGTTGGCCTGCGTCATGGTCAGCAGCCTGATCGGCATCGTCCTGCCCTTCCTGTTGCTGCGTTTGCGGGCCGACCCCGCCGCCGCCAGCGTCCCCCTGATCACCTCGCTGGCCGACATCAGCGGCGTGATCATCTATTTCTCAATCGCTCGCGCCTTGATGCGCGCCTGACGCCGGGAGGACCATGAGAGCGCCGTGAAGCGTCCGACGCCCCGCGCCCCGCATCCTCTGCGTCGGCGAGGCCCTCTGGGACATCATCGCCGGCCACGAACATTTCGGCGGCGCCCCGTGCAACGTCGCCGCGCATCTGGCGGCCCTCGGTCGCCGCGCGGAGGTCCTCACGCGCGTCGGACGCGATGCGCGCGGTCGCGCGGCGGCGGCCCTGCTCCGGCGCCTCGGTGTCGGCCTGCGTCATCTGCAGCTTGATCCGGTCCACGAAACCGGCTGGGCGCGCGTCGAACTGGACGCGGTCGGTGTGCCGGCCTACCGGTTTGCCCGCCGGCCCGCCTACGATTTCATCGAGCTGCCCCCCGGCCTGGTCGACGACATGGCGCGGAACCCGCCCTGCGCCGTCGTCTTCGGAACGCTCGCCCAGCGCGGGCAGACCACGCGCCGCTCCCTCGCCCGTCTTCTCCGCGCCCTCCCCCGCGGCGTGTGGACGGTTTTCGACGTCAACCTCCGCCGCGGCTTCGCGCCGCCGGACCTCCTCCGCCGCTGCCTGCGCCGCAGCCGGATCGTCAAGCTCAACGAGGACGAGGCCCGGCGACTCGGCGAACGGCTGTGGGGGCGGCCGCTGCCCGATGACCAACTCGTCCGCCGGCTCCGGCGCGAATTCGGCGTCGGGATCGTCCTGTTGACGCGGGGCGCCGCCGGCGTGTCCGTCTACGCCGACGGGCGGCGACACAACCTCGCCGGCCGGCGCGTGCGCGTGATCGACACCGTGGGGGCGGGCGATGCCTTTACGGCGGCGTTCCTCGCGCATTTCTTGCGCACGGGCAACGCGGTGGAGGCGGCACGGCGGGGAAATCTCCTCGGCGCGTGGGTCGCCGGCCGCCCCGGCGCGGTGCCGCCGCTGGACAACGCCATCCGGGCGACGTTGACCTGAACCCGGAGCTTTTAACCCACCTAGTTCTCCCCTCGCACGGAACGGCGTGCAGGAGATTGGGATTCCATGGCCGGGCGCCAACCGCGCAACGTCGACGGTAGGCGCTGGAGTTTTCGCATCGCCCATCCTCGTGGAGTATGTTCGCGCCATGCCTAGGGTGGAGTTCATCGCGACCGGTTCCGAACTGTTGATCGGCCGGTCGCTGAACACGCACGTGCGGCGGTTAGCCGAGGCGCTGGTCCCTCTCGGCCTCCAAGTGGCCCGGGAGACGACCCTGCCCGACGACCGGTCGGCAATTGCCGCCGAGCTTCGCGCCGCCTTGGTCCGCTCGCAGGTCGTCCTCGTCAGCGGCGGCCTCGGCCCGACGTGCGACGACGTCACCCGTGAGGCGGCGGCCGACGCGCTCGGCTGCGCGTTGGTCGAGGACGCCGCCACCCTCGACCGGCTGCGAGTGCGGTACTTGGCCTCCGGCCATGAGTTGACGCCCGGACGGCGCCGGCAAGCGCTCGTGCTCGAGGGCGCAGCCGTGCTTGTCAACCGCGTCGGCTCGGCGCCGGGACAGCGTGCGGACCTCGAGGGCGGCCGCGTCCTCTTTCTGCTCCCCGGCCCGCCCGCCGAGTTTCAGGCGATGCTCGAGGACCATGTGACGCCGTGGTTGCGCCGGCATGCTGGCGGCTTGGCGCCGATCGTCCACGTGTGGATGGTGTGCGGCCTGGTCGAGGGTGAGATCATCGAACGCCTCAAGGAGGTCGGATTCGATCCCGGCCCGCTCGAACTGGCCTACTGCGCGTCGCCGGGGCAGCTGGAGGTGCGCCTGACCGCTCCGCCGGACCACAAGGCCGGAATGGCCCGGGCCGCCGACCTCGTGCGCGCCGCGCTGGGGGAGCACGCCTATTCGGAGACCCGCGAGGACCTTGCGGCGGTGGTCGGACGCATGTTGCAGCACCGCGGGATGACCGTCGCCGTCGCCGAATCGTGCACCGGCGGCCTGATCGGCCAGAAGATCACCTCCGTCCCCGGCAGCTCGGCGTGGTTCCGCGGCGGCGTCGTCGCGTACGCCAACGATCTGAAGACGCGCCTGCTCGAGGTGCCCGGCGAACTGCTCGCGGCCCACGGCGCCGTCAGCGAACCCGTGGCGCGGGCCATGGCCGAAGGGGCGCGGCGCCGCCTCGACGCCGATTTCGGGATCTCGACGACAGGAGTGGCCGGTCCCGATGGTGGCACACCAGACAAACCGGTCGGCCTGGTGTGGTGGGCGGTGGCCGACCGCGAGGGCTCTCGGGCGTTGTCGCGCAGGTTCTTCGGCGACCGGGCCACGATCCGGGAATGGGCCGCCCAGATGGCGCTGGACGCGCTGCGGCGGCGTTTGATCCGCTGAGCGGCGCGCGGGCGTTCGGCCGCCAGCTCAGGGTGGCGCGGGAAGCGCGCCCTCGATGTCCCCGAGCCCGATCCCCAGCGCAGCGCGGGCAAGGGCGTCGAGGCCCGACCGGTCGCCCCGAACGTGCCACGTGCGCGACACGTGGACGATGCGCCCGCCGGGGCCGAGTTCCGCGCCGGGCGAGGAGGTCTCCAGCTCGAAGAACGGTCCCAGCGGAGGACGATCAGGCGCCGGCGGACCGTCGTTGTAGGCGTTGATCGCGTCCCCGTCGTACGGCGCCACGTCGGGATCCCACAGGCTGTTCACGTAGCGGCCGCCCGCCACGACATCCGGACATTGGACGATCGTCAGCAGCCCGGCGTCCGGCGACCAGGCGGCGGCCAGGCCCCTCGAGCGCCGCGGCGAGACGCCGATTTTTCCGCGCATCCTTCCGTCCGCGCGGAAAAAGACGTACGCGTCGGTCACCCGCAACCGCTCGGGCGGCGGGCGGCCGAAATAGAGATCGTTGACCTTCGGGCCCAACTCCCCGTCCTCGCCCGCGCGGATGGGGATGACGATGACGGCGCACGGCGAAGGTTTGAACATCCCGAGGATCCAGATCGAGAGCAGGCCGGTTTCCGGCGTCCAGGCAGAGGACGACGCGTTGATCAGGACATTTTGCGTCTCGTAGGCCGCCATGCACAGCGAGCCCGGCGGGACGGCTGAGCGCCATTCGTCGGGCATGGCGGCAAAGGGAAGCACGCGCACGGTCCGTTCGACCCGGCATCGGCGGACGGCGCCGCTCCAGTTGGTCACGGCGAACTCCCGGCGCAGGCGGACCTCGCCGCGAGAACGGTGGACGACCTCGAACGGCTCGGTGTCCAGCGGCGCCGGCACGCGCCAGTGCTCGAAGGTCATCGGTCGGCCGGGATCGAAGTAGATGGAGAAGCGGCTGCCCTCCGGGCCGAGCCAAAACCGTTCCTCGCCGCCGAAGACATGGATCTTCTCCTCTAGCTTACCCTTCCGTTCGGTCGGGGGCCGGATCCCCCACTCGATGACCGGCCGGTTGAGCCAGCCATGGCCCGGCGAATCGCGTCCGCCGCAGGCGCTAGTGGCGACCCGCCCCTGCCATGCTGGCACCACCGCGACCCACGCATCGCCGGAAAGGTCGGTGAGCTCGACCACCTCGACGTGCCGGCAGAGGAATTCGACGTCGCTGCGATAGCTGTCCGGGGGATTCATCCGGTCATCTCCGAAGGCTGCGGAGACGGTTATTGCGGCCAGTCCGACGGCGGATCGGGCCGAGTGCGGCGGTTTCATCACGATGGCGTCTCCCTGCGGCCAGTCGAGAATCTATCGCCATTGACCACCGGCTCGCAATCGCCGTTCGATCGGGTGTTCACTCACGGCGCCGGCGGCAGCCCGCGCCATCCACCGCACGTCCAAGTCCGACCGCTACCGGTCAGGTCCACCATGCGCCATCCCACCGTGTTCAAGGCGACACCGCGTTGATCCGTCGCAACCCGTCGAGGGGCTGCACCAGGTTGCCCGCAACGTCGGCCGAGGACGAGATGACGACCCGGCAGACCGAGCCCTGTCACCAGAACACGGCGTCGAACGCCGCTACAGCCACGAGGACGGCGGTCCCCGCGGCCAGAACGCCCGGCGAGCAGGTGGGGCCCAGGTCCCGGACGGCCGGCAGCGGACGGGCCCCGCGGCGGGGGCGGATCAGCGTCACCAGGCCCATGGCCAACAGCGTGAGCTGAAACACGATGGCGACTTGGATCAGGAAATGTAGGTCCGGCGCAAGCCACTGGAACAGCCCGTAGAAGGTGGGCGAAAGCAGAAGGCCGATCACGCCGGCCGCGCCGGGGACGTCGGGCACAAGCAGTCCGAACAGGAACACCGCCGCCACGCCGGGCCAGATGTAGCCTTGAAAGCGCTGGATGTACTGGAAGACCCCGCCCCATCGGGGATCCTGCAGGCGGGGGCCAGCGCGGCCGCGGCCGCGACCATAGCCAACGTCAGGACCCGCCCCACCGCGACCAGCCGGGCCGGCGGGGCGCGGCGGTCGAGCCAGCGGTGATAGAGGTCCATGGTCGCGATCATGGCGGCTGAGTTGAGCATCGAGGCCAGCGAACTGGTCACCGCGCCGGCGATCGCCGCGAACATGAAGCCCCGCAGCCCGTCTGGCACCAGCCGGCGCATCAATGTCGGGAATGCCTCGTCCGGGGTGGCCAGCTCCGGACCGTACAACTGGGCGGCCATGATGCCGGGCATAACGATCGCGAAGGGCACCAGCAGCCAGAGGCCGGCCGCGAAGATGACGCCGAGCTGCCCGTCGCGCAGCGAACGGGCCGCGAGGTTGCGCTGAACGATGAATTGGTTGAGGCCGCAGTAGTAGACCTCAACGATCCACATGCCCGCCAGCACGCCAGTCCACGGCAGGCCGGGATGATCGGCCGGTAGGACCATGTGGAGGCGCGGCTCGTTGTGCGCCAGGAGCTCCCTCCACCCTCCGCAGGCGCGCAGGCCGAGCCCGAACACGACCAATCCGCCCAACAACAGCGCCAGCCCCTGCAGAAGATCCGCCCAAGCGACCGAGCGCAGCCCGCCCTAGAACGTGTACGCCGTCGCAACGGCGGCGATCAGCCAGACGGCGGTCTCCAGCCGAAGCCCGAAAATCGCCCGGAGGGTCAGCGCGCCCGAGTACAAGACGGCGGTCAGCAAAACGACCACGTAGATCGCCACCGTCAGCCCGGCCATGACGGAGCGCGCGGCGGCATTGTACCGGTGTTCCAAAACTCCGGCATCGTGTAGACGCCCGCCCGCAGAAAGACCGGCAGGATCGTAAAGGCGATCAACACGATCGCCACGGCCCCCAGCAGTTGCCAGTTGGCCACCGCCAGACCGATCGCGCCGGCACCCTGGCCGGCCATGCTCACGAACTGCACCGTGGAGATGTTGGCCGCGACGATCGAGATGCCGATGAGCCACCACGAAAGGCCGCGACCGGCCAGGAAATAGTCCTCCGCGTCGGCCCGCCGCCGTCCGTACCACAGCCCCACGCCGACCACGGCGGCAAAGAAAGCCACCGCCACATCCAACGCGCTCAGCGTCATCCAGCCGCCCTCCTTGAGCCTTCCGAGGCGAGCTCAGGGCCGACGCCGAAACCCGTGCACGACGCCGTCGGCATCGGCCACGACCAGCCAGTCGCCGGCGACGGCCGGCGATCCGGGAATCGCTGCGCCGACCTCATGCTCCCACAAAAGCCGGCCGTCCGATAGCGAAACGGCATACAGCCGGCCGTCGTCCGAACCCACCCAGACGACCCCGCCTGCCGCCACGGGGGAGGCGTCGATGGCATCGCGGGCGCGAAACTCCCACGCGACGGCTCCATCCTGGCGCCGCAGCGCGGACAGCCAACCGCAACGGGTGCCGACCACGAGGCGGTCGGCCGTCAGCGCGGCGCTGGAGAAGATCGGCGCGGACCCCGGCAGGGTCGTTCGCCAGACGATCGCTCCGCCCCGCGGCTCGATCGCCACCATCTCTCCCTCGTAGGTCCTCACCACCGACAGGTTCGTGTCCGCCGCTGGGGAGTTCGGCACGTGGGAACCCGCCTCGACCCGAGCGACGACGGCACCGTTCGACAGGGCGACCACATAGACGCGTCCGTCGCAGCTTCCGGCGACCGCCACCTCCCCCGCCACCGCCGGCGTCCCGTGGGTGTAGTCCTCGGCTTCGATCGCCCACACCGGCGTGCCATCGCGTTCGTCAAGCGCGCCGAGGCACGCGTCGTACGACCCGACCAGCACCAGCCGTCGTCCGCCAGCGGCGGCCAGATTCGGCGAGCCCGCGACGCGGCCGCCGAGCGCTTGCGCCCAACAACGACGGCCGGTTCGGGCCTCCACCGCAAAGAACTCCCCCCCGCTCGGTGGCCGCCAACACCCGATCGCCCGCGGCCAGCGGCGGGGCGTCCACCGGCGCGTCGGCCGGGGCGGTCCAGAGGGGCGCGCCGGACTCCAGGTCCAACGCGACGAGCGCATTGGAATCGCTGCCGACGAAGACCCGCCCGCCGGCGATCACGGGCGAGGAATGCGACGCCTCGGCAACGCGGGCCGACCAGACCCTGCGCAACGGCGGTTCGGGCCCCCATGCCGCGACGCCGCGCAGTCCGGCATCCCCGCGGTGAACCGGCCAATCCGCCGCAGCGGCCAGCACCAGGGCGAAGGCCCATCCGGTCCTCGCCCCCGCTTGTCGCCGCGCGCCCATCCGATGTTCACGACGGCACGGACCGACCCGCCAGGCAAACGCGGGGTTGTCTGGGCTTTGGCTGCCACATATGCTCCACGGACAAGCGCTGCACCGCGCGCGCTTGAACCAGGAGGACGCCTCGATGAACGAATCCCCCTCCCGGCTGCCGCGGATCGGAGAGCGCGCACCCGCCTTCGAGGCCGAGACCACGCAGGGGCCCGTCATTTCCCCGACGACGAGCCGGCCGACTTCACACTGGCATGCCCCACCGAGTTCATGGCCTTCACCGCGACGCACCCGAGTTCGAACGGCGGATCTGCCGGCTGCTGGGCCTCTCGATCGACAGCACCTGCAGCCAGATCGCCTGGCTGTGCGCGATCACGGTGAGAAGGAGCAGATCGAGTTCGGCGGGATGAACAACGTCGAGGTCACGTTCCCCGTGATCAGCGACCTGACGATGGAGGCCGCCCGCGCCTACGGCACGTTGCCGCCGGGGGCCAGCGCCATCCCAGGCGGTACGGGCGGTGTTCGGGATCGACCCCGAGGGCAGGATCCGCGCGATCCTGTACCACCTCCTCAGCATCGGCCGGAACATGGACGAAATCCTTCGCCTCCCGATCGTGCTGCAGACGGCCGACGAGTTTCAGGTCGCCACGCCGGCCAACTGGCGGCCGGGAGAGGACGCCACCGTGCCACCGCCTGGCTCCTGCGGCGCCGCCAGGGAGCGGGTGAACAATTCGGGGCCGAACGTGAAGTGCGTCGATTGGTTGCTCTGGTTGAAAAAGGGCCCCGACGTCGGCGCAGGACGGAGCGGCAAGGCGTGACCAGCGGCGCCGCACTCCGCCGCGCCCGCGTTGCGCTGATGGCCGCCGTTGCATTGGCGGCGGCGGGGGCGGGCCTGCGCCCCGCAGCCGCCGGAACGGCGGACCTGCGGCCGGCCTGGGACGCCGCGCGCCCCCTGCCCAATCCGGACAAGGGCTGGTACCACCACTACCTCGACAACGCGACGAACAAGTACCTGCTCGAGCGCGACGAGGAGCTGACCTCGTTTCCCGGCATGGACCACATCTACCTGCGGCTCGCGTGGGCATGGCTCGAGCCGGAGGAGGGCCGGTTTCGATGGGACCGGATCGACGAGCCGATCGCGACATGGACCGCCCGGGGCCTCGGCGCGGCTTTCCGGATCAGTTGCAAGGAAACCTCGAACTTGTCCGATCCCGAGCAGCGGTTCGCGACACCGCGCTGGGTGCGCGACGCGGGAGCGAGGGGCGGGCACTACGTTCGCGGCGCGGAGGCCGGTACCGACGCGCCGTGGGAGCCGGATTTCGGCGACCCGGTGTTTCTGGAGAAACTCGACCGGTTTCTGGCGGCCTTTGCCGCCCGGTACGACGGCCAGCCGTGGCTGCGGTACGTGGACATCGGCAGCTTCGGCGACTGGGGCGAGGGGCACACCTGGGCCGGCAGCCGCAAGAAGTACCCCTACGACGTCCTCGCGCGCCACGTGGACCTCCACCTCCGACACTTCCGCCGCAGCCAGTTGATCGTCTCCGACGACTTCGTGTACAGCCTCGCCGACCCCGCCGACCGGAAGCGGATGCACGAGAAGATCCTCGCGGCGGGGATCGGTTACCGGGACGACAGCATCCTGGTGGACGGCTACTTCGGCGGCCATGCCGCCGCGTGCACGGTTCGCAGTCCGGAGTTCTTCCGCGACGCGGCGCCACGCGCGCCCACCGTTCTCGAGCTAGGGCACTATGGGACCGTGAAGCGGCTGGGCAACTGGACGCCGCGGCCGGGCTCGTCGCTCGAGCGGTTCGGCAGCGGCCGCACGGGAGCGGACCTGCTGCGCGGCGCGCTCGAGCTGCTGCAGGCGACCTGGATCGGCTACCACGGCTACGCGCGCGAGTGGCTGGCGGACAACCCCGCCCTCACCGTCGAATTGCTCAACCGCTGCGGCTACTGGTTCTTTCCGCACTGCGCCGAATGGCCCGACGCGCTTCGGCCGGGGGCAACCGGAACCGTGGCGATCGTCTGGGAAAACCGCGGCGTCGCCCGCGCCTACCGGCCCTACACGCTGCGGCTGCGCCTCGACGGCCCCCGCCGCATCGAGGTGAGCCGGCCGGCGGGCAATACGCGCTGGGCGCCCGGCGCGCCGCCGTCACGCGAGGCCTACGAGGTGGCGATCCCGGCCGACGCGCCCGCCGGCGACTACGAACTCCTTTTTAAACTGCGCGCCGACCTCGCCGGGCGCGACGTCGCCCTCCCGTTGGCCGCCACGCGTGAGGCCGGCGACGGGTTCCACCGCCTCGGCCGGATCAGGATTGCGCCGTGATGTGGAACGGGCACATGAGCGGGGCCCCGGCGATCGTCGGCTGCGCGCTGCTGGCCGGCCTCGCGGCAACCGCCGCGGAGGAGCCGCCGATGGACGCCCTCCGGCGCGAGGTCTGCGACCTGGGCTGGATCGCCTACGCCGCCCGCTCGGAAGCGGGCGACCCCGACATCTTCGTCTGCCGCCCGGACGGCTCAGACCGGACCAACCTGACGCGAACGCCCGGCTACAACGAAGGATTGCCGCGGTGGTCGCCCGATGGCGCGCGTCTGTTGTGGCGGCGCATTCCGCGGACCGAGGCGTTCGACAACAACCGCCACGGCGCCCAGGGCGAGCTGATCCTGGCCCGCGCCGACGGCGCGGACGCCGTGACGCTCGGTGCCGCCGGCGAGTACCCCTGGGCCTGCTGGGCGCCGGACGGCGATCGGCTGCTGTGCCTTTCGATCCGCGGGTTCTCGATCGCGGAGATCGCGACGCGCCGGACGCTCCGGACGCCGCCCCGGCGGGGGTTTTTCCAGCAACCCGCCTGGTCGCCCGACGGCCGCCGCATTGTCGGGGTGGCCAATTCCTTCGGCGAGAGATGGTGCGTGGCCGTCATGGACATCGAAACCGGCGCGGCGGCGGTGTGTCAGCCGGATTGCTGAACGCCGGACTGGTTTCCGGATTCGCGCGGCGTGTTTTTTTCGCGGCGCATCCCGAAGGGCCGGGAGTACGGATGGACGCAGCTCTGGCGCGCCGACGCGGACGGCGGCGGAGCGTCCCTCGTGTACGCGGAGGACGGCCGCCACGTCTACGGCGGACGCGTCTCGCCCGACGGCCGATACGTCCTGTTTACCGGCAACGCGGCCGAGGACGGCGACCCGGCGGGCGGCGGCGCGCCGATGGGCCTGATGCGGCTGGCCGACGCCCCGATCGTCGGCGGCAACAGCCCCGATCTGCTGCGGCGGCATCCCGGCGTGCGGCGCGGCCCGGTGCTCTGCCTGCCCCAGGGGTGGGAACCCTGCTGGACGTTCGGCGGATCGCGCGCCGGCGGCCGGGAACCTCCGCCGTGAAGTCCGCCGCGCCGATCCGTTTCGCGGCGGTGCTCTGCGCGGCCGCGGCCGCCGGCTGCGGCGGAGGTCCGGGCGGCGGCACTCGCGTCCACGAGGCCGGCGAGATGGAGATCACCGCGCGGCTGCTCGAGGTGCCCGACGGCGCGATCATCCGGCGGGAGCTGTACGACTACGCGACGGTGCTGGCGTACGAGGTGCTGGCTACGCATCGGGGCGATCTCGCGCCGGGAGCGCGGATCTTCGTCGCGCATTACAACCCGTGGAAACCCCGCTGGCAGGCGGCGGACCGGTGGGTCGCGGGCATCGGCGGGAACGTCCGGCGGTTCCGCCCCGGGGCGATCCACAGGATGGCGCTTCTCGCGCCGCTGGAGGATCACGTCATGGGCGGTGTGGTGGACAAGTATCCGGGCCGGCGCGACGGTCCGGTGTACTGGGGGGTCTGGACCGATGAGGCGAAGTGAGGGAGTGCGCCGGGCCGATCCGGGCCGGGCTGTCCTCGTCGTGACGGGAGGACTAGCCGCGGCGGCGGGCGGCGCGGAGTTCAACGTCCGCCGCTTCGGCGCACGGGGCGACGGCGAGACCTGTGATCGTGCCGTGATCCAGGATCCGCCACAGCGACTCGTGGACCCTGCATTTCCGCGGCTGCGAGACCGTCGAGGTGGACCGGGTCGAGATCCGCAACAACTACCGGCGGCTAAACTCGGACGGCGTTGACCCGAACATGTGCCAGCGCGTCCGGATCACGCGCTGCCGGATCTCCGCAGGGGACGACTGCGTGGTGCTCAAGGCGACGGAGGAGAGGCCCTGCGAGGACGTGCTCGTCGCCGACTGCGAATTCGAGTCCGCCGCCACGGCGATCAAGCTCGGCACCGAATCGCATGGCGACTTCCGCCGGATTGTGTTCACGAACTGCGTCGTGTGGAACTCGCCGACGGGGATCGGGCTCTACGCGAAGGACGGCGGGGCGATGGAGGACGTGCGTTTCTCGGATATCCGGATCGAGACCAGCGCGCTGACCAACCGGTCGGTCGCGCCGGTGTTCGTGGACATCGAGCGCCGGCACGCGACCTCGCGGGTGTCGCGGATCCGGGGTGTCGTGTTCGAGAACCTCGCGATCCGCAGCCGCTACGGAGCGCTGCTGCAGGGCATGCCGGAGCGGCCGCTGGAGGAGATCGTGCTGCGGAACATCCGTTTCGAGGTAAACGGCGCGGCCGATTTCGCCGGGCGCCGCAAGCCGGTCGGCGGGCGGAGGACGACGCGCGATGAGCGCGACACGCGGTTCGCGACGAAGCCCGCCTATGTCGTCATCGCCCATGCGCGCGGCGTGACCGTCGAAAACCTGTCCATCGCGATCCCGGACGACGTCTTCGCGGCGTTTCCGCGGGCGGCGCTGGGGCTGTACGCGGTGGAGGACGCTCGGATCGTGGGCCTTTCGCGAACGCCGGCCAACGAGGCCGCCGCCGCGATTCTCGACCGGGCCGGACCGTAGCCGCGCGTTCGATCGCCGGATCGCGGCGGTTCCGGAACTCCGACGGTGGAGCGGCGGGGCAAGGAGTTTGCCGGCTGCGCCGCCGCGGCGGCACGGGGTCGGCGGTCACCTGCGACCGGCGCGGATGAACTCCTCCTCGGTCAGTCGGCCGTCGCCGTCAGCGTCTTTGTGCCGAAACATCTGACGCCGGCGGTCCCGCTCGGCCGCCGGGATCGGCGCGGCCGGCCGGCCGTCGACGGGCTGGCCCGTGGCGGCGACCCGCGCGCGGGCTTCGGCGGGCGGAAGGGACGCCTGCCATTCCCGCGCCTTCGCCACCAGGTTGCTCACGACGGCGGGCTCGTCGGCGGCACGGTTGCGGCGCTCCCCCGGATCGTCCGGGATGTGGTAGAGCTCGACGCGACTTCCATCGTGCTGCGCGAAGAGCTTCCACGGCCCCGAGCGGACGGCGAGCATCGGCGGGGTGTAGGCCGGTTCGCCGACCACCCGGAACAGCCATTCCCAGTGCAGGTCCGTCCTGCGCGGGCGACGGGCACTGAGCCAGACGTCGCCGACGTCCTCGCCGTTGCCGGCCCATTCGGCCGGCAGCGGCGCGCCCGCGAGGCTGGCCACCGTCGGCATCCAGTCGAGGGCGCTCATGACGAACTCGTCGTCGCGCCGGCCGGCGGCCACTCGGCCCGGCCACCGGACCAGACCGAACGTGCGGATCCCGCCCTCGTACATGCTCCGTTTGCGCGCACGTAGCGGCCCCGTCGAGCCGACGCCGGCGTTGGCGGCATTGCGGATGTGGTAGTCCTCCGGGCCGTTGTCGCTGCTGAAAAGGATCACGGTGTCGGACGACGGGCCATCGCATCGAGGCCGTCCAGCAGGCGGCCCAGCTGGGTGTCCAGGTCGGTGAGCGAGGCGCAGAAGACGCGCATCTGGTGCCGCAGGTCCATGGCGGCGGCGAGGTGGTCGCGCATCCACGGGCCGAAGGCGGGGTGGTCGGGGCGGGGATCGAGTTCCGCGTAGACGGCCAACTGCTCGGGCGTGGGGTTGAGCGGGGCATGGAGTAGAAGGGTCCAGGCGTTCACGTAGAAGGGCCGTTCGCGGTGCTGGCGGATGAAGGAGAGGACCTCATCCACGATCATCGCGGTGGACCGGGCGCGGAAAAAGGGGTCGTTCTGCGCGTTCTCCCCGCCCAGCGATGGGCCGTTGGCGTTCACGGTGACGTGGACGTCGAAGCCGTAGTCGGAGGGGCGGGGGCGCCGTGGCCGTCGCCGAGGTGCCACTTGCCGAAGTGGGCGGTCCCGTAGCCGGCGCCGCGGAGATGGCGGGCGACGGTGAGTACGGAGGGGTCCATCCAGTTCGGCATGCCGCGCGCCGCGTTGCTGGCCGCGTCCGAAAGGTGGCCGTGGATGTGCAGTCGCGCCGGCTCGAGGCCATCGAGGAAACCGGCGCGGGTTGGAGAGCAGGCCGTCGAGGGCACGTAGAACTGACAAAACCAAGTACCCTCCCGGGCGAGGCGGTCGGGCGATGGGGTGCGGACCCACGGGTGGCCGGCGAAGGCGGCGTCGGCCCAGCCCTGGTCATCGGTGAGAAACAAGATGAAGCTCGGCCGGTCGGCGGCGACGGCCGCCCCGAACAGGGCGACAACCATCCCACAGGTCAGGCACATGACGGGGCTCCTTGACGAGGCGAGGGGGATGATGTCACGAGGTCCGGCTTGCCTTCAAGGCCCGGGCGCGGCACCGTGTTGCAACCCACGACGGGCACACGCATGAGCCAGACACGCGAGATCCACCTGGCCGACGCAGGCGCGTCGGCGACGCCGGAGCAGATTCGTGACCGGTTCCTGGGGCACATCAAGTACACTTGCTACAAGGACTGGCGGACGGCGACGCCGTTCGACAAGCTGATGGCGCTGTGCCACGTCGCCCGCGATCTGGCGGCGGCGCGAATGATCGTGACCCAGAGGACCTACCTCGACCGCGACGTGAAGCGGGTCTACTACCTCTCGATGGAGTTTCTGATCGGCCAGCTCCTGAAGCACAACCTGCAGGCATTGGGCGTGCTGGAGACGGCGCGCGAGGCGCTGGCGGGGCTGGACTTGGACCTCGACCAGCTCTGCGACATGGAGCCCGACGCGGGCCTGGGCAACGGCGGATTGGGCCGGCTGGCGGCCTGCTACCTCGAGTCCATGGCCGCGATGCAGTTGCCCGGCTACGGCTACGGTCTGCGCTACGAGCACGGCATCTTCAAGCAGGAGTTCGACGACGGCTGGCAGGTGGAGAAGCCCGACGACTGGCTCAAGTACGGCACTCCGTGGGAAGCGGTGCGGCCGGAGTACACCGTCCCGGTGCTCCTCTACGGCCGCGTGCGCCGCGTGCCCGGCCCCGGCGGTCGGGAGCGGCACGTCTGGACCGACTGGCAGATGATCGAGGGCGTCCCCCACGACGTCTCGGTAATCGGGCACGGGTGCACCACCGCGAACATCCTCCGCCTCTGGGCCTCTCGCGCGGCGGAGGGGTTCCGGCTCGACGTCTTCAACCGGGGCGAGTACGTCAAGGCCGTCGAGAGCGAAAACTGGGCCGAGACGATCACGAAGGTGCTCTACCCCTCCGACTTCGTGTACGCCGGCAAGGAGCTGCGGCTGGTGCAGGAGTACTTCCTGGTCACCTGCTCCATCCGCGACCTGCTGCGCCGTTACCTGAAGAACCACTCCGACTGGTCGCTGTTCCCGAAGAAAAACGCGATCCACCTGAACGACACGCATCCCGCCCTCGCGGTGGCGGATCTGATGCGTTACTTCCTCGACGAGACCGACCTGCCGTGGGACACCGCCTGGGACATCACGACGAAGACCTTCGCCTACACGAACCACACGCTGCTGCCCGAGGCGCTCGAAAAGTGGCCCGTGGACCTGCTGGAGCGGGTGCTGCCGCGGCATCTGCAGATCATCTACGACATCAACGCGCGCGTGCTCCAGAAGGTCGAGGCGCGCTTCCCTGGCGACTTCGCGAAAATGCGCGACATCTCCCTGATCGAGGAGACCTCGCCCAAACAGGTGCGCATGACCAACCTCGCCGTGGTCGGGAGCCATGCGGTGAACGGCGTGTCGGCCCTGCACACGGAGCTGCTCAAGCGCCGGCTGCTGCCGGCCTTCGTCGAGATGTGGCCCGAGCGTTTCCACAACAAGACCAACGGCATCAACCACCGCCGATGGCTGCTGTTGTGCAACCCTGCCCTCGCGCGGCTGGTGACGGCGCGGATCGGCCCGGAGTGGATCCGCCAGCCGGAGCGGCTGCGCGAGCTAGAGCCGGCGGCGAACGACCCCGCCTTCCTGCGTGAGGTCGCCGAAGTCAAGCGGCAGAACAAGGTCCGCCTCGCCCGGCTCATCCGGCGCCTCTGCGGCGAGACGGTGGACCCGTCGGCGATGTTCGACGTGCAGGTTAAGCGGCTGCACGAGTACAAACGGCAGCTGCTGAACGCCATGCACATCATCACGCTGTTCCATCGCCTGAAGGACAACCCCTCGATGGAGATCGTTCCGCGGGTGTTCGTCTTCGGCGCGAAGGCGGCGCCCAGCTACCACATCGCCAAGCGCATCATCAAGCTAATCAACAGCATCGCGCGGGTGGTCAACCGCGACCCCGACGTCGCCGGCCGGTTGAAGGTCGTGTTTCTCCCCGACTATCGCGTTTCGCTGGCGGAGGCGATCGTGCCGGCGGCGGACCTCTCCGAGCAGATTTCCACGGCCGGCACCGAGGCGTCAGGGACCGGCAACATGAAGCTGGCGCTCAACGGGGCGCTGACGATCGGGACGTGGGACGGGGCGAACATCGAGATCGCCCAAGCGGTCGGGCTGGACAACATCTTCATCTTCGGCCACCGCGCCGAGGAGCTGGCCGAGCTGCGCGCCTCGGGCCGCTACGACCCCCGGGCGCTGGCCGCCTCCCACCCCGAGCTGGGGCGCGTGATGGAGGCGATCCGCCGCAACGAGTTCCTCCCCGAGCAGCCCGATCTCTTCGTGGAGGTGTGGCAGCAGCTGATGGAGGCCGGCGACCGCTACTTCCATCTGGCGGACTATCGGCCCTACGTGGAGTGCCAGGCCCGCGTGGTCGAACTATGGCGCCGGCCGGACGAATGGACGCGCCGCGCGGTACTGAACATCGCGCGGATCGGCTGGTTCTCCAGCGACCGCGCGGTGCGCGAGTACGCCCAGCAGACGTGGGGCGTCGAGCCAGTGCCCATCGAGATGCAGCCCTCCAACGGCGACGGATTGGTATGAGGCCGGCCAGCGGCGCTCCGGTGTGGTGGTGAGCACTCCTGCGGGCGGCGGCGGACGGACCGGGTTGGCGTGGCTGGTCTGTGCCGTCCTCCTGTTCAGCACCATCGAGGTCGTCTCCAAGGCGATCCAGCCGGCGAGGCCACCGCTGCAACTCGCCTTCTGGCGGTTTTTTCTCGCCGGGCTGGCGTTTTCGCCCGGGGCAGCGATGGCGATGCACCGTCGCGCCCGGCGGCCGACGGCGGCCGACTGGGGGGCGTACGGGGGGCTGGGCCTGATCGGCGTGACGCTCGGCATCGGCCTCTACCATGCCGCGTTGGCCCGCATGCCGGCCGCGCCGGCCGCAATCCTGTTCAGCGGCCATCCGGTGATCGTCGCCGTTCTGGCGCCGGCGCTGATCGGGGAGCGGGCCGACCGCCGCCACTGGCTGGCGCTGGCGCTGGCCTCGGCGGGGATGGTGTGTTTTTCATGGGACCATGGGCGTCTCTCCCTCCGCACCGCCGGCGGCGTCGTCCTGATGCTGGCTTCGATGACGGCCTTCGCGATCTACTCGACCCTGTCGAAAAAGGTCGTGGACCGCCACGGCGTGCGGGTGCTGTCGGCGGCGACGTTTCTCGCCGGTTCGCTCGCGCTGCTGCCAGTGACGTGGACCGCGGACGGCCCGCCGTGGCGGGTGCACACGCCGCACCACTGGCTGGCCATCCTGTACCTAGCCCTGCTGGCCACCGCCACGGGCTACGCGGCGTGGTTCCACGGGCTGAAACAGGTGCCGGCCGTGCGGGCGGCGACGGTCTTCTTCCTGAAACCCGTGGCCGCGGCCGCGCTGGCCCGGCTGCTGCTCGGCGAACGACTCACCCCCGCCACCGTGGCCGGCGGCCTGATGATCGTCGCCGGCACGGCCGTCGCGCTGCGGCGGGGCCCAGTGGAACCGCCTTGAGCCCGGGCCGCGGCCGGTCAGGCCTTGCCCATCTTCTTCAGGTTCTCCAGGCAGCGGCGGACGCTCTCCAGCGGAGTCTCGCCGCTTTCGTGTTCCACGATGTACCACTGCGTTCCGCCCGTCGTCTCGCACAACTCGAAAATCCGCGCCCACGGAACCTGACCCTCCCCGACCGGCGCCCCCCTTGGCCCGCCGTGTTCCTTCAGGTGGATCGTCAGCGAGCGGCCGGGGAACTTCTCCAGCACCGCGACTGGATCGCCGCCGCCGCCAAGGCAGTTGCCGGTGTCGAGCTGCATGATCACCTTGAGCGAGGCATTGGAAAAAATCACGTCCCACGGCGTCGAACCGTCCTCGAACTTCCGGAAGTCGCTGCCGTGCGCGTGGTAGCCAATGTGCATCTTCCGTTCGGCAGCTTTTTCCGCCTGCCGGCTGAACACGGCGGATGTTTCTCGGCAGGCCTCCACCGTCGCCAGCCGCTCCTTCGGAAGGCTCGGCACGACGAGGTAGGGATTGCCCAGCGTCTGGTTGAAGTCCATCGTGGCGGCAAGCTGCTCGTCCTGGATCGTCGCCCAGCCGGTATGGGTGCCGCAGCAGACCAGACCGTGGTCGTCGAGCAGCTGGCGCAACTCCTTCGCGGAGCGGTTGTGGTAACCGGCAAACTCCACCCCTTTGTAGCCCATCTTCGCGACGGCGGCGATCACGCCGGGCAGGTCCTGCGCGCATTCGCGCCGCACGGAATACAACTGCAGTCCGATCGGAATTCTCCGGCCCGCCGCCCGTGCCCGCCCGGGCACGTCCAGCGCCGCCAGAGCAGCGAGGGTGGCGCTCTGTTTGAGCCAGTTTCGACGCGAGATCACGTGCATGTCGGTTCTCCTTGGTCGCGGTCGTTCGACCTTGCTCCACCTTATCAGCCTCCCTCCTCCCGCGCCACCGGATCGACGCCTCCCCGCGGCCGGCCACCGAAGGGGGGCCTCGCCGGACTTGGCCCTCAATGGGATCGAGGGGAATGCGGCCGAAAAGCCAAGCTGGCCGCGGCTCGACCAAGGTCGAACCCTGCAGGTTCGCCGGCCGAACGCCCCAGTAGGGTCCCCGCTCGCTGAGGCCGTTGGTGTCAGCCCGCTCTGCGGGTCGAGCAAGCTTTACGCCTTAGGGGAGAATGGCATCTCGTCGCAAAACCGCTGGTGGCGCGATCGGCGCGCTTCCGAAGGGCGCGGCTTGCCTCCCCCGGGGGCCTCCGCTATGTTGTCGCATTCAGCGTGGGGCGGTAGCTCAGTTGGGAGAGCGCCAGAATCGCACTCTGGAGGTCGTGGGTTCAACTCCCATCCGCTCCACCAGCCGAATTGCCCGATGCCGCATCCCGAGGTGGACGAGGAACCGGGGACGCGGGCGGGGTACATCCGGACGAATGCGGCACTTCCGGCCGGAACCCTGCCGGTGGCGTCAGCGGCGGGACGCCGCTGGGCGGAACTATTGGGCATTTTTGTTTTTCTTCCCCTCTTGCTTGTTTGGCTGCGCCCCGGCCGCGCGATATTGCCGGTGTTGTGGGCGGGGACGGTCGCGGTTGCGGTGGCTCTGGTTCGGGATCCATCGTTCGACCGCTCCGTTCTGAGCCTACGTCGCGTCGCGGATGGACGTTGGGTGGGGCGGCTGGCGCGGTGGGCTGTGGCAACCGCGGCGCTGGGGGCCGTGCTGGTTGCGGCCGCCCCGGACCGGCTGTGGGCGCTGCCCCGCCGCAGCCTTGCATTATGGGCGGCGGTGATGGTTCTGTATCCGTTTCTTTCCGTCGTGCCCCAGACCCTCGTCTACCGGGTTTTTTTCCTGCATCGCTATGCCGGTCTGCTCGACGACCGGCGGCTGGATGCGCTGGCCGCCCTCGCATTCGGGCTGGCGCACGTGGTCTTCCTCAATCCGGTGGCGCCGTTGCTGTCCCTGGCGGGCGGCGCGTTGTTCGTCCGCACGTACCGCACCACGGGCTCGATGTGGGCCTCGGCGGCGGAACACGCCTTGTATGGCGCGTCGGTGATGACCGTCGGATGGGGCACCTGTTTCTACCACGGCAGCATCGCGACCGCACAGGCCTGGCTTTGGCCATGAGGTCGGCGACGGTTCATGTCGGGCAATAAGCGGGTCCCCGGGCGCGTTTACCGGACAGGCTCCGCTGATTAAGGGGCAGATGGAGGAGAGCCGACATGAGAATCGCAGGGTGGTGTTGGGTGTTGACGGCGCTGGCGGCTTCGGCCCAGCTGCCGAACCCCGCGGCGATGTTCCGGCGTCTGGACCGCGATGGAAACGGCCGCCTGACCCGCGACGAGCTGCCCGAACGGGCGCGGTCGGACTTCGACCGGCTGGACCGCGACGGCGACGGTGCGGTCTCGGAGGAGGAACACACGGCGGCCCTGCGCCGCTTCCGCGAGGGGGCGGCGCAGCGACGACCGGCCGGCGGGGTGGTCTCGCCCGCTGCCCTGCCGCCGGGCGTGCGGCTCGAGGCCGATCTGCCGTACGCGGGTACCGATAACCCGCGCCAGAAACTCGACCTGCTGTTGCCGGTGTCTCCCAAACGCTCGCCTCTGCCCGTGGTCGTCTTCATCCATGGCGGCGCGTGGCGGGGGGACAGCAAGACCGCCGCCCGACGTCAGCTCGCGGACCTGGTCGCGTCGGGCGAGTTCGCCGGGGCCGGGATCGGCTACCGCCTCAGCGACGAGGCGGTGTTCCCGGCCCAGATCCATGACTGCAAGGCCGCCATCCGGTGGATTCGCGCCCACGCTGCGCACTATGGCCTCGACGCCGACCGGATCGCCGCGTGGGGAGCATCCGCCGGCGGGCATCTCGTTCTGCTGCTGGGCACCGCCGGCGATGTGCCGGAGCTGGAGGGCACCCTCGGCTCCCATACGAACGGTTCGTCCCGCGTGACCTGCGTGGTCAACTTCTTCGGGCCGGCCGACCTGCTGACCATGGGCGCGATGTCGGGTCCGGAAACGGCCATCCAGCACGACTCCCCTGATTCGCCCGAGTCGAGACTGATCGGCGGAGCCGTGCAGGAGCTCAAGGACAAGGCGCGCGCCGCCAGCCCGATCTCTTACGTCAGCCGGGACGATCCCCCCTTCCTGCACGTGCATGGCACCAAGGATCACCTCGTTCCGTTCGGGCAGGCGGAGGCCATTCATGCGGCCCTGAAAAAGGCAGGCGTCCCGTCGGCGTTGATCACGGTGGAGGGCGGCGGCCACGGACAGGGCTTTCCGCCCGAGGTCCGAGACATCGTCCGCCGGTTTCTCGGCCGCCACCTGCTCGGCGAACAGGACGGGGTGACCGACCGGGCGTTGAACGCCGTGGTCGCCGATCCACGGGTGGGACCGCCGGGGGGCGAACGGCCGTTGCGGCGGCTACGGCTTGAGCAGTAGCAGATCCGGCGGGGCGTCGCCGTCACTGGCCGCAGGCCCGCCGTGGAGCGTCCGCCACGTGTCGTCCTCCGAGCGGTAGACGGCAACGCCGATGCGCAGCGGCTGGCCGGGATCGGGACGACCGCCGAGGGCTTCGAAGGGGATCGCCCATTCGGCGCGCCAGCCGCCCCTGTCCTTTCCGAATACGAGGGCGGCGCACCGGACGGACTGAACGCCGTCGGCCGGGACGGGATCGAACAAAACGGCGCCGCCGGCGAACACACGCGCGACACGAACGCCACCCCCGCCATCGAGGCGCAGCTCCACGCCGTCGTCCACGCCCCAGACCCGGCCGGTGCGGATGCCGCCGGCATCGAACGCGGCGACCTGGATGGCGGCGTAGAGATGACGCTCGTCCCATGCGAAGCGGACGAACGCCGGCGCGCCCGGCGCCATCCAGCCGGCGGGGTCGCGGTCCAGCCCGATCCAGGTCCCCGGCCACTCGTCCGGAGCGATCCGTCCGTCCACCGCCGGCGGCGCGGTTACCGCAGGCGCCTCGAAGGGCGCGGCGCGACGTGGTGGCGGCGTGGCCGGCGGCAGCTCCGCTGCAACGACCATGCCCGTAGGCGTGCCGAGGAACAACGTGTTGTTCGTCCAGACGCGGATCGCGTTGGGGTGGGCGACCGCCACGCCGCCCGGCGCGACGACGAGGTTGTTCGCCGCCGTGACCCACGCCGATCTCGGAAAGGACAGCGTGAGATTACTGGCGGCGATGAAGACGTTGTCGCGAAGAACGATCCGGCTGGCCATGTGAAGGTGCACGGGGCGTTCGACGTTCGCCGAGACGTTGCGCTCGACGACGCAGTCCCGCGCGCCCTCGTCGAGGTAGTAGGCCGACACGCCGTAGCCCTCGCCCATCTTGACGACATCCTGTACGACGTTCTCTCGGAGCACACAGCCGCGCATGCCGCCGTAGATCGCCCCGCCATCCTGGAGCTCCAGCATGACCCGCGAGATGTGGTTGCGTTCGAACACGTGACCATGGCCGCCGCCGATGACGCCGGTGTAGGGGGCATCGGCGATCTCGTTGCGCGCCACCTGGAATCCGTTCGTCCGGCCATTGGAGGGGGTATGCGACACGCTGATCGCCACCGCAGAGGGATACAGCCGGCCGACGCGCATCACGCGGTTGTCCTCGATCCGGGAGGCGGCGCCCTCGGCCCGGATGCCGCAGGCGCCGACGTCGCGCAGGACGCAGCGCGAGACCGTCAGCGTCTCCACGCGCAGGGCGACGATCGCCTGGCCGGCGACGCCAAAGACGTGCACATCCTCGATGGCGCACTCGTGGGCATGGCGGAGTTCGATCGCCCCGGCGAAGGCGTTGGCGCCGAACCCGCTGGGCGTCAACGGGGTCGTGGTGGCGGCGAACGCCAGGCCGCGCAGCGAGATGCGTCGCGCCGGCGAGGTCTCCGCCCCGGCGACGCGGACCAAGGTCCCCAGCCGCGGCGCGACGAGACGGACCCCGCCGGGGGTCTCGTCGGGGCGCGGCCAGTAGAACAGCCGGCCGGCGGCCCGGTCGTGGTACCACTGCCCCGGCCGCGTCATGCCCTCGCGCAGGTTGAAGACCACGTACTTCTTCACGCCAAAGGCGCCGGGCGGTGACCGCGGCGGCGGCGAGAGCGTCAGCGTCCCGCTGGCTGCCTCCCAGCCCGCGACTCCGACCAGCGACTCGTCCCACATGTGGTACACCCGGACCTCCGCGTTGCGCGGCTCGAAACCCGGCGGCAGGTCGGTCGGGTCGACCGGCATCGTCGATCGCTCCGCCGTCGTCGGCGGGCGCTCCCATCCGCCGCCGACGCTGCTCAGCCATCGGACCGGAAACTGCGCTCGGTGCCTCAGCACGCCCTCGGCTGGCCAGCGCGAGCGTTCGGCGAGACGGTCGCCGACGACGAGCGCCCGCAGGTCCCAGCCATTCGTCCCGCCGGCGGGTAGGTCGTGGCTCCACCAGCCATTCGACTCGATCCTCCAGCCGGCGAGGCGTGGGCCGCCCAGGAGGGTCGGGCGCGCGCCCGGCGCCGCTTCGATCGCGAGGCCGCTGTCGCGCGCGTCGAGCGTCAACGTCGCGTCGAGGTGATGGTCGCCCGGCAGCACGACGATGCGGCGCGGGCGGGCGGGATCGACGTCGGCCGCGTCGCGCGCCGCGTCGCGCGCGCGTTCGAGGGTCGCAAACGGCCGCTCGCGGCCGCCGTCGGCCGCGTCGTCCCCGGTCGGCGAGACGTACCAGACATCCGCCGCGGCCGCCGCCCCTGCGACGACCGCCGCCGCGATGACGAATTCCAAACCTTGGAAGTTCACTTGCCCCGTTCCTCCAATCCTTGGACGGCGAGACATGCGTTCGACGCCGTTCACCGTCGCGGCCGCCCCGCCGGGTCGTCGGGGGGAAGAGGTTCGGCGGCGAACCGGCGCCACTCAGCCTCGATGGCCTCCACCGGCGGCAGCCCATCGTGAATCCAGAGCCCGTACCTCAGATGCAATGGCGCTTGATTCGACACAGTCAGCGGGCCGGACAGCGTCAGGCAGACGCCCATCCAGCCGTCGTCGCGGACGTGAAAGGGACTCGGATGGCGCGGATTCGTGGGATGATCGAAGAGCGCGATGCCGTTGGTCGCGCCGGGCGCGACCGGCCCCGAGTAGTCCACCCAACGGGCCGGCTTTCGGAAGCATCCGGCTTCGTTCACGCCGCCTTCGGAATTGCGGATCGTCCCTCCTCCGTCGCGCACGCCGATGCTTTTGGCCATGCGCACCCCGATCAACCCGAACGGCGTGGCGCCGAACACGACATTCGAGGCGGGAGGGGCCGGCTCGAGGCGGAGATCGAACGTCATCCGCCACTCCAGGCCGCGGCCGGAGGCGACCTCGATGCGGCGCCGCTCGCGCACCCAGGCGACGCCAGTCGGGTCGAGCCACTCGTGGTCCGCCGTCAGGGCGCACCGTCCTTCGTCGTCCTCGATGCGCAGGACGCGGCGAGGCGCGATCCGGGCCATGCCGGAGTTTTCCCAAAAGTTCACGCCGGCCACGTCCTGATGCGCAATCCAAACGGAATCGTGGTGCGCATGGCCGGCCGGACCGTGCGGATGCCCCATCCGGGTCAGCTCGCGTCCGGCCGGCCCGATCACCGGGAACACGAACGGCCGCTTCAGCCCGGGGCCGAAATGGGCGCGCGCCAGCTCGACGCCGTCCCGCCGGAAGGCGACCTGGTCGTACGGTAGCGGGACCGCCTCCATCTGCGGCGGCGCCGGCCACGGCCGGCGTCGTCGCAAGCATGGCGACCGCCAGCGCGCCGGCGGGAGCTCGGGGCGCAGGGCTCATGCGGTCGGAGATTAACATACGACGGTGTGGGGCGCAGATTCCGGTACGGTGGCCGTGGAGGGGCCCGCCGCGCGGTAGCTTTACGGGGCCGGGGCCGCGTGATAGGAACAGCAGACGCATCCTCCACGGGCTTCTCCTGCATCCGGGTGTCCGGCGGAGGCATCGTTCGTCGGTGAATTGAAAGGGCGGCGTGACCAGCGGATGGATTCTATCGTTGTGGGTCGGGCTCGGCGGTTTTGCCGGGTCGCTGGCCCGTTACGGGTTGAGCACGGCGTCGCAGCGATGGCCGGTCGGTTGGCCGGTCGGCACCTTGACGGCCAACGCGCTGGGATGTTTTCTCGTGGGCGTGATCGCCGGGCTGTCCGATCGCGGCGGCATCCCGCCGGCCGCGCGTTTGGCGCTGGCCACCGGCTTCTGCGGCGGGTTCACGACGATGTCCTCGATGATCTACGAGACCGCCGCAATGCTGCGCACCGGGGAACTCTTGCACGCCTCGCTGTACGCCGTCGGAACTTTTGTGCTTTCGCTGTCCGCGTTCGTGGCCGGGATCGCAGCCGTGCGTGCGCTCGCCAGGATCGGAGGTGGACCGTGGAGCTGAAGGCCGACGCGAAGCTGCTTCGGATCTTCCTGGGCGAAGGCGACCGGGTGAAGCACACCGCCCTCTACGAAGCCATTGTCCGGGAGGCTCGCCGGCTCGGAATGGCGGGCGCGACGGTGTGGCGGGGCATCATGGGATTCGGACCGACCAGCCGCATCCGGACCTCAAAGATTCTCGACCTCTCCACCGACTTGCCCGTCATCGTCGAAATCGCCGACGAAGAAGAGAAGATCCACCGGTTCCTTCCGGTGCTCCACGACCTCTTCGAGTCGGCGCAGTCCGGCGGGCTGGTCACGATGGAGAACATCGAGGTCATCAAATACCTGCACGGTAAGGAACGACCGTAGGGCGCCGGGCCGCCCCGGCATCTGCCGCGGGGCGGGAGGGCGCGGCGGCATGCCAGACGACAGGCGCAGCCGGAGTAGGCGGAAAGGGGCACGCGGACGGTCGAAGCGCCCGACAGGGGTTTGAAGGCAAACACTGGAGGATTGGACCATGGCACTCACATGGGCGTTTTTGGCCATCGGCATGGGGATCGCCGGCGTCGGGGCGGCGACGGCCGGGCCGGCCGAATGGGAGGCGTTGTTCAACGGCCGCGATCTGACGGGTTGGCGGGCGCCGGATCTTTATCCGTTCTGGACGGTGTCCAACGGCGTGTTCGTCGGCGCGTCCGGTCCGGAGATGAAGGGACACGTGTCGTTCACGGAGCGCGAGTTCGGGGACCTGGAGCTCGAGCTGGAAGCGCGCTGGACCGGGGACGTGGACAGCGGAATCTTCCTGCGCAGTCCGCCGATCCAGGTCTAGCTTGGCGTCTCCGTCAGCCTGCGGCGGGACATGACCGGCTCGTTCTACCTTCGCGGCTACCCGGAGGAGGGACGGGCGAAGGGCGTGGTGGAGGCGTGGCGTAGCAATGACTGGAACCTGGTGCACCTCGAGGCGCAGCCCCTCGTTCCGCATCCAGATCAACGGTCGGGAGGTCTCGGCCTACACCAACGCCGTCCATACCGCGACGGGGCCGATCGGGCTGCAGGTGCACGAAGGCATGCGGATGACGGTGGAGTTCCGCAACATCCGGGTTTGTTGCCCTCCGCGTTGACGCCCCCTGCCCGCCGCCCTCGGCGCGGCCGGCGTCTCGCCCGCGCCGACCGGGGATCACACCGCGCGCAAGGCCCGGGGACCAATGCCGTCGTAGACGCGCTCGAGGATGCCCGCGATGGCGCCGAGGGGTTTGTCGGCGTCGGCGTAGACGATCCGGCATTGTTCCATCGACGGGGCCAGCGCCATCCGGCGGGCCCGCTCGGCCAACCGATTGAGGAGGTTGTCCTCGATCTCAAACAACCGGCCGTGCAGCAGCACCGCCTCGGGGTTGAAGATATTGACGACGACGGAGACGGCGAAGGCGAGGTGTTCGAGCACGTCCTCCAGCAGGCCCTCGAGGCGCAGCCGGCCGGCGCGGACCTCGGCGATGATCTCGTCCATCGTCATCGTCCGCCCCTCGCGGGCGGAGACGGCGGCGGCCAGCGCGGTGTCCGAGGCGACGGTTTCGAGGCATCCGCGGTTGCCGCAGCTGCACGGCGGGCCCTCGGGCCGAACGCGCAGGTGGCCGATCTCTCCAGCGAATCCGCGGGCGCCTTCGATGAAGCGGCCGGCGCTGACGACGCCCATTCCGAAGCCGGCGCTGATGTCGATGAGGGCGAAGTCGGAGAGGTCACGGGCGGCGCCGAACCGGCGCGCGGCGAGGGCCAAGGCGTGTTCCTCCTGAAACGCCGCTACGGCGATGCCGAGGCGGCGGGAGAGGGCCTCGGCGGGGTTGCGGCTGTCGAGGAAATGCAGGTTGGGGGAGAACCGCACCAGCCCGCTGCGGCGGTCGATGAGACCGGGGAGGGTCATTCCAACGCCCCGGCACGGGCCGAGCGCAGGGGGCCAGAAGCGGCGGAACTCGTCGGCGACGGTCTCGACCAGCAGATCGAAGGAGCGGGGCGTCGGGATGCGCCGCACGTGCGCGGGGTCCGGGCGGCCGTCCAGCCCGGCCGCCGTGAGGACGATCTCGCGGATGTCGAGCACGATGCCCGCGACGCCGCCGCGACCGCGGGCGAACTGGAACACCACCGCCGGCCGACCGCCGGTGTGGCGGCGTTTTCGCGTGCGCTCGAGGACGCCCTGGCGCACCAGCGCCTCGACGAGCTTCGACATCGTCGGCGCGCTGATGCGGGTACAGCGGGTGAGGTCGGCGCGGGTGCAGGGGCCCTGACGCTGGAGGATCTCCAACACCTGGCGGACGTTGAACCGGCGCAGCAGGGCCGGCACGACGGGGGACTTAGCGGGACTTGTCATGGTTGAACGAGGGTTGGCCGTAGGTCCGGCCTAAACCGCGTTTGCGAAGGAAGTGGTGTTCCGACAGGGCCCGGCCCAGTGGGGCGGTTTCCGGATTGATCGCCAAGGTGTGCGCGGCCATGCGCGCGATCATTTCCAACGCGACGGCCGTCTCGAGCGCGGCGCGCGGCGAGGGCCCCCAGACGAAGGGGCCGTGGCCGGGCACCAGCGCCGCCGGCCGCTCGAGCGGGGGCACGCCGTGCCGGGCGAACCACTCGACAATGGCGGCCCCGACATGGGTCTCGTAGTTCGAGTCCACCTCCGCGTCGCGGAGCGGTCGGGCCAGCGGAACGGCGCCCCGGAACACGTCCGCGTGGGTGGTACCGAGGCAGGGGATCTCCCGGCCGGCCTGGGCCCACGCCGTGGCGTATTCGGAGTGGACATGGACGACGCACTGGACCTCGCAGAAATGCCGGTAGAGAATCAGGTGGGTCGGCGAATCGGAGGGGGAGTTCAAGATGCCGGAGATGACGCGGCCGTCTTCTAAGGAAAGCACGACAATGTCCTCCGGCCGAAGACGCTCGCAGGCGACGCCGCTGGGATTGATGCCATAGACGCCCATCCGACGGTCGACCACGCTGACATTGCCCCACGTCAGTATCGCCAGACCGAGGCGTGGCAGGTCCTGGTTGGCATGCATCACCGTTTCGCGAAGGTCGGCGTATTCGATCGGCATCGTGCCCCTCTCTTTCACCGCCCGCGGACGCGGTCGCGGACAGCCAGCAGCGCTTTCATGACGTCGGACAGGTCGCCCGCGGCCCCGGCCGGCCGAAGGCGTCGTGGAGACAGCGATAGAGGCCGTACGATTCGGCGTAGACGGCAGCCGCCGACGGGCCGGGGCGGAACACGCGTTCCAGCACGCCCGTCATTGCCGCCGCGGCGGCGGCGAAATCGGCATGCCCGCCGCGCGCCGGCCCGCCGGCCACCGCGCCGGCCATCGCCGCGCCCAGCGCGCAAGTCTGCGCGCTCCGGGCCACCTCCAGCGGCCGGCCGAGGACGTCGGCGTAGATCTGCAGCACCGGCGCATTCTTCACAGAAATGCCGCCGCAGACGACCACGCGCCGGATCGGCACACCGTACTCCTCCAGTCGCTCGACGATCGTCCGGGCGCCGAAGGCCGTCGCCTCGATCCATGCACGGTACAGCTCGGCCGGAGTCGTATGCAGCGTCGGCCCTAGCACCATTCCGCTCAGACGCGGGTCCACCAGGACCGTCCGGTTCCCGTTGTGCCAGTCGAGCGCCGGCAGGCCGCTTTCGCCGGGTCGAAGCACGGCCGCCTCCCGGCTCAGCGCCTCGTGCCCGGCGGCGCCGCTCCCCGGCCGGATGCGCTGGACGAACCGGCTGTAGACGTCGCCGACCGCGGACTGCCCCGCCTCGATGCCGTGGTGCCCGGGCAGGATGGACTCCGGGACGATCCCGCATACGCCCGGGGATGTCGGCCACGCGTTCGGACGGCGGGGCGACGGCCATGTCGCAGCTCGACGTGCCGAGGATCTTCACCATCGTCCCCGGCGCGGTGCCCGACCCGACCGCGCCGAGGTGGGCGTCGAACGCGCCGCCGGCGACGGGTATCCCCTGGGGCAATTCGAGCCGCGCGGCCCATTCCGCCGTCAGGCCGCCGACGGTGTCGGCGATCGTCACCGCGGCCGACGGCAGGGTCCGCCGAACGCGGACCAGCGCCGGATCGACCGCGGCAAGGAACTCCTCGTCCGGATATCCTCCCCACGACGGGTGGAACATCGCCTTGTGGCCTGCGGCGCAGATGCAACGGGCTAAGCGGTCGGTCGCGGTTCGGCCGGTCAGCACCGCCGGGATCCAATCGGCGCACTCGACCCACGTGTGGGCCGCCTCGAAGACGTCGGGCGCCTCGCGACGGCAGCGAAGGACCTTGGACCAGAACCATTCCGAGGAATAGACGCCCCCGCACTTGGCCAGGTACTGCAGTCGAAGGCGCCGGGCGGACTCGGTGATCTTTGTGGCCTCGGCGTGCGCGGTGTGGTCCTTCCAGAGCCACGCGAAGGCCGCGGACCGGGCAGGGAACTCCGCGCGCATCGCCAACGGCTCGCCGAGCGCATCGACAGGGATCGGCGTACTTCCCGTCGTGTCCACCCCGATCCCGATCACCCGTCCGTGGGAAAACCCCTCCGTTTTGGCCGCCTTCGCCAGCGCACCGCGCACGGAAGCCTCCAGCCCTTTCAGGTAGTCGCGGGGATGTTGGCGCGCCAGATCGGGTTGGGCCGGATCGAGCACGACGCCCTGCTCGCCGGTCGGGTAATCCCAGACGCACGACCCCACCTCCGCGCCGGTAACCGTGTCGACCACCAATCCCCGGACCGAGTTGGTCCCGTAGTCCACCCCCAAAGCGAACGTGCGCTCTCTCATGAATCCTCTTCTCAACCAAGCCCTCCGTCTTTATTAACAAAAGAACGCCCGCAGGGGAAGCACTATCTCGATTTTTGGTCGGCCGCCCGCTATCGTGGCAACGACGGAAGGCGCCATGAGCCGGAACAGACTGAGCGAGGCGGTACGCGCGGGGCGGGTGCTGGTCTCCGACGGGGCGTGGGGAACGTTCCTCCAGGCGAGGGGCTTGGCGCCGGGCGAGTGCCCCGAGCTATGGTGCGTGGAGCGGCCGGCCGACGTGGAGGTCATTCCCCGGGCCTACGTCGCCGCCGGGGCCGACATTGTCAAGACGAACAGCTTCGGCGGCAACCGCATTCGGCTGGCCAAGTTCGGCCTGGCCGACCGCGACGCGGAACTCAACGAGGCGGCGGCGCGCATCTCTCGGCGGGCGGCGGGGCCGGACCGGTGGGTCATCGGTTCGATGGGGCCGACCGGCAAACTTCTCGCGCTGGACGACGTCGCCGAGGAGGAGATGTTCGCGGCTTTCGCCGCGCAGGCGGCCGCGTTGGCCGCCGGCGGCGCGGATGCGTTCTGCGTCGAGACGATGGCGGCCACGGACGAGGCCGTGCTCGCGATCCGGGCCGCCCAATCCGTCGCGCCGCTCGAGATCATCTGCACCTTCACCTTCAGCCCCATGCCCGACGGCTCGCACCGCACGATGATGGGCCACACCCCCGCCGAGGCGATGCGGGCAGTGCGGGAGGCAGGCGCGGACATCGTCGGCGCCAACTGCGGGACGGGCAGCGCGGACATGGTGGCCGTCGTTCGCGAGATCGCCGCCGCCGTGCCGGGGGCGGTCATCCTCGTCCATCCCAACGCCGGGCTGCCGACCCTGCGCGACGGCCAGCAGGTCTGGCCGGAGGGGCCGGAGGACATGGCCGCCCGCGTCCCGGAGCTTCTCGAGGCGGGCGCCTCGATCGTCGGCGGCTGCTGCGGCACCGCCCCCGATCACATCCGCGCCATCCGGGCGGCGGTAGGCCGGTGGGTGGCCGCCCACGCGGGGCGATGAAACGCTCCTACGTCTTCATCGGCGCCGGCGGCGTCGGTGGCTACTACGGCATGGCGCTGGCCCGCGCCGGCCACCCCGTCGCATGGCTGGTCCGCAGCGGTGCCGCCGGGATCCGCCGGCGGGGATTCGAGGTCGAGACCCGCGGCACGACGTGGCGTCTCGACTCCCCCGCCGTCTTCGACGACCCTCGTGAGCTGCCGGCGGCGGACGTCGTCGCGGTGACCATCAAAACCACCGGCAACGACGGGCTGCTCCGGATCCTCCCCGCGATCTTGCGCAAACCCGGCGTGCCTCTGGTGATGATGCAGAACGGTCTCGGCCCCGAGGAGACGGCGGCCGCTGCCGCGCCGGGACATCCGATCTTCGGCGGCCTGTGTTTCCTTTGCAGCATCCGGCTTGCGCCCGGCCGCATCCGGCATCTCGACTACGGAAAGGTGACCTTCGCCGCCCATGATCCGACCGGCCGGCCCGCGGGGCTGCCGGCGGCGATGCGCGGGATCGCGGAGGATTTCGCGGCCACAGGCATCGAGACCGAGCTGCTGCCCGACCTCGTCGAGGCCCGCTGGCGAAAATTGATGTGGAACATCCCGTTTAGCGGGCTGTGCGTCGTGCTCGGCACCGACACGCGCACCCTGGTGCAAACCCCCGCTACGCGCACGCTGGCCGCCGACCTGATGAGCGAGGTCCGCGCCGGCGCCCGCGCGCTCGGCCGCGACATTCCGCCCTCGTTCGCCGACCACATGTTCGAGCTGACCGACCGGATGACGCCGTACGCGCCCAGCATGAAGCTGGATCACGAGGCCGGCCGGCCGATGGAAATCGAAGCGATCTACGAACGCCCCGCGGCGGTAGCCAGAGCCGCGGGCACGCCGATGTCCCGCGTCGAGACGCTGGCGCGCATGCTGCGTTTTCTCGAGGGTCGCCTCCCCGCGCCGCGCGGGTCCGCACGGAGCGCGGCATCGGAAGACGAAGACCCGCCCGGCACCTGAGGAGCGGCGAAAGCATGTCCCGGTGGTGTGGGGCCGGGGTGAGATCCTCTGCCATACCAGCGCGGCGGCCGGTTCGAACGCAGTCCACAACGCCGGAGCTTGTTTCAAAAACGGGACGGGTATATACTGCACAGCGTGAACCCCCCGTACAAAATGAGGTGTGCCATGAAAACGACCACAAATGTTTCCTTGATCACTCGACGGCGTTTCCTTGCTTCCGCCGCGGCGGGAACGCTCGGGTTCCCCCAGATCCTCCGGGCCCAGGCCGGCCGCGCGCCGGCCAACGAGCGCGTGACGCTCGGGGTGATCGGCTGCGGCAACCAGGCGCCCGTGGACCTGGCCGAGTTCCTCCCCCTGCCGCATGCGCAAGTGGTGGCCGTCTGCGACGTCAACCGCGGCAGCCACGGCTATAAGACCCCCGACCAGTTCCTCGGCCGCGAACCCGTCCGCGACCTTGTCGAAAAGCACTACGCGAAGGCCAGCCCGTCGGGCACATACAAGGGCTGCGCGATGTACGTGGACTTCCGCGAGATGCTGGCCCGCAAGGACATCGACGCGGTCGTCATCATCACGCCCGACCACTGGCACGCCATCCAGACCATCTGCGCCGCCGCGGCCGGCAAGGACATCTACTGCCAGAAGCCCCTCGGACTGACCGTTCGCGACGGGCAGGAAATGATCCGCGCCGTGCGCAGCCACAACCGGATCCTGCAGACCGGCAGCCAATGGCGGTCCACCCCGTTGATCCGCCGCTTTTGCGAGGCGGTGCGCAACGGCGCCGTCGGCCAGCCCCGCAAGGCGACGACCTACGTGGCGCCGAACAACTTCACGGGGCCGGGTCCGGGCTGGAAGCCTGCGCCCGTGCCCGAGGGCTTCGACTACGAGCTGTGGCTCGGCCCCGCCCCCTCGGCCCCCTACCATCCGCAGCGCTGCCTCTACCAGTTCCGGTTCATCAGCGACTACTCCGGCGGCCAGACCACCAATTTTGGCCATCACTCCAACGGCGTCGCGTTCTGGGCGCTGGGGCTGGACGACACCGGTCCGGTCGAAGTCTGGAACCTCGGCGCGGAGTGGCCGCCGCCGGGCGATCTCTTCGACACCGCCACCAAGGTCCACTTTGGCGCGCGCTTCGCCAACGGCGTCGAGTGGGAGTGCATTACCGACAAGAGGCAGTTCGGCATCCGGATCGAGGGCTCGGAAGGGTGGATCGCCACCGACGGCAAGGAGATCACGGCCTCGTCGCCGGCGATCGCGGACTGGCAGCCGGGACCTGATTCCATCCGCCTGTACGACAGCCCCAACCACTACCGCAATTTCGTGGATTGCGTGCTCAGTCGCAAGGACCCCGTGGAGCCGGTCGAGGTCGGCCACCGCGTCACCGCATTCTGCCACCTCGGCAACATCGCGATGAAGCTGAACCGGAGGCTGCGCTGGGATCCGAAGGCCGAGCGCTTCGAGGGGGACGAGGAGGCCAACCGGATGCTGTCGCGGCCGCACCGCGCGCCGTGGAGCTACGAGGTCTCGGCATGAACGCCGCACGCGGTCCGACACGCCGCGAGGTCCTTCGAATGGCGGCGGTTGCCGGCGCCTCATCCGTGGCCCCGGCCGGCGTCGGCGCGGCGGCGCCGGCCGAGCGGGAGATCCGCATCCGCGCCGTCGCCTCCAATTTTGAGCGCAACCCGTTGATCCGCCCCTTCGGCTTCAAGGGCGGCTACATGCGCGAGATCTGGCAGGCCGTCGCGCGCCTGGAGAGCGAGTCCGGCGCCTCCGCCGTGGCCATCGGCACGCAAAGCGTGCTGTGGAGCGACGGGGCGGTCTTCGCGTCGCATTCCGAGAGCGGCGGGAACGCCTTGATGTACGCGATGACCGAACGCGCCCTCCAGATGGCGCGGGGCCGCTCCTTCCGCCGCCCCGAGGAACTGCTCGACCAGCTCTACCCCGAGGTGCACGACTACGGCCGCCAGATCACCGGTCGGAAGGACCTTCGGCCGACGTTCGCCTTGAACGCCCTGATGGCCGTGGACAACGCCGCCTGGCTCCTGTACGCAAGGGAAAACGGCTTCCGGACGTTCGACGAGATGATCCCGCCGGAGTATCGGCCCGCCCTGCCCCGCCGCCACCGGAAGCTGGCGGCGATCCCCCTGATGGCCTATGCGCTGCCGGTCGAGGAGGTCCGCGCCGCCGCACAGCAGGGCTACTTCTTCATGAAGATCAAGATCGGCCAGCCGGGGACGCAGGAGGAGATGCTGGAGAAAGACAAGGCGCGCCTCTCCGCCATCCACGCCACCCTCGGCCCACTGCGGACGCCGCACACCAAAACCGGCCGGTTTCCCTACTTCTTCGACGCGAACGGTCGCTACGAGACGAAGGACGCCTTTCTCCGCCTGCTCGACCACGCCAGGAAGATTGGCGCGTTCGACCAGATCGCGCTGATCGAAGAGCCGTTTTCCGAGGAGTCGGACATCGACGTCCGCGACATCCCGGTGCCTCTCGGCGCCGACGAGACCGCCCACACCGACCGGCACGCCGTCGAGCGGATCGAGCGCGGCTACCGCGTCATCGTCGTCAAGCCGATCGCGAAGACGCTGAGCATGACCCTGCGCGTCGTCCGTGCCGCGGCCGCGCGCAACGTCCCCTGTTTCTGCGCCGATCTCACCGTCCACCCGATCCTTGTGGACTGGAACAAGAACGTCGCCGCCCGCCTTGAGCCGATCCACGGGTTGGACGTCGGCTTGCTCGAGAGCAACGGACACCAGAACTACCGCCAGTGGGAGGAGATGCGCCAGCACCACCCCTGCTTCGGCGCGCCGTGGACGGTGATGAGGGACGGGTTCTACGAGCTGGACGACGACTTCTACGCCCGCAGCGGAGGCATCTTCGAGCCGTCCCCGCACTTCGCGGACATGACCGCCCCCCCCGCTGGCGCGCACTGAAGCTTCACCGCGCCGTCCGTTCCCCGTCCGCGGCGTACGTCGTCGTTGCGGGGGCAAGCGCGTGGATCGCCCGCCGTCTACTTCACCGGAGGCAGCACGCGGACCAGGCCGACGTCGATGTACTGCCCGCCGCCCGTCTGACGGCAGTGCACGGCGATCGTGAGGCGTCCGGGCTTGAGCGCCGCGCGCGCGGCCGGGGCGATGGGAATCTCCTCGTACTCCCTCAGGAACCCATCGACTCGGGCGGCCAGCACACCGTTCAGCCACACCTCGGCGTCCTCGTCGTGGTGGATGCGCAGACGCACCTCGGTGTCGGCCGGATCGGGGAGCTCGACGGTGCGGCGCAGCCAGATCTCGCGGGTGGCCCAGTGGATGCCGATGTGCGCGCCGGGC
>CAKZPT010000087.1 GCA_937139365.1 uncultured bacterium | reverse complement strand
CGCATTGACCCGTCAGCCCACGCCGCCCCAATGCCCGTCGCTATGTCCCTGTCCCCGCGGTGCTGTGCCTGTCCCCGCGGTGTGCTATGTCCAATGCTCACCTTCCACATACTTGCCGAAATTCGGCCGCATCTACCGTCGCTACGGCCAGCGCCGTCGCAAGGCCGCCGGCCAGCGGCCACACAAGATGTCACTCCAGCGTCGGGCCGCCATCGCGCTCTGAACGATCGGACCGGCCACCGGCTGACAAGGTCGAGGCCAAAAAATCGAACGCCAACGGCAGATGTTCTCGCCAGAAGTCAGTATCGTGGGTGCCTGTCCCCTGCTCGAACACGTGAGACCAGCCCCAACGATCGAGCAACGCCGACAACCGCCGGTGGTCGTCGAAATGCCCATCGCCGGTTCCGCACGCCATCCACACGGCCGGTCGGACGCCCCCACCCTCCGCAAGGCGGCGGGCAAGTTCAAACACATCGTAGTCCCCCTTCGGCAACCCCCGCGCGAGTGCATCCTGCCAAGCCTCCCCACGAGGATGGGGCGCATGGCCGAAATACAGTGACCCCGACAGGCAGGCACACGCACCGAAAAGCCGAGGATGGCGCAACGCCAGCATCATCGCGCCAAACCCCCCCATGCTGATGCCGGCCACCCCCCTCCCCTCCCGCAGCGGAACCGTCCGAAACATCCGGTCCACCGTCCCGCGCACGTCGCGGACGATCGCATCCTCCCACGCCCCGAGGCCGCCCGGGCGGCGGTCGTTCACATAGTACGAGTTGTCCCCGTCAGGCATCACGACCATCAGGCGGCGGGCTGCGGCCAAGGGTTCGACATCGTAGGCTCGCCAGATTTCCAGATCCGTGCCCAGACCGTGCAGCAGGTAGACCACCCGAAACGGGCCACGGCCGGGCGGACACAAAATCTCCACCCGAAGAGGCCGACCGAGCGACGGGCTGTGGAAATGGAGATGAAGACGGTTCATCCCGGCGTCATCGGCTGACGACCTACAAGCGCGCGCTGAAGGGTTTGGGGATCCGAGTAGGCGATGCCGCTGCCGACCGGCAACCCACAGGCAATCCGGCTGACGCGAACGCCGACGGCGGCGAGCCGCTCCGCAAGCCAATGAGCGGTGGCCTCGCTCTCGGCGTCCGTGTCCAGGGCCAGCACGACCTCCTCCACGCTCCCATCCCGCACCCGCCGCAGCAGCGCGTCGAGCCGCAGGTCCCGCACACCCTCGCCGCGCATTGGCGACAGACGAGCGCCCAGGACATGGTATCGCCCGGAAAACGCTCCGCTCTCCTCGATCGCCGTGAGGTCGGACGACTCCTCGACCACGCAAAGGGTCCGGGCATCGCGTCGTGGGTCGGTGCAAACGCGACATGGGTCCGCATCGATCGTGGTGATCGCGCCGCACACATGGCACACACGGGCCTGCTCGCGGAGGTGGTGGAGGGCGGCCATCAGCTCGTCGGCCAGCCGCCGGTCGCGATCCTGGACGAGACGCAGGGCGACCCGTTCGGCGGAACGCCGCCCCAAGCCGGGCAGACGCGCCAACACCGCGATCAGACGCTCGATCGGTTCTATCATCGCCGAGCGTCCCGCTCAGAGGGGCAACGAAAACCCCGGCGGAAGATCGAGCCCCCGCGTCGCAGCCGCCATCTCGCGCGCCGCCATCGCGCGGGCCTCCGCCGCCGCCCCCCGGACGGCGGCGCACACAAGGTCTTCGAGGAGGGCCACCTCGGCGGGATTGACCACCGACGGATCGATCCGGAGGCGTTCCAACTCCAGGTCGCCGCGGACCACGGCGGTCACGGCGCCGCCGCCGCTGCTGAACTCAACCGTGCGGGTGGCCAGCCCCTGCTGAACCTCGGCCATCCGTCGCTGCAGGTCCGCCGCCTGCTTCATCATCTTCATGATGTTCATTCCGGCTTGCCCCCTACGGTTCGATCGCCCCGACTGTTCCGTCGAACCGCTGCAGAACGGCGCGCAACCGTTCGTCCTCCAGCATCCGCCGTCGG
This sequence comes from uncultured bacterium, assembly GCA_937139365.1. Lineage (GTDB taxonomy): Bacteria > Verrucomicrobiota > Kiritimatiellia > PWTM01 > PWTM01 > CAACVY01. The sequence goes on along the minus strand of CAKZPT010000087.1, from coordinate 5,589 downwards.
CGCTCCTCACGACCATCGTCGAGGCCCAGGTCAGGCGCCGCCTGGTGCGCTTGCGGGGCGCACGTGCCGAGGGGCGGGTCAGCCGGGGCCTCCGCGTTCCCAGTGGCTCTCTTGGTATTCGGCGGATCCTTCCCCTGCGGCTCCGGCGTGGTTCCCGGCACCACCACGCTCACTTGGACGGGCGAGCCGATGACCAGAGCCGCCGCCTTTTCGATCGTTTTGCGACGGTGCTCAGCCTCGAGGAGGGCCAGGGGAATAGGCCCGGCCAGGTGCAGATCGACGCATCCCTCGCCCACGACCTCGAGCCGCGAACCCGCGAGGGCCTCGCCGAGGGGCGGATCGATCGACCGGATTTGATCCACCCGCATGGCCCACTGACCTCGCAAAGGCGCTGGCGCAGCGGGGGGAGGCGGCGGCGGACTGGCGCCCGGCGGTTCGGAGACCCGGTATCCATCCGGTGACGGCGGTACCGGAAGCCCCGCCGCCGGCGTGCCAGCCTCGCCGCCGCCCAGCAGCCGGAAGCATTCGTCCAGCCGCTTCAGCACCTCGTCGAGCGACACCTGGGGCATCAGCCGCGCGCATCGCAGGAGCGCAATCTCCAACAGCGTCCTCGGGGACGCCGCCTGACGCACGCGCACCTCTGCGTCGATCAACACCTCGAGCGCCCTCAACAACCGGATTTCATCGGTTGTCTCCACCACCCGCCGGAACGCCGCCGACCGCCATCCGGCGGACGGCGAGGCCGACTCGCCTCCCGCCACGCGGACCGCCAGGGCGTCGCGAAACAGCGAAACCAGGTCGAGGGGCACCCGGCCGAGGTTGACGCCATCGCGGTCCATCGCATCGACAATCGCGAGGACGCCGGCCAGGTCGCCGCCCAGGACCGCCGCGGCCAGGGCCTCCAGCCGCTCGCGCGAGACCAGGCCAAAGACGGCTAGGACATCGGGCTCGGAGACACTGCGTCCGCAGAAAGAGATCAGCTGGTCGAGAGCCGACTCCGCGTCGCGCATAGCACCGTCGGCGCTGCGGGCGATGGCGAGGCAGGCGTCCTCCGACACCGTCACGCCTTCGGCGGCGGAGATTTTCGCCAGTTGCACCGCAATCTCGTCGACCGACAGCCGTCGCAGGTCGAAGCGCTGACACCGCGACACGATCGTCGCCGGCAGGCGGTGGGCCTCGGTGGTCGCGAAGAAAAACTTCACGTGGGGCGGTGGCTCCTCCAGAAGCTTGAGGAGGGCGTTGAACGCCCCGATCGAGAGCATGTGAACCTCGTCGATGATGTAGATCTTGAACCGGCCGCGGGCCGCGGCAAAGTGCGCCTTTTCCCTCAGGTCGCGCACCTGGTCCACGCTGTTGTTCGACGCCCCGTCGATCTCGATCACATCGAGGGCGGAACCGGCGGCGACCTCGAGGCATGAATCGCAGGCATCGCAGGGACGCGGCGTGGGACCGCGCACGCAATTCAAGGCCTTGGCGAAAATCCGGGCGATCGAGGTCTTGCCGATGCCGCGCGGACCGACGAACAGGTAGGCATGGGCCACGCGGCCGCGCTCGATGGCGTTGGCGAGGGTGCCGGTGACGTGCTCCTGGCCGACCACCTCGTCGAACTGCCTCGGCCGCCATTTCCGGGCCAAAACTTGGTAGGACGCATCGCTCATGGGCAGGGGGCGCCGGGCGGCGCCCGACGTTGCGGGCGGGCCGCGCCAGGCTGCCCCGCGGCACCCGGCGCCTCGGTCTTACCGCTGCTCCCTTCCGGGCCTGACGGGGTTCGTCCTCACGCCGTCGCACGGGACCCGGCACAAGCCCGCCGCGCAACACGCGCACGCTACCACGCACCGGCTGCCCCGGCAAGCGGCGGGGCGATGCACTGGCGCCACCATTGGGCCGCGGAGCGCCAAAAGAGATGCATCTGCCCGAACCTAACGTCGGACGCGAGCGGCAAGCGCGCGCAGAACCTCTTCGTGCCGGCGGATGACGGCCGGCCAGACGAAGTCCGCCTCGGCTCGGGCACGCGCGGCCTCGCCCATCCGGCGGCGCAGGGGTTCATCCGTCAACAGGCGGATGGCGGCGTCGGCCATCGCGGTCCAATCGCCGGGCGCCACCAGCACTCCGGTGTGGCCGTCGTGGACGGCGTCCGGAATTCCACCCACCCGCGTGGCGAGCGCGGGCACGCCGGCGAGGGCCGCTTCGATCAGGACGATACCGAACCCCTCCACGTCCCCCGGGATCTCGATACAGGGGAGGACGAATAGGTCGGCGCGCCCATAAAGGCGGCCGAGGTCCTCATCGCCGACGGCCCCCAGCAGTTGAACATGGTGGTCCAGACCAAGGCGCAGAACGGCGTCGGCGATGCGGGCCCGCATCGGCTCGCCGCGGTGAATCAGCGACGCCCGGGCGTCGTCACCCACGACCACCAACAGCACGTTGTCCTGCCGGCGGACCAGCCGCGGCATGACATGCTCGACGAATTCGAGGACCCCCTTGCGGCGGATGAGGCGGCCGACCGTGAGCAGAACACGCCGGCCCGGATAGGGATCCGCGCGGTCCGGCGGAGGGGGTGGAAGGTCGGCTCCGGGAGGGATGACGACCAGACGCTCCGGCGGGGCGCCGGCCTGCACCGCGAGTCGACGCGACGCCTCGCTGATCGTCACGACGAGATCGGCGCAGCGCAAGAAAAGCCGAACAACGAGGGGCACGAGCCATCCCGGCCGGACGAGTTCCGCACCGTACACGAACAAGACCCATGGGCAGCGCTGGCGGCGGGCGATGGCCAGCGCAGCCGGGGCGGAGGCGATGTTGCCTGCGGCGACGACCTCGGGTCGCCGCTCGCGCGCCAAACGCGCGCCCAGCAGAAACGACGCCGCAATGTACGCGGTCATGCCAGGGCGCGACGGCCGGACGACCCAAGGACGCGGGGCGGGATCGGCACCGCCGGCCGTGACGACCCGCACAGGGTGGCCACGGCCACGCAAGCCGACGGACCATCGGTCGAGGAACGTTTCGATGCCGCCGCGGACGGGTGGAAAGTTCCAAGTGAGCAGCAGGATGTCCATCGGCCCTAGGGTACCGTCCACCGTCATTCCCCCGTCAGCGACGGGACCGCGCCTCTGATGCGCCGGCGCCATCAACGGCCTCAGGGCGCAGCGCAGCGACGAGCGTCGAAAAATCGGATGAGCGAATACGCATGCTGGTTGACGGCGCGGGCACGGTCGAGCAGCGGATCATAGGGTGTTCCGTTCGCGGCGCACAGCCCCTTGTTCACCCCGCCGGCGTTGTCAAGGGCAGTGGACTTCGGCGGGTCGTCAAGATACTTGAAAAGTGAAATCCGACGGCGCTGGGCGCCTCCAGCGCAGCCAGTGCGAAATGTTGGCAGTAGCGACCGCGGTCCTCTTGGGTCCGCACCAGCCACCCCGCACCGTGGGTATTGGTCAGGCCGGGCACGTCCATCGCCTTGGCGTACCACTCCGTGAAGACGATCGGGCGACCGTCCCACTCCTCCCAGTTGCGCAGATGATCGGCTCTTGGTCCCCACGCGGCGTAGTAGTTGACGGAGACCGCGTCATGGTATGGCGAGATGGCCCGCCAAAACCAGGGATTGTCGAACTGGCCGGTGGAATAACTCAGGCGGGAACCGAGGTAGAGGTGATTGGTGTCGTACCGGCGAACGGCGCCGACCACGAGGCGGTAGTAGCGCTCGAATGCGAACGCAATGAATTCATACCGTTCGCGGCGAGAGGGTGGCGAGCGGTCCCCCGCCGGGCGGCGCGCCGCCAGCCACGCCTCGGCGGCGGCACGGTTGTCGCGATAATGAGGATCGGTCGGATCGGCGTTCAGGCAGCGGTCCAAAAGGTCGACGGGGCACTGCAATTCGTTGTCGGTCATGATGCCGACCATCCACGGATCGTTCGCGGTGGCTTCGAGCTGCCGCGCAAACTCGACACAGTGGGCCTCGAAGTCGCGGTGGAAGACCGGCATGCACCGGTTCGGGAAGCCTTGCGTGCCGGCAGCGGGCTCCACGAGTCCGCGAGGCCGGGCGAACTCGAACATGAAGTTGCACCGCAACACCCACGGAAGGGGGCGGGAGGCCTCGCGCATCTCGGGTGCCGACCAGTTCCCGAGGCCGTTGAACCCATTGGTCCACAGGAGACGGGCGACCGCCTCCATCCATGCCTGCGTCGAGCCGAAGGCGGAGAGCGCGCCGCGAGGCGGGCGGACAGCATTGAGGCCGATGTTGAAATACCGATACCCCTCGGGATCGATCAGCCAATCGCGGCCGCCGATCTTCGCCAGCCGGAAGAAACCGGTGGCGGCCTCGCGGGGGTCGTCCAGTGAGCCGCCGAACCGGTTGCGACGGTCTGGCCCCGCGGGCGGGGCGAAGCCGTTGAGCGTCTCGAGGATACGGGTTGGATTGGTTTTCCATGGACCGGGAGGCTGGGGGCTTCGCCCATGGCTCTCGACCTCGACGAAGCCGTCGCGGGGCGGAGGCGGAGTGGGAGGCGGCGTGCGGTCATAGTGGTCGCGCTCGGCTTCGAATAGCGCACGGACCTCGGCCGGGTCGAGGCCGCGGGCGTACAGGCGAACGGCGCCGAATCGCCCCGAAAACGTGGGCCTCCCCAAGCTGACGCCACGGCCGAGGCGAAACGGCTCGCCGTTGTCCGCGATCGGCCCGGTCCGGTTCGTCTCTCCCGCCGGCATGCCATCGACGAACCACCGCATGCGGGCGCCGTCGTACACCGCGGCCAGGTGGGTCCAGAGGCCGGCCACAAGTGGGCGTTCCGCCGCGAGCAACGTTTTTGGGACATTGGGCGCCTCCCAAAGGCCGAAGACCGGCCACTCGTGGCGCAGGCGAACACCGAACATTGGCGTTGTCCACGTTTCGTTGGTATGAGGTCGACCCAAAAGAACCGTGTGGTCGGGAAGCTCGTCCGCGCGAATCCACACCGCGATGGTCACGGCGGTCGAAATTGGCATCCTCGCGGGCTCCTCCGCCCGCACGCCACCCTCGAATCTGTCCATCGCGAGCGAGGCGGTGCCCTTTTCCGCCGTCCGACGTCCTCCCTCGACGACGCCGTGAAATCCGCGCCCCGACCGATCGGGAATGCGTCCGCCGTCCATGTCCTCGAAGGACCAGTACAGGACAGGGTCGCCGGGCACCGCACAGCATGCGGTCCGGATGAACAGACAAGCCCACGCGGCCCGGGAAAGGATCGTCGGCGTCGCCCATGCGGTCCAGCGCAAGTAGCCGTGGTTCACGGCTGCACATGTTCCCAGCCTCGGCTCTCCCGGTCAACCGTTGATCTCGCGGCCTCGCCAAGGCGCCGACATCGCAACGCATCCACCGGCAACACTCCCGACGACCGTCGTTGTCATGGCGAGGTCCGCGGCCAAGGATCGGCGTACACGGTCGGCGGCGCGAGGCGGCATCCGCCCTCCACATATCCAAAAGGCGAACGCTTGACGCTGCGATACGGCGATCTATCGTAGACCAGCCTCGGACTGATACGGTGATCGAGGGAGCCACGAACGTGAGGGCGAGGCAGGTCTGCGCATGGATGGGATTGACGGCGGCGTGCGGCGCTGCGACGCCGG
>CAKZPT010000086.1 GCA_937139365.1 uncultured bacterium | reverse complement strand
GTCGGCCCTCGGCCAGCAGCAGAATGCATTTTCCACTCGGGAACGTGATCTTGTGGACCTGGGGCTTGACCTCTTCCCATGTGTACTTGCGCAGCGCCTCGACCTGGATCTCGCTGTCAAAATGGCCGATGTTGCAGACGACGGCCTGGTGCTTCATCCGGCGCATGTGGCGTTCGGTGATCACGTCGCAGCAGCCGGTGGCGGTGACGAAGATGTCGCCGATCTCGCAGGCGCGGTCCATGGGCATGACCTCGTAGCCCTCCATTGCCGCCTGGAGCGCGCAGATCGGGTCGATCTCCGTGACGATGACGCGGGCGCACTGGCCGCGGAGGCTCTGGCAGGAGCCCTTGCCGACGTCCCCGTAGCCGGCGACGACGGCCACCTTGCCCGACAAGAGGACATCGGTGGCGCGCATGATTCCGTCCACCAGCGAGTGCCGGCAGCCGTAGATGTTGTCGAACTTCGACTTCGTCACCGAGTCGTTGACGTTGATCGCCGGGAACAACAGCCGGCCTTCGCGGTGCATGCGGTACAGTCGGCGGACCCCCGTGGTCGTCTCCTCCGTGACGCCGCGGATCTCCCGGACGATCCGGTGGAAACGGCCACGATCCCGCCGGAGCGAGCGGCGGATCTGGGCCCGAAGGATGCGCTCCTCCTCGCTCTCGCTGGGGCCGTCGAGGACGGAGGGGGTCTCCTCGGCCTGGTACCCGAGGTGGACAAAGAGGGTGGCGTCGCCGCCGTCGTCGAGCAGCATGTTGGGCCCGCGCCCGTCGCCCCAGTCGAGCGCCCGGTCGGTGAACTCCCAGTACTCTTCGAGGCTCTCTCCCTTGTAGGCGAAGACGGGTGTGCCGGCGGCCGCGATCGCGGCGGCGGCGTGGTCCTGCGTCGAGAAGATGTTGCAACTGGCCCAGCGAACCTTCGCGCCGAGGTGCTGCAGCGTTTCGATCAGCATCGCCGTCTGGATGGTCATGTGGAGCGAGCCCGAGATCCGCGCGCCGCGCAGCGGCTTGCTCCGCCCGTACTTCTGGCGAAGCGCCATCAGGCCGGGCATCTCGTGCTCGGCCAGCTTCATCTCGCGCCGGCCGAAGTCGGCCAGCGACAGGTCTGCGACCACGAAATCGTTCCTCACCGCGCGCCGTGTGCTCATGGGGATTGCCGTGCTCCGTCCGAGTTTGCCGGTGCCAGTCTGAACTCCGCAATCTACCATCCGCGCGCCCCCGCGACAACTGCGGGAGGCCGCTCAGCCGGCGCGGCCAAGGCGCTGCCGCAGCGCCTCGCCGGCCAGCTTCGGGTTGGCGCGACCGCGGCTGAGCTTCATCACCTGCCCGATGAGGAACTGCAGCGCCGCGGCCTTGCCGCGGCGGTACTCTTCCGCCGGGCCAGGATGGGCGGCGATCGCCTCCGCCGCCCAGGCCTCGATGGCCGCCTCGTCGCTGACCTGCGCCAGGCCGCGCCGCTCGATCACCTCCGCGGGGCGTCCGCCTCGCTCGATCAGCTCGGCCAGGATCTCCTTGCCTCGCAGCGCGCTGATCGCGCCGCGGTCCACCACCTTGACCAGCTCGGCGAGCGCGTCGGGGGTCAGCCGGAGGGCGCCGATCCCGACGCCCCGCTCGCCCATCGCCCGCAGCACCTCGGTCATGATCCAGTTCGATACCGCCTTCGGCCGGCCGCACCGCCGCGCGGCGGCCTCGAAGAAGTCCGCCACCTCGCGGTCGGCGGTCAGCACCTCGGCGTCGTAGTCCGGTAGACCGTACTCCGCGACGAACCGCGCCCGGCGGACGGCCGGCAGTTCGGGCAGCGCGGCGCGCCATTGCTCGATCCGCGCCTCGTCGAGGACCACCGGCATCAGGTCGGGCTCGGGGAAGTAGCGGTAGTCGTGGGCCTCCTCTTTCGTCCGCATCGGCTCGGTCACGCCGAGCTCGTCGTTCCACCGGCGTGTTTCCTGGACGAGCCGGCCGCCGCCGGCCAGTAGCTCGGTCTGCCGGCGAATTTCATGGGTCAGGGCGCGGTGGACGCCACGGAAGGTGTTGAGGTTCTTGATCTCCGTCTTTACGCCCAACGCGGCCGAGCCGGCGGGCCGGACGCTCACGTTCACGTCGCAGCGGACGTTCCCCTCCTCGAGGTTGCAGTCGCTGATCCCCCCGTAGTGAAGGATGCGCTTCAAGGCCTGCAGGAATGCGAGGGCCTCGTCGGCGCTGGCCAGGTCGGGTTCGGTGACGATCTCCATTAGCGGGGTGCCCGCCCGGTTGAAATCCACTCCGCTGGCCTGTTCGAAGTGCAGGTTCTTCGCCACGTCCTCCTCGAGGTGGATACGGCGCAGCCGGACGGTCTTTGGACCGGCGGGCGTTTCGATCTCCAGCCCCCCGCCGACGCACAGCGGCAGGTCGTACTGGGAGATCTGGTAGTTCTTCGGCATGTCGGGGTAAAAGTAGTTCTTGCGGTCGAACTTACTGAACCGGCGGATCTGGCAGCCCAGCAGCAGTCCTGCCATGACCGTCAGCCGCACGGCCTCCTCGTTCAAGACGGGCAGCGCGCCGGGAAGGCCGAGGCAGACGGGGCAGACCTGCCTGTTCGGCTCCGCGCCGTAGGCGGTGGGGCATCCGCAGAAGATCTTCGAGCGGGTGCGGAGCTGGACGTGGATCTCCAGCCCGATGACCGCCTCGTGGTTCACCTCGCCTCCTCCGTGCGCGGCGGCCGCTCGCGCGGGCCCATCGCCCGCTCCAGCGCCGCCGCCGCCCGCAGCAACCGTGCCTCCTCCAGCGGCGGAGCGATCAGCTGCAGCCCCACCGGCAGGCCCGAGGCCGTCCGGCCCGCCGGCAGGGAGATCGCACACAGCCCCGCGAGGTTCGCGGGAATCGTCAGAATGTCCCCCAAGTACATGTTCAACGGGTCGTCGACGTTCTCGCCCAACCGGAAGGCGGGCGTCGGCGTAACCGGCGCGGCCAGCAGGTCGCATTCGCGGTAGGCCGCCTCGAAATCCCGCCGGATCAGCGTTCGGACCTTCTGCGCCCGCAAATAGTACGCATCGTAATAGCCTGCGGAGAGCGTGTAGGTCCCCAGGATGATCCGCCGCTTGACCTCGGGGCCGAACCCCGCCGCCCGCGTGCGGCCGTACTGCTCGATCACGTCCTCCGCGGGGATCCGCAAGCCGTACCGAACACCGTCGTAGCGGGCCAGGTTGGCCGAGCATTCCGCCGTGGCCACCAGATAGTAAACGGCCACCGCATACCGTGTGTGGGGGAGCCGGACCTCGCGGACCTCCGCGCCCAGATCCGCCGCCCGAGCGATCGCCGCCCGCACCGCGGCCTCCACCTCGGCGTCCATGCCGGGGATGAAATACTCGACCGGCAACCCGATCCTCAGGCCCTGCAGCGTGTCCGGCGCCGTGCGCGCGACGTCGGCCGGGGGGACGGGCGCGTCGAGAGAGGTCGAGTCCATCGGGTCCCGCCCGGCGATGACGGACAGCAGCAGCGCAGCGTCGTCCACGCTCTTGGTCAGGGGGCCGATCTGGTCGAGGGACGAGGCGAACGCGACGAGCCCATAGCGGGACACCCGTCCGTACGTCGGCTTCAGGCCAACGCAGCCGCAAAACGACGCCGGCTGGCGGATCGAACCGCCGGTGTCACTGCCCAGGGCCGCCAACGCGATGTCCGCCGCAACGGCGGCGGCCGCCCCGCCGCTGGAGCCGCCCGGCACCCGCGTCCGGTCCCACGGGTTGCGCGTCGGCCCGAAGGCCGAGTTCTCGGTGCTCGACCCCATCGCGAACTCGTCCATGTTCAGGCGACCGAGTAGGACCGCGCCGGCCTCGCGCAGCCGGCGGACTACGGTGGCGTCATAGGGGGCGCGGTAGCCTCGAAGGATGCGCGAGGCGCAGCCGCACGGCTGACCTTGCTCGCTGATGTTGTCCTTCAGTCCGATCGGCACGCCCAGCAGCGGCGCGCGGTCGCCCCGCGAACGGCGCTCGTCGGCGGCCCGCGCCGCCGCCAAGGCGGCGTCGGCGTCCACGTGGAGGTATGCGCCGATGGCGCCGTCGCGCCGTCCGATCGCCTCGAGGACGGCTTGCGCCAGCTCGACCGAGCTGATCTCCTCGGCGTCGAGGCGTTCCACGGCCTCGGCCACGGTCCAGCCGGCGACGTCGGCAGCACGACTCACTCGAGGATCCTCGGCACCAGAAACAGGCCGGCCCGCGACGCGGGCGCGTTGGCGAGGGCGTCCTCCCGCGTCAACCCCGGCCGGGGCTCGTCGGCGCGAAACACGTTCGTCACCGGCATCGCGTGCGCCGTCGGCTCCACCCCTTCGACGTCCAGCTCCTGGAGCTGCCGCACGTGGGCCAGGATGCGTTCAAGGTCCCGGGCAAACCGTGGGATCTCTTCGTCGGGCAGCGCCAGCCGCGCCAGGTGCGCAACGCGCCGCACCTCGCCGGCCAGGTCGGATGTTGGATGATCGGGGACCATCGGAAAAACCGGCCGCGCAGTCTACCCCGCGCCCGCCTCCGCCCGCAAGCGGCGGTTCCGCGGCGTCGGCGGCCCGATCCGTTGACCACCTCGCCGGCCGGGACGTAGCATGCGCGCGTGAGCACGCACGAAACGCAGGGGAAATCCGGACCGCGACGGTTCGTCGCAACGCCGGCGGAGGATGGATGGCCGCTGGAGCGGGTGCTGGCGGCGCGGTTGGGCGAGTCGCGCCGTGGCGCGCGCCGCCTGCTCGATGCCCGCCGCGTGTTCGTGAATGACCGGCGGGTGTGGATGGCGCGGCACCGCGTGCAGGCGGGGGACCGTATCGAGTTATATGCGGGGCCGGCCTCGGCAGAGTCGGCCTGCGGCCGAATCCTGCACGAAGCGGCCGACGCATTGGTGGTGGATAAGCCGGCCAGGGTGGTCTCGACGGGCCCCGGCGGCGTGGACGATCGCTGGAGCCTTCGCCGGGGGGGCGAGCCGCTGCGCGCGATTCACCGTCTCGACCGCGACACGACCGGCTGCCTGATCCTCGCCCGTACGCCGGAGGCGGCGGCGCGGTTCGTCGAGTGGTTTCGGGCGGGCCGCGTCGTCAAGACCTACGACGCGATCGTTGCGGGTCGGTTCCCCGCCGGGCGGCGAGATATCCGCGAGCGCGTGGACGGCCGGCCGGCGTGGTCGCGGGTTTGGCGGGTGGTCGCCGGGGCGGTCGCGTCGTGGGTGCGGGTCTGGATTCCGACCGGCCGGACTCATCAGATCCGCCGGCATCTGCTGGCGATCGGTCATCCGATTGTCGGCGACGCCACCTACGGCGCCTCGCGGGCGCTGCCGCCGGAGCTTCGGGCGGCGCCGCGCCAGATGCTGCATGCGACGGAAATCCGATTTCCGGACGGAGGGGGCGGAGAGGTCGTCGTTCGTTCGCCGTTGCCGTCCGATTTTGTCGCCGAGCTGCGCCGTTTCGGCCTGGACCGGGGCGTCCGACTCAGGTCTTGTGCCGAAACGTGATCCGGCCCTTGGTCAGGTCGTAGGGGGAGATCTCGACGGTCACGCGGTCGCCGGTGGTGATGCGGATGAAGTTCTTCCGCATCTTGCCGGAGATGTGCGCGAGAATCTCATGGCCGTTCGGTAGCTTCACTCGGTACATCGTCGCCGGGAGCACCTTGGAGACCACTCCCTCGACGGTGATGCAGTCCTTCGACGCCTCCGTGGCGGCACCGGCGGAGCCCTGCGGTCCCGGCTGGACTGGAGGCGATTTAGCCATATTGGTAACGGAGAATAGCAAGCCGCGTGCGTGCACACAAGCCGGCGCACTGAAACGCGCCGACGTCCGGCGTGGCGGTGGAAGTGATCACGGGATCGTGGAGTCGAACCTCGAGGGAATCAGGTCCTCCTTCGGCTCCGGCGGTGGGGAGAGCGTTTGGCGGTTCGCCAGATAAACGGCGGCCGCGCAGACCACGATCAGGAGGGCCACCAGAGCGGGGAATACCCAGCGGAAAGGACGGCGTCGCCGGGCGGGTGGGACGCCGCGATCGCTCTGCGGCGGGGGGTATTTCGATCGCCTGCGCAAACGCCGGATCCGTCGGGGCCGGCCGCCCCACCAGGTCCGATGCACCGGTCGCCTTTCCACGGCGTTCGGCCCTGCATCGCTCATGGCGCGATGGTAGCGTTCGTCCCACCGGCCGACAAACGCGCTCGCGGCCCCGCAGGGCGGGTGACGCCGAGACCGAGTAGGGGGAGGAGGTCGCGGTACTCGACCTCGCCGTAGTTGAAGACGATGAACCCCGCGGCGCCCCGCCGTTCGGCGACACGGATTTGTTCGATGGCCCTGCGCGCGCCGAACCGGGAGGAGGAGGCGCTGACGCCGATGCCTGGCACCAGCGGCACGCGCCCTGCCCACCCGACCTGCCGCCCCACCATCGCGTCGAACATCGCCGTGCTGTCCGTGTAGTTCATCGGGCAGACGAAATCCATCCAACCTTCGTCGCACCAGACTTTCCAGTCCTGCGCGACGAGGTCGCGATCCACCGCCCAATGGCGGAACACGGCGGCGGAGATCCGGATGCCGGGGCGGATCCGGCGCGCCTCCTCCGCGACCGCGCGCACCACCTGGCTGATGTTGCCGCGGCGCCAGTCGTTCCACCGGTCCCGCAGCAGGCCGGCCCTCCGGACGTCGGCGGGCCAGTTGTGGACGCGTTCGCCGACCGCCGCCTCGAAGCGTTCGCGACATCCCGCGCAGAAGCAGTGATCGGCGTCGGGATAGCGGATGTAGTCGAAATGCAGGCCGTCCACCGGATACTTGCGGGCGACCTCAAGCATCGATTCGACCTCCAGCCGCCGGTTGTCCGGATGCGACGGGCACAACCAAAGCCGCTCGGAGCCGTCCGAACCCGCCTGCAGCCGGCCTTCCGAACGGAGGCGCTCGACGAACTCGCGCGGTGTCGCCGGTCCGAGGTTCCAGTTGACCTTCCAGACGTGCATCTCGATACCGTGCCGTCGGCAGGCGGCGAGGCATTCGGCGATCGCGTCGCCGCGCACGGCCACGTCGGCGGCAACGGGCAGAACGCCGCTCGGGTGATAGGCGACTCCGCCCCAGAGCATGTTGGGCACCACGGCCGTGAACCCGTTGTCCTTGAGTCGGCGGACGGCTTCATCCCATGTCCGACCCCGCACGCCGTAGGCGTCATGGCACCAGAAGGCGCGGAACTTGAGCGGAGTGGGAGTCTGGGCGGCGCAGTGAGCCCGCTCCAAACCCCGCCGTACCTCCTCCGCTTGCCCCAACGCCTCCACATGGCGGCCGCTGGCGGAGAGCCGGCGCACCGCGGCCAACGCGGCGGCGGCGTCGCGCGCGAACGACCGCGCGCGAGGCGATGAGGACGAAGCCCGCCAGACGGCCGTCACCGCCGTCGAAATGTCCACTGCCCCGGCCTCGTCCGCCTCCCTCTGCAATGTCCGTTCCACGCGGCCGGCCCAAACCTCCGGCAGCAGCCAGCCCACGGCGGCGCCGAGGAATCGCGCGCCCTCCGCCTGGTCTCGCGGCATCAGTACGTGGGTCATGACGAGCCCACGGTCACTGCCGATGAGCGCCGCGTAGCCTGTCGGACGGCCCTCGCTGTCGAGCCAGTCGGCGAGACGACGGCTGACCGGCGGCCGCTCATCGAACGCGCGGATGTTGTGGCTCGACTGCCGCAGGAGATCCGGCGCGCCCGGCAGCGAACCGGGATGTACGCGGATGGCGGAGAACATGTCCCGCCGTTCCGCGCGGATGTAGTCCCCGCCCGTCACGCCCAGCGCCTCATGCAGAGCCGCCGGAACGGAGTAGAACGCCAGCACCTTCCCGCCTCCGGCGACCCATGACGCCAGCGCCGCCTCGGCGGCCGGCGGCATCGTGGGGCAGTACGGCAACACGACCAGCCGAACGCCGGACAACCTGCCGGCCGTCAACTCCGCGTCGGACACCGCTGTGCAGGGGATCCCCGAGGCGCGGAGCATGCGGACCGCCTCCGCGGCCCGGTCTGTCGCCGATCTAAATTCTGGAGAGTCCCTCGCCGAATCGGCCCGGACGACCGCGATCTTCGCATTGAGTGCGGACATGCCGACCGCGTGAAGCGAAGAGATGTGAAATTCCGTGTCCGTGTTTCCCGCCCGCAAGATCGAGATGCGGACGCCCTCGATCTGGTCCCACCCGGCCGGTTTGCCCTCCACGCCGGCCTCTTCGAGCCCCAAAACGACGGTTGTCCACCGTCCGGGCATGGGCGGCGGGCAGGCGAGGTGGTACCAGCCGGCGCCGCTTTTCAGGTATACCGAGATGCCCGCGACGGGCGAAAGATCGCCGCTGCGCAGGACGATGGCCAGACCTTCCGCGTTCGACAGATCGGCGCGCAGGTCGGTGTCCCACGAGGCGCGGGGGATGGGCGGGCCGGCGAAGGGGCAGGGCAGGCGCACGGCGCTGCGGCCCTCGATGGTGACCGGCTCGGCCGGGGGGCTGCCGGGCATGGGCCGCCAGGTCGCGGTGGCGGCGTTGAGCAGCGGCGGTGTGCCTCCCGATGCGGGAGCGGTCGCAGGTTGGGGCACTCCGTGACAGCCGGTCAACACGCCGAAGGAGGCGGCCGCCGCCCACCACTGGAGACATCGCCGATACCTACCGGACCGCCATCCGCGGTCAATGGGACTGCTTCGATGGCTCATGCCCGTCCTCCGGTTCGTCCATTGGGACGGCAAAGCTGACCGTGACACGGCGCCCGTCCCATCCGCAGCGATGCCGGCGAAGGCCGCCGCCCCCGCCGTCGTGTGTGCCCGCGGGAGGGCCGGCTCGCGGTGCCCCAAGGTCCTGCGCCCGCCAGATGTTGCCCGCCATCGACGAAGAGGATTTGACCCGTGATCGACTCCGCACGGATGAGGTAGAGTACGGCCTCGGCAATGTCCTCGAGAGGAACGGTCCGCCCAAGCGGAATCCAGCCGGCCAGGTCCCGCACGCGGTTGGGGCCTTCTCCGGGCGGCGGCAGGACGACGCCCGGAGCGACGGCGTTGACCCGGATGCACGGCGCCCACGCCCAGGCGGCCGAGCGGGTCGCCTCGGCCAGCGCCTTCTTTGAGATCTCATAGGGGACGCATGCAGGGTCCAGACCGGCAATGCGGCGGTCGAGCAGGTTGATCACAACCCCGGGCCGGCCCTGTGCGGCGAAGGCGCGCATTAGCGCCATGGGGGCCATCAGATTGACCGACAGCTCCGCCTGCAGAGCGGCGGGCGTCATCGCAGTCCATGAGTCCTTGTCGAAGACCGCGGCGTTGTTGACGAGGATGTCGAGCGGGCCGGCGGCCCGGACAGCCCGTTGGAACAGTCGCTCCGCGTCGGCGGGCGTGTCGAGCCGGCCGGGCACGGCGAGGGCGCGCCGGCCTTCGCGCCGCAGCTCCTGCACCAGCGCGGCGGCTGCGGCACGCGAGGCGCGGTAGTGCACGGCGACGGCGGCGCCGGCACGGGCCAGTGCCGCCGAAATCGTCCGCCCGATGCGCACCGCGCCGCCGGTGACCAGGGCCGTCCGCCCCTCGATGGTCATCGTCATCGGTCGTTGACGAGACCCACTGTATCGGATTCGCGGATCCGTGGCCATTCCGCGGCGGAGCGACCGGACGGTTCCTCCAAGGATTGGATCCACGAATGTTTTGAGTTTCCAAACCTTGGAAGCTGCGGCGGTGTCAACGCAAGGGAGGTGCGTCTTCGGCGAGGGGGATGGGCCGGTTCGAGCCAAAGAGAGTCAAGATCATCATTGCTCGGTGCCCGACCGTCCTGGCTCACCTCTCGTCTTGTTTCGATGCGGGCAGACGGTCGCCGGGTTGCCTCAGCGGGCACCGGCATCGGAGATTGTGGCTGAGGAGGAGCGGAACAGAGTGCGGGGACCCGATGCGGCCAGCTCGACCACGTCGACGGCGTCGGGGGTGCCGCCCAGTCGGACGAGCACCGGCGCCCTGGGGTTGGGAACCCGGAGTTCACACAGGCCGTCGACCTGCCGGTGATCGAGAGGCGGCGGCGCGGCGTCGCCGACGCGCCAGACCTGGACGGCGGCCGTCCCGCGCGTGCGGTGGGCGGGCGCCTCGGTCGAGGCGGTCAGGTGCCACTGGGTCAGGCGGATCTTCGGACGTGGGGGGACGTCGAAACGGTCGGTGACGGTGACGCGGAGCGAGTGGGGCTCGATGAACGTCAGGCGTGCGACCGCCGGGCCGTTGGTGAAGGGGGTGGGGCGCCCCTGCTCCAGGCGGAGTGGGACGGGGGTGTGAAACCACCAATCGAAGGTTGAGGGCGCAGTGGCCTCGATCTGGTCATGGACAACGACCAGGCCGGGTTCGAGGAGGAGGATGTGGCGGGTGAATTGACGGAGACGGCCGTCGTAGGCTTCGGCGGCTTCGCCGGCCACATAGTGGAGACCAGGGGAGGTGTGAAAGCCGAGGATGCGGCCGCGGGCGCGGGGGGAGTGAGGGATCTGCCCTGCCCCGCCGTTGAGGGTCACGGAGTTGACCGATTTGGTCTCCCACATCCATTTACGGTGATGGGCGCTGCCGTACTGGTCGCGTTGGCCGGTGGGGATGAGAAGGGCCGCCCCGAAGGCCGAGAGGACGAAGCTGTTTTGGGCGTTGTAGCCGTGGCTGATGGAGCCCATGGGGCTGCTTTTGAAGATGACGGACACGTTGTTCGATGAGTGGAGGAGGCAGGTGTTGAGCGCGGCCTGGCCGACGCCACGAAAAACCGCAGAGGAGGGCAGATTGGTCGGCGGCAGGGGGGAGAGCGGGGTGCGGTGGTTCTGGAGATAGGTAATGTAAGGACAGGGGCCGGAGGCGAGACGGGCTGCGACATCGCGGCGAGTATTGCTCATCTGTTCGGCGTACCACTGCCAGTGGCGATTGCGGACGAGGGTGGCAAGGGTGCCGACGACGTCGCCAAGCTCCGGCGGGGGCTGGCGGTCGCTGAGGTCGCCGATCCCCATCCTGGGTGCGCCCGGAGGGGCGAGATAAATGGGATACCATCCCGCGCGGGCAAAAAAGGGCAACCGGAAGACGTCGACACCGCAGGCGACGTGGAAAGCGATGGCCCACCACGTGAACCGCTGGCTATAGGTCAACCAATAGAAGGGCCCCTCGTGCCAGCCGCCATCTTCACCGTTC
The DNA here is from genome assembly GCA_937139365.1 of uncultured bacterium. Taxonomy (GTDB): domain Bacteria; phylum Verrucomicrobiota; class Kiritimatiellia; order PWTM01; family PWTM01; genus CAACVY01. Next base: position 1,298 of record CAKZPT010000086.1, on the reverse strand, counting down.
CAGACTGGATACGTGCAGAATTGTTTGAGGAGTACGAATTCCATCCAATCCCGTGTCTCAGGGAATTCCCCGGAAAAGGCGATGGCGGCCTCGCCGAGTTTATGCCAGGCACGGTTGGCGTGGCTTTCGTATGGGGTCCAGAGTTGGCTGGGGCAAAGATGCCGGTACATGTCGTCGCCGCGCTGCCGGATCACGGCACGGCAGGCCTGGCGGTCGGCTTCGGAGAGGCGGGAATGGAGAAAAGTGTAGGCTCGGGCGAAATAGCACACAAACGGCATCCCGGCTTCGTCGTTGTACCGGAAGCCGGTGCTGCTGCGTGGATCCCAGCGTGCGGCGGCCAGGAGCCAATTCCGGCCGGTGTCGGCGTAGCGGTCGGGTCCCCCCAACCGCCAGACAAAGCCGAGCGTGGCAGCCCCGTCAAGCAAGGCGATTGTCCGTTCCCGGTTTCACCACCAGATGCGCTTCCATTCATCGCTTTCCCTGGGCATGTCGGCGGGGTATTTCGGGGGCTCATCGGACGAGGGGGGATCCGACAGGAGCTGTTCGCACCGTTGGGTCAGCGCGGCGAAGTGGACGGAGGAGGGACCGAGGGCCGCGGAGCGCAGGGTGGAGAGATGTTCGGGGCGGATGAAGAGGCGTGGATGCTGGGCGGGGATGCGGGCGAGGAGCTGGTCAAGTGCCGGCATGGGAAAGAAAACGGCATTGGGGTGGACGCGGAAGGAGCGGCTGCTGCTCCAGGCGGAGGTTTCCCCCTTGGCGGTTACGAAACGGAATTTCCACTGCCAGTCGCCAGGCTCAAGCGTGCGAGGAGGGCAAAAGGCATTGAACCGAAGGGCGCGATAAGTAAGGGCGCGGTGTTTACCGTGGGCAGTAGGCTGGAGATGAAGTTCGTAGGCGATGGCGTTTCGCTGAGGCCTCCAGACAAAGGCGGGTGGATTGCGCGACGGGATGGATCCGTCGGCGGGGCGGAATCCCCATTCTTCCGGCTTGGCGGGGGTTTCGTCCGGGACAGGGGCGGCAAACACGGTGCATGCGACGGCCCCTGCGCAGTAAAACCACGTCCAGCACGAACACCTCCGCTTCCCTCTTACGTCAGTCCTCACGATGAAAAAAAAGAACGGCCACTAGGGACAGATATTTTGAGCCAGCTCGGCCATTTAATTTCGGGTACTGGGGACAGACACTCCTGCCGGTACGAGCGAAAAGAGGGAGTCGAGAGACCGGATCCAGGCCGACGAAGAGCCGATAAAACACCGGATGAAGGCAAGATGAGGCTACAAAGGGGCCGGAAGGGAGAC
>CAKZPT010000085.1 GCA_937139365.1 uncultured bacterium | reverse complement strand
ATGGCGTCCGCACGCACGCAGGGGCGGGTGCCGGGCATCGCCGAGCCCCACCGCGGGGCCTCTGTCCACACCGCTGGGCGCGACGGCCCCGACGACGCCGCGGCCCCGGTTCTGCTGCCGGACGATTGGGGCCGGCTGCCGCCACAGATGGCTCGCGAACTGAAGGAGACGCAGCGGGAGGCCGTGCCGGAGGAGTACCGGACCATGGTCGAACTGTATTTCAAGGCGATCTCGCGGGAGGCCCAGGATGCGCGCCGCTGATCCGCCATGCCGCTGGATCCCCGCGGCCCTGCTGTTGGCGACGCTGGCCGGCACGGCGCGGCCCCAGTCGCCCCCTCCCGGCGCCGAACGGGTCGACGAGGCCATTCAGCGCGGCATCGCGTTTCTCATCGGCCAGCAGAAAGACTCTGGCATGGTGTCCGACTCCGGCAACCCCAACGCGATGACCGCGCTCGCGCTGCTGGCCGCCTCCGCGGTCGGCCACACCGCGGCCGATCCTACGCCGGCCGGCGGCATGATCCGCAAGGGCTTGGAGTATCTCCTTGCCGACGCCCGCCAGCGCGACAACGGCTACTACGGCGGCGACGGATCGCGGATGTACGGCCATGGCATCGTCACCCTCACCCTTGCCGAGCTGCTCGGCATGGGGACGGACGACGAGACGGACCGGCGCATCCGCAAGAAACTCGAACGGGCACTCCAGTTGATCCTCTGGTCCCAGGATCGAAAGAATGCCGATGATCCCAACAACTTGGGCGGCTGGCGCTACGAACCCGACTCTTGCGATTCGGACCTCTCGGTGACCATCTGGCATTTGATGGCGCTGCGCGCCGCGCACAACGCCAGCGTCGACGTGCCGAAGACAGCGATCGAGACGGCGGTTCAATACCTGCGCCGGACCTATCGTCCCGACACCCGCGGCCGCGAACGGGTCTGTGGCGCCTGCAGCTACCAGCCGGGGCAATCGCCGAGCTACGCCTCGGCCGCCGCCGGCCTTCTCGCGATGCAGGTCTGCGGCCTCTACGACGCGCCGGAGGTGCGGGGCGCCGCCGACTGGCTCAAGGCCCGCCGGCTCGACTGGGACGACCGGTTCTTTCTGTACGGGACCTACTACTATGCGCAGGGCATGTACCAGCGGGGCGGCGAGTACGCAGATCACGCGCGCCGCGAGGTCGAGACGATCCTCCTGCCGAAACAGCAGGACGATGGCTCCTGGCCGGCGGCCGACGGCCAGGAGCGCCACGCCGGCCGGGTCTACAGCACGTCCATGGCCATCCTGAGCCTCGCCGTGAATCACCACTACCTGCCCATTTATCAACGGTGATCCTCCGGTCCGCGGCCGCATCCGCGCCGGGGAAACGGCCCATTAGGGTGCGGCCCCGGCTCCGTCGGGGGGGGGTCGGCGATTGACTTCGAGGCGGCGCAACGATAGGAATGATGGTTTGAGGTGCAAGTATGGCGAAGATCCTGACGCAGCGGACCTTGCGCAACAAGAACCGCTATCGGCCCAAGAAGTCCCCCGCCGAGCGGCGGCGTCGCGTGGCGGTTCAGCGCCGCCGGCTGGTGGCGCTGGGGATGCCGGCCGACGTCGTGGCGAAACTGGATCCCGTCACGGTTCGCGCGTTGCTGCGCCGTCCGGAACGGCTGCGCCGGAAGTTGGCGGCGGCCGGCTGACGTCCCCGCCCCGCTGCCGCGCCAGCCGCGCGGCCCGCCGGCGCCGGTGCGCCCGCACCGTGGCCAGCGCGACGTAGTACGATCCGGTCGCCAGCACGCCGCCGACGATCAAACTACCGATCCACATCGCCAGCCAAAGGTCCCATCCCAGCCGGGCCAGGTCGCGCCAGTGTTCGAGATAACCGTGGAATCCGCGGCTGGCGATCGCCTCCCGAAGCAGACCCCAGCGGTCGAGCATCTCGCCGGTGTGGGTGTTGGGCAGCAGCGCGGCGCCCAGCCAGCACTCGAGGCCGTAGATCGGTCCGGCGGTCAGCGCGTTCGTGATCGCCAGCGGCGGCAGGGCGGCCAGCCGGTTGGCGCGCAGGGCGGAGGCGGCCAGCAGCGCCAGGACGACCTGGACGCCGAGCGTCGGGGTGAAGGCGATGAACACCCCGAGGGCCACGCCCAGCGCGATGCTCTCCGGCGCGTCGCGCTGCAGGAAGAGGTAGCGCAGCGTGTCGCGCCAGTCGCGTCGCGGCCGGCTTCGCGGAGGCGGCATGCGGGCCATTCTACGGAGCGCCGACTTGGGCGCAACCGAACGACGGCGCGGTTCCCGCCACGACGCCCGCGGGGTATAGTTGGGCCGTGAGCCAGTTCGACCGGGCCTGGTATTGGGAGTCGCGGCATGGCAGCCGGGCCGTCCTCGGGACGCTGCTGATCACGTGCGCGATGTTTGTGGCGCAGGTGTTTCTGCATGCCTCCGGGCGGGGCGGCTGGATGATTCGCGCACTGGCCCTGTCGGCGGACGGCATCCGTCACGGCCGCATCTGGCAAGTGGTCACGTACCTCCTGCTGCACGGCGGCTTCGGCCACCTGCTGATGAACATGGTCGGCCTCGCGATGCTGGGACCGGAGGTGGAACGCCGGCTGGGCACCGTCCACTTCGTCGCCCTCTACCTGGGCAGCGGCGTATTGGGAGGGATCGGATACCTCCTGATCGAACCCCGGTTTCCGTGCGTGGGGGCCTCGGGCAGCGTCTTCGGCGTCATGGCGGCCTTCGCGGCGCTCTATCCGCGCCGGCCAATGATGCTGGTGTTCCTACCGTTCTTTTCCCTGCCCGCCTGGCTGATGGTGCTGGCGATCGTGGCGCTGGAGCTCGGGTACCTCGCCCAGGGTGTCCAGGGCGGAATTGCCCATGCGGCCCATCTGGCCGGCGCCGCCGCAGGCATCGTCTATGCCCGGACGGCGACGGGTGCCCTCGACGGCCTCAACCCCCTCCGCCGCTTGGCCGCCGCGCGGCCTCGCCGCGCCGGTCCACCCGCCGACGGCCGTGCGCTCGATGAACTCCTGGACAAGATCTCTCGATCCGGTCTGCACTCGCTCACCCCCGCGGAGCGCCGCCGCCTGGAGGAGGCCAGCCGTCGGCTACGCGGGTGGGAGCGTTGACCCATCCATGGGTTGCGATGCCCAAGTCCCCCCCACCTCGCCGGTTCCGGCCCCGGCCGGCCGCGCCGGCGTCGCCGCACTGGTTGGGCGGGCCAACGTGGGGAAGTCCTCGCTCGTCAACGCCCTGGTGGGCGAAAAAGTCAGCATCGTCAGCCCGGTCGCGCAAACGACGCGGCACCGGATCCGCGCCGTCCTGAACGAGCCGCGCGGCCAGCTCGTCTTGCTCGACACCCCCGGCATCCTCCGGGCGGAATCCGAACTGGGCCGGCGTCTTAACCGCACCGCCCGTCAGACCGCCGAGGAGGTCGACGCCGTGGTCCTCACCCTGGACGTCTCTCAGCCGCCGCGCGAGGAGGACGAGGGGTGGATGCGTCGTTTTCGCCGCGCGGCCATCCCCCTGGTGTTCGCGCTCAACAAGGCCGACCTGGGCCGCGACGGCGAAAAAGCGATCCGGACGCTGTGGGGCCGGGTCGCAACGGAACCCGACGCACCGCAGCCCGCATGGGCGGTGTGCTCCGCGGCCACCGGCGAGGGTCTGGACGCCCTCCGCGGCCTGTTGTTCGAACGCCTCCCGGCCGGGCCGCCGCTGTTTCCACCCGACGTGCTCTCGGACTTCCCGCGCAAGCTCTTCATCGCGGACGTGATCCGTGAAAAGCTTTTCGGGCGGCTTCGCGACGAGCTGCCCCACCGCGTGGCGGTGGAGGTGCAGGAGGTTCGCGAGACCGACGACGGCGCGCTCGAGGTCGCGGCGGACATCTGGGTGGAACGCGGCAGCCAGAAGCCGATCGTGATCGGCCACAAAGGACGCGTCCTCCGGGCGGTGCGCCGGGCCGCCGCCGCGGAGCTTTCGGCCCTGTACGAACGACCGGTTGGCCTCGACCTGCACGTGACGGTCCGGGAGCACTGGACCCGGAACCACTGGCTGCTGAAGCGGCTGGGGCTCGACCTCTGAGGTCAGAGGCCGACGGACTGCCGCGGCGCCCCAGACGGCGCGGCCGGGGAGGACCGCTGAACGCGCGCGGGGGCGGCGGAGACCGGGGGTTCGGCGACGATCCGGAACAGGACTTCGTTCGACCGCGCCAGCCCCAGGTCATGGGCGAGGCGTTCGACGAAGGCGGGATCGGTGCGGAAGCGCTCCTGCTTGCGGCGGAGGATGCGGATCATCTCCTCCTCGAGCGCGATTTCCCGGGCCAGTTCGTCGCGGCGGCGGCGGTATTCCTGGATCTCTCGCCACTTCGGCCAGACGAGCCTCGCCACGCCGACCGCCAGCATGCCCGCAATCGTCAGGCAGCTCAACCGGTAGATGACCGTCCACACGCTCATGCAAAACGCGAATCGCCCGCGCGCATCAGCTCGCGCTCGAGCCGTTCGTAGCGGTCGATGACCGCCCGCACATAGGCCCGCTTCTCGCGGTACGGCAGCGGCATGAACGCGCCCTTGAAACCGGCGATGACGACGTTGCGCAACTGGCGGCGGGTCAGCGGAATGCCCGCGGCCAGCCGCTCCAGCTCGCGCGTGACCGTCGTGTTCGAGACCAGACGGTTGTCGGTGCAGACGGTCACCGACATCGCCCGCTCGATCATCTGCCGGACCGGGTGCTCGGCGACCGAACGGATCGTGGGCGTCGTCTGGAGGTTGCTGGTAAGGCACACCTCGATGCCGATCCGCTGGCTTGCGATGTACTCCGCCAGCCGCTCGACATAGGCCGCTGGATCGGCGGTGCCCGCCCCGCGCACCATGTCCGCGGCGAAGAGGAATGTCCCGTGGCCGATCCGGTTGGCATGGCAATCGGTGATCGCCTGAAAAATGGACTCCGGCCCGTACGCCTCCCCCGCATGGACGGTTTTCTTCAGAAAGTGCGTATGGGCGTACTGGTAGGCGGCGCGGTGGTCACCGGCCGGATACCCCGCCTCCTCCCCGGCGAGGTCGAAGCCGACGATCGGCCATCCCTCGTGGTCGCGCAGCGCGACGGCGGTCCGGGCGATCTCCATCGAGGCGATCGCGAAGACCTCTTTGCGCGGCGACGCCCCGAGCACGTCCAGCAGCCGCGCAAAGTACGGCCCGAAGCCGCGGCTGAACGAGCGCATCGCGCATACGATGATGCCGTAGTGCAGTGGCAGGTCCCTCCCCTCGCGCACCTCCGGCGACTGGTTGTGCCGGCGCGCCGCCCGCTCGAGGCCCGCGCACACGGCGCCCACCACGTCGCGGATCGTTAACCCGTCGCGCACGTGCAACTGGGGCGCGAACCGGACCTCGAAGTAGCGCACGCCCTCGGCGAGGTTGTCCTCCGCGAACTCGAACGCCGCCCGCTCGAGGTGCTCCGAACGCCGCAACACCGCGCACGTGTAGCCGAACCCCTTCAGGTAGTCCGGCAGGCAGGCATAGCGGTCCCGAAACACCAGCTCCCGGAGACCCTCCTCCGTCGCCGACGGCAGCGCGACGCCGTCCTCCCGCGCCATCTCGATCAGGCTCCGGATGCGCAGCGAACCGTCGAGGTGCACGTGCAGGTCGGTCTTCGGGATCCGGCGGATGAATTCCCGCGCGCCGGGCGACAGTTCAAGCTCACTCACGGGTTTGCCTTTCGCGTTCCCCGACCGGTATGATACGCGGCAGGATAGCGGAGTCGAACCCGACCCGATGAACATCGTCCGGACCGCCCGGCGGGATCCCTGGCGCGCGTTGGCCGTCGAGGACTACCTTCAGGACCGCGGCGGGGAGGAGCCCGTCCTGTTTCTGTACCGCAACGATCCGGTGATCGTCGTCGGCAAGAACCAGAACCCCTGGGCCGAGGCCGACGTCGCCGCCGCGGCGGAGATGGGCGTGCCGTTCGCGCGCCGCTCGAGCGGCGGAGGAGCCGTCGTCCACGATCCGGGCAACCTCAACTACGCGTTCATCGTGCCCCGCGCCGGCTTCGAACCCGCCCGACAGTTCGGCATCGTGCTGCGCGCCCTCGCGCGGTTCGGAATCCACGCCCGGGTCGAGGGCCGCACCGCCCTGTTCGCCGACGGGCGCAAGATCTCCGGGAATGCCTTCTGCCTGCGCGGCCGGACCGCCCTGCACCACGGAACGCTGCTGGTCTCGGCCGACCTCGACCGCATCAGGCGTCTGCTGGGCCGGCCCTCGATCGCGGATCGCGGCCATGCGGTTCCCTCGCGCCCGGCCGAGGTCGTGAACCTGATGGACCTTCGCCCCGGGCTCGACGCCGACGCGCTGGAGGCCGCCCTGGTCGAACACGCGGTCGCCACCTGGGGCGGTCCGGTCGCGCGGTTCGACGACGAGGCGATCGAGAGGTGGGACTGGGCGGAGGGATGGCGCCGCCACGCCTCGTGGGAATGGCAGTTCGGCGCCACACCCCCCTTTCAGACCTTCATCGACCTTCCCTCCCACGCGGGCCGCCTTCGGATCTCCGTGCGGGAAGGTCGGATGTTTGAAGTCGCCCTGGCCGGCGACGGGGCGATGCCGCCCGGTCTTCACGCCGCGCTGCACGGGCGCCGGTTCGATCCGGTTCTCCTCGCCGCCGTGGTGCAGGCGCTGGACGTCGAGAGCGCAGGGGGGGCCGCCTCCGGGGAGGCGTCGCGGTCATGAGGAGATCAGCGGCGGCCCCGGCCGCCGCCCCTCCGTGGGAGGACGAGCAGGTCCTCGACATCCGAAAGCTTCTCCCGCGGGCGATCCGCCGCGCGTGGCTTGACGAGATTCGCGTCGCATTCGGCGCGTGCGAAGCGACGATCGGCCGCGCCGACGGCGTCCTCCGCTTTTGGACCGCCCACGGCCACCCGCGCCCTTGGAACCGAATTTCTGGCGCGTCTTGACGGACAACGACCGCGGCGACCGGCGGCCGCAATGGGCGGGCATCTGATGCGGCGCGTCGGCCGGACGCCGCGTGACGCGATGCCATGCGACGACCAGCGCCGCCGACCGGGCGGTCGTCGAGGTCGACATGAAGCTGCCCGCCGGTGACAGCCGTTACGTCCACGTCTTCCACGGCGCCGGCGTTCTAAAGATCGAATCCCGGTTCGAACCGCGCGGCGCCGACGTGCCGGTGGTGCCGCGCATGGGGCTGCGGACGGAGCTGCCCGGATCATGGACCCACGTCGAGTGGTACGGTCGCGGTCCCCACGAGAACTACTGGGACCGCAAGACGTCCGCTGGGGTCGGCCGCCACCGCATGACGGTCGCCGAACTGGTCCACGACTACGTCGAGCCGCAGGAAAACGGCCATCGGACCGACACACGATGGTGCGCGATCACCGATGGGCGGCGACGCGGCCTGTGGGTGAGAGGCCTGCCGGTTCTGGAATTCAACGTCTGGCCTCTACCGGCAGGAGGACCTCAAAGGACCGGCGCACCCGCGGGAGATGCAGGCGCGAAACACGATCACCGTCTGCCTCGACGCGCTCCAGATGGGCGTCGGCGGCGACAATTCGTGGGGCGCGCCGACCCACCCCGAGTACTGCATCCAGCCCGGCTGGGTGCACGAGCACCGGATGCGGCAGGAGGCAGTCGGTTTCTGAAGCCGTCGCCGGTCACTCCGCCATCGGCGCCGTCTCCTCCGGCGGCGCGTTCCCGCCGGAGAGTTCGCGAATGCGGACGTTCCGAAACTCGACCGGGCTGCCCTCGGACTCAAGGCAGATGTAGCCCTTGCGCCAAACGCAGTTCGAGCCCCCCGAGACGACGGCGCCGTTGACCGCCAGCGTGATCGTCCCGTTGGAGGCCGTGATCCGGTAGTGGTTCCACTCCGGCGAGCCGCGAGTGCGCGACTCGCGGGGGAAGCTGCGCATCCGGCCGTCGTTCGGCTCGAACGGGATCATCCTCGCCCCATGGATCGCAAACACGTCGCCGTCGGTCGTGAACCAGTCGGTCTTCCTGCCGGCCGCGATTTGGTTGGTCAGGAACTGGTGATCGAGAATCTGCACCTCGATCGCCTTCGGGTACGGCTGACCTGGCGCCGGCGTCGGCGAGGCCCAGATCATGACCCCGGAATTGCCGGCTGGGCGCAGGTGGCGCCATTCCAACTCCAGGATGAAGTTTTCGTATTGGCGATCCGTCCGCAACACCCCCAGCGGCTGCCCAGTACAGTGAAGCACGCCGTTGCTCCACACCCAGGTGTCCGGCGCCGTGTTGACGTTGACCCATCCCGACAGGTCGCGGTCGTGGAACATCGGCCGGAATGTCTCCTGATCGGCGACGGACTCATGAACGGCGGCGGTGAACAACAGAGTGGCGGCGACCATTCCGGATGGGCGCATGGCTTAGTTTCTCCGATCAACGTAATACACGCGAATCCCGCCGCGGGCAACCATTCGCCGGTGGCCCACGGGGCCCCCGAACCTCCAGCGCCCAATCTCGGCTCCTTGGCGCTCTCCCTCCCACGTCGCCGATGCGCCGCTCCGACGGCGCAACCCACACCGACTTCTGTTCGGATCGGTACAACAGCATGTTCATTGACAGCCGGCGAAACGGTCCGGTAGCTTGCCCGCATGAGCGAAACCCCGCGCGAATCCGACGATCTCTGGCTGAACGAGGAATGGTTTCTCGGTGAACTCGACAAGGACACTCCGGACGCCGCCGTGTTAAAGGACGCGATCGTCCGGCTCGCCGCGCGCGGCGCAACCAGCCAGGCCGAAGGGCGCGCCAAACTTCTCCAGGACGTGCTCGCCGACGCCGGCCGCCACCTGGAGGCCCTCGAGGTGTTGGAGCTGCGCGCCGGCTGGCTCGACGAGGCGACCATCCGCGATGAACTGCACGCGATGATCGGCGCCGACGCCGACCGTCGCGCGATGGTCGATGACCTCGGCTTCGGCCGCGTTCCCAGCCCGGAGGCCGTCCGCCGAATGCGGACCCTCTGGCGTCTGCGCCCCGGCGCGCCCTGCCACGACCGCACCTGGGGCTTCGGCCGTGTCCGTTCCCTCGATCACTTCGAGCGGAAGGTCGAAATCGACTTCGAACGCCGTCCCGCCCACCGGATGTCGTTCGCCTACGCCGCGGAGACCCTACGGGTCCTTAACGAGACCCACTTCCTGTGCCGGCTGGACACGGACCGGCCCGGACTGGAACGCATGGCGCGCGAACGGCCGGGCGACCTGGTCCGTCTGGTCCTCGAGGGGTTCGGCCCCCTCACCGTCGTGCAGCTTCAGAAGGAGCTCTCGCCACGCCTGATCCCTGAATCCGAGTGGAAGGCGTTCTGGGAGGCGGCGCGCCGCCAGCTTCGGCGGGAAGGAGGCGTGGACCTGCCCGCCCGCCGGACCGATCCGCTGCGTCTGGTGGACCGCCATGCCGAGGCGGGGCCGCCGTGGGCGGAAGGCCTGGCGACGGATCGGGATCCGGAATCGATCCTCGACCGCATCGCCGAGGCCGCCGACGGCGGCCGCGTCGGGCCGGGCGATCGGCCGACCGTTGCCGACCGCCTCGATTTCGTTCGGCGCAGCGCCGGCCGCCGCCATCCCGAGCGCGCCGCTCGGGCGGCGCTGCTGGCCGACTCGCTCGGCATCGAGGAATTTCCCCTCGCCTCCCTGCTGGCTTCATGGTGCGACGCGTCCGAGCTACTGCGCGTGGTTCACGCGTTACCCGGCCGGCATGTGCGGCCGTTTCTCTCAATGCTCCTCTACCGCGACTCGAACGCCTTCGTCCCGCTGCTGTTGACCAACCTGCCCAACTGGAAATCCACCGCGCTGGCCGACGTGATGAGCCTGCTCCTGGAGGCCGGCCGTGAACACGAGGTGGCGGCCGCCGTGCGGGAACGCGTGGCCCGTCGCGACATCGACGTCGAACTCCTCCTCTGGCTTCATCGCAACCCCGACAGGTGGGAGGCGTGGGGCCTGGGCCCGTGGGCCGAGTTCGCCCGTCTCGCGCTCGCCGCCCTGGAGAAGGATCACTGCGGCGATCGCCTCAAGGCCCAGAATGCCCTCCGCGACCGCTTGGAGAAGCCGGAGTGGCTGGCGCGCCTGTTCAACGAGGCGGACGAGCCGACGCGTCTCGATCTGTTCGAACGCTACCGCCGGTGTCCCGCTTGGCCGCCCCTCGATCGTCGCGCGGTGCTGGGATGGATCGTCCGCGCCCGCCCCGAACTGGAGGAGTTGTTGCGCGAGGGCCCGGCCGCCCCGCGCGACCGTCCTCGGATCACATCCATCCGGAGCTTCCGCAATCGACAGGAGCAGCTTCGCCGCATCGTCGAGGTCGAGATCCCGAAAAACAGCCGTGAGATCGCCCAGGCCCGCAGCTACGGCGACCTCCGCGAAAACTTCGAGTACAAGGCCGCCAAGGAAATGCAGGCCCTGTTGATGCGGCGGCGGGCCGAACTGGAGGCGGAGCTCAAGTCGGTCCTGCCCACCGCCTTCGAAGACGTCGCGACGGACCGCGTCGGGCCGGGCGTCGGCGTTGACCTCGAGCACGCCGACGGCCGGACCGAGCGCGTGTACATCCTCGGCGTCTGGGACGGCGATCCCGTCCGCAACATCGTGTCGTCGGACTCGAAGCTCGCCGCCCTGCTGAACGGCCGGGCTGCGGGCGAAGTCGTCGGCGTGCCGGGAGCGGACGGGGCGGAGTCGCCCGCGCGGGTCGCGGCGATCGTGCCGCTCCCCGACGACCTGCGCCGGTGGGTGCGGGGAGAGGATTGATGCCCCTGTGGACGGCCGACGCGGCGGACCTGGCGTGGCAGTTCATCCGCTACGCACTCTGTGGCCTCGCCGCCACCGCCATCGACTCCGTCGTCTTCTTCCTGATGTCGTGGCGCGTGTTGCCGGCGTTGAGGCCGGACGATCCGACCGCCCGCCGCTGGGGTCTCCCGGTGCGCCCGGTCACGGAGGAGCAGCGCGCAAGCCGTTTTCTGGTCAACAACGCCGTCGCGTTTGCCGCGTCGAACCTGTCCGGGTACCTGATGAATGTCGCGTGGGTGTTCGTGCCGGGCCGGCATCCGCCGGCCCTCGAGCTGGCGCTGTTCTTCGGGGTGTCCGCCGTGTCGATGGCCATCGGCGCGTGTCTCGGCTGGTTGCTGATCCGGGCCGCCCGCTGGGGAACCACGCCGGCGTACGCGGTGAAAATCGCCGCGTCGGTCCTGATCAACTTCGCGGGCCGCAAATGGGTGGTTTTCTCCGGCTGATCGCGTCCGCCGCCGCGGCCGCCGCAATGGCGGGGTGTTACGCAACGCCGCCCGACCTGCCCGCCCGACGCCCGTCGGACGGCGTCGGCGCCCCCGTCTTCGTGCCCTACGTCGACGCGCCTTGGACCGCGTGGGATGACGCCGCACCGCCGCTCACCCGGTTCGATTCAGTCCGGGACTGGACGGCCGTCGCCGGGCCCGCGACGTGCCGGTTCAACCGGGCGGCGGGCGACTACGCCGGCGAACATTTCGCGGCGCGCCTGACCACGACGACCCTCCCCCTCCCCGCTCCCGTCCGAATCACTCCACCTGCCCCGCTCGAGTGGGCCGGACCGGCGGACCTTATCGAGCTGGTCGTCGGCGGCCGTGGTCTCGGCGCGTCGCAACCCCGGGTGGCGGTGGTCCTCGCCGGCCCCGGGAGCCCTCCGGCCCGCATTGAGCTGGGAGAGATTCCGCCGACCCGATGGACCATTCTGGCCGCCCCCCTTCCTGCGACCTTCGCCGCGCTGCCGGGCGGCGGGCGCGTGGAGAGGCTGGAGATCTCCGGGTGGACCGGCGAGGGCGAAATCTGGCTGGCCTCGCTGACGGCCTGCCTTGAACAACGCACACCCTTCATCGCTTCGCGTGCGCCGCCACCTTCGTGGAGGGACCAATGGCCTTCGGCCGGCCCCTGGCCGCCCGCCGGCGGGGCCGCGCCGCCGGCCCGTGAACGCGTGCGCGTATACGTCGAGCCGGCGGCCGATGGGCGGTACGCCCTGGTCTCGGAGGACGATGAGGGCGCGATGCGCTTTCTCGTCGACCCGGCCGCTTGGCAGGACGGATGCGAGATCCTTTGGGCCGATCGACCCTGCGGCCGATGGGGCGGCTGCGAGATCGTCGGAGGCACGGAGGCGTGGGCCGGTCGGGCCGTCGTGCCGCGTCCGGACGGCCTCGACGTGCAAACCGTCGGCGGGGCCGTCGTGCAGTGGCGGATATCCGGCCGTTGCGTTTCGGTGGCCGTTCGCGGCGCCGGTGCGGAAGGGCTCCGCCTCGCGCCGCTGACCGGCCCCTCTCCGATGCAGAGTATCCGTCTGCCCCTATTCAACGGGCCGCGCATCGGGATGTGGCGCTGCGCCGACGCGGTGGGCACGCCGGTGTTCGGTGTCGTCTTCTCGGATCCCTTCGCCTCTGGCGCCTCCCGGATCTCGTTCGGCACCGCGGCCCCCGCCGGTCCGGCTGGTGAAGCGGTCTACCTTCCGGCGACCGACG
>CAKZPT010000084.1 GCA_937139365.1 uncultured bacterium | reverse complement strand
TGGCGCGGTCGCCTCGATGGCCTCGCCGGGCGCGGCATACAGCCCGGTGGACGTCCAGCCGGGGACGGACGGGTCGATCGCTACCTCCCGCGCGATCCGGGGGGCCTCAGAACAAATCCGGGTGGGAAAACGGCGGACGGGTAGGATCGGCGGCATCAGGGCCATACCCTCCGGCCGGGACGCCCAAAGTCAAGTCGCCGCTCCGGGCCCCGGCTGTCACCGGCCGCCACCCGCCGCGATCGCCGCTGCCCGAAGGGCCAGCCGAAGGGATATGTCCAGGCTATCGGCCGAAAGTTTGTCCCTCGCGTCGTACGGCGTGTGCCAGCAATCGTCGAGGTCGGAGGCGGACTCGAAGTCGATCAGATCGACAGCGGGCTTCTCGGCGTCCGTGCTCAAATCCGGGTGACTCGGGCAATCGCCCAAGCTGGAGAACAGCCCTCTAATCTTGCCTGTCCCCATTTCAGTACTTTAATCACGAGATACATCTGTAAATACCGGTCGTTGCCGATGCGTTGCTGGCGGAAAAAAAGAGCACGCGCGCCTTCCTGAGAATGGCGGCGAATGGGATCGATGCTGCCGGAAAAGAGTCGCGCCATGATGGATACAACCCGGGAAGCGTGGAGCGCGGACGCCGCGACGTTTGAGAAACGAATGGTGAACATGGGATTGGATCCGTCCGGACCGGATGCGGACGGAATCGTTCCCGATCCACCCAGGCTGCGCGCCCCGTTTCAGTGGGCGGTGGCTTGGCGACGCCTGAGAAGCCGGCAGGCGATGCTGAAACACGGCGGCTACCCGTTCCCGCCCCTGCGACGGGGTTCGGGAGCGGACGAGGACTGGAAGCGTTTCGAGCAGTGGATGAACGGTGCCCACCGCGGCGGCGCCGCCTGAGCTTTCTCTGGCCTTACCGGGAGGGCGCCCATCGGCGGATGTACTCGTCGATGTCGAACTTTCGGCGCAACCCCTCGAAGCTCATGTACCGAACGGTCCCGAAGATGGGGCGTTCCGCCCAGGGACGATCGTGCTTCCCGAAACACCAGGCGACGCCCGCGCAACCGTTCGGATCGCGGCCGTCGAGCTCGTAACGGTCGTTGAGCCGCAGCGCGGTCGCAAACGCCTCCTGGGGATCGGCGGTCCACTCGAGGATCTTCTTGCCCCAGTACATCCGCATGTAGTTGTGCATCTTGCCGCCGACCGTCATCTCCCGTTGGGCGGCGTTCCAGGCCGGGTCGTGCGTGGCGGCGGCCTCCAGCTCGCCGGCGGAGTACAGAAAGGGCCGGGGGTCGCCGGCATGGGCCTCGAGCGTCGCCCGCGCCCATGCTGGCAGGCCCTCCCATGCAGCGCACCGCGGGTTATACCGGGCGAAGTTCATCGAGAGCTCGCGGCGGACGACGAGCTCCTCCAGAAAGGCATCCCGCGCCGCCCTGGGCGCCTCGCAGGTGTGCGCCGCCCACGCCACTTCTACCACCGAAATCTGCCCGAAATGAAGATAGGGACTCAGCCCCGACTGGATGTCCACCGTCGGGTCGTTGCGGCGTTCGGGATACTCGGCCAGGCGCCCGTCGAGGAAGCGCCGCAGCCGCCGGCGGGCTTCGGAAAGACCGCCGCGGATCGCCGGCGACGGGCCGACCGAGCGGTCCACGCGCAACCGCTTCAACAGCTCGGCCGGGCTCTCCCATTCCTCGCCCGCCGGCGGTTGAAACGCCGCCGGCCGGTAGGCCGTCGGCGGATCGGGCGGGCGAAGATACCGGCCGAGGTGGCGCAACAATTTGGGACGGAGCGTGCGTGCCGCGAACTCCTCGTGGTCCGAGGCAACCTCGACAGGCACGACCACGTCGCCCTCGACCTGTTCGAGCCGGACGGGGCAAGCGTCGGACAGCCGCCGGCGCCACTCGACTTGGATGGGCATGTACCCTCGGTCGCTGACGACCACGGCGGCATCCCGCGCCAGCCCGGCGATGACGTCGGGAGGATCCCCGCGGCGGACCACCATCGAAATGCCGCGGCGGCGCAGGGCCTCGCGAGTCTCGGCCAGCCCTTCGAGCATGAACAGGTACTGCCGCTCGGTCGCCATCGGCTCGTCGTCGGTCAGCGCGAAGGCGACGAGGACCGGCCGGGCGAGTTCGCCGGCCAGTTCGACAGCGCGTTCGAGCGCGGGGTTCCCCTCGGCCCGCTGGGATTGCTGCATCCAATAGAGGACGTACTCGCCGGTCCTGCGCTCGGAACGGGAGTTGAGGGTCCGAATGCGCTCCGGTTCGATCATGGGGGCCCCTCCGCCGTCCGCGGCCGTCGCGCGACGGCGTACAGGCCGTCGGCGTCCTCGAGAACTTCGATGGCGAAGGGATGGGCGTCGAGCCGCAGGGCGAGGTCGCGGTCGGCGGCGGGAAACCACGGACGGGCGGGGTCGCCGAACTTGCTCGATTCCTCCGTCGCGGCGATCCGGCGGACGACCGCCCCCCGATTCACGGCCTGTCCGGTCAGCGCCGCCTCGAGGAGGTCGGCGCAGGCCTCATCCTCCGGCGTGGGCGTCCGGCCGGCCCATCCCATGGCCACCAGCCAGACGTCGGCGGGTTGCGATTCGCGGACGACGGTGGCCGTGGCCGTAAGGGTGACGAGCGCGGCCCCAAACCGGACCCGAGCGTGGCGGGCGGCGGCCAGACCCGCGACGCCGGCGCGGGTGGACAGCGCCACCCGGCGCCCGCGCACCGGCGCGCCGATGAGTTCGGACGGCGAATTGCCGTGGTCGAAGCCCGGGGGGCGACGGCCATCCACCTCGCCCGCGCAAAGGTCGACACGCCCGACGCGCCGGAGGGCGAGCGCTTCGTCCGGATCCTCCACCAGCCGCAGCTCGGCGACGCCGCAATCGAGCAGCACGGCGGCGGTGGTCATCGCTCGGTAGACGTCGACGATTACCGCGACGTCGCGGGCCGCGCGGGCCCCGTCGAGGAGGCGGGCGCGGTGAATCCGCATAGGGGGCGGCGTCACATCTGGCCGGTTGCGGTCTGCAGCCTCGTCCATTCCTCAAAGTAGTCGGCCGCCCACTGACCGTCCTCGCGCTCGGCCAGCTCCATCAGCATCTGACGGACGTTCTCCTGCTCCTCCTCGTACTGGTCGGCGTTGAACAAGCCGCCGACGTAGGCCATCCGCAGCCAGAGCAGGTACGTGCTGATCGCGTCGCAGCGGTTGTAACGGACGATCGCGGGCCATTGCCCCGCCAGCCACAGGTGCGCCACCTGGCGTCCCTCGGCCTCGAACTTGCCGGGGATGCCGCTGAGGACCGCGACCTCGTGCAGCGACGCCGCGCCGGTGCCGCCGCGCTGGCTGAGGATCTCCATCAGGTCCACGTTCCACTCGTTCTGGTTGCCGCGTGCAAGGTAGTCGGGCTGCGGCTCCCACGGCTTGACGGGGCGCCGCAGAAACTGCGGCAACGAGAGGCCGTGCACGACGGCTCGCTGTAGAAGAATGCGGAGGTCGGCGCCCTGCGAGTTGTACCCGACCAACTGGGGACGGTGCTGTCCGACGGCCTCCAGAAATTTCCGCAGCATTTCGCGCTCGGAGGCCTGGGCCGGATCGTCTGGCCGGCGCGGCAGCCACAGGAGCTGCACGTCCGTTTTCCCGTCCGCCATGCGCCGCTGCACGGCCGCGATGCTGACGACGCGGCAGAGGATCGTCCGCAGGTACGGAAACGGGTTCTCCTCCGTCGCGCCGTGCCGCTTCCACATCTCGGCCATGACGGCTGCGTCGGGCAGGTCGTCGGGCAGGCCGTACAGCAGGCGGCCCGCGGCCGGGTCGGGCACCCATTCGCAGTCGAAGGCCCAGACGGTCTCGCGGATCTGAGGCAGCATCGCGTACCTCGCGAACGGTGTTATGCCGGAGCCCGGGGTGGCGCGCAATCCGGGCGGCAGCCGAACGCCAGCTCCGCGATTGCGTTCGAGCCCCGGCTGGGCCAGAATGCGGATCTCGTGAGCCTGTCGCCGCTCGCTGGGGACGGACGCGGGCAGGCTCGGGCACAAAGGAGAGCGGAGATGAGCCATCGAGTGTCGCGGCGGTCATTCCTGAGAAGGGCGGGGGCGGCGGGGGCGCTGGCGTGGGGCGCGCCGTCCATCCTGAAGGGGCAGCTCAACGAACAGAAGCTCCGCGTAGCCTTCGTCGGAGTCGGCGGTCGCGGCGCGGCGCACGTGAAGGAAGCCGAGCAGAACGGCTGCGTCTGCCCCTGTTACTGCGACGTGGACACCCGGCGGTACGGCGAGGCCGCCAAGCGATGGCCGGACGCCAAGGCCTACCAGGACGTGCGGAAGATGCTGGAGAAGGAAGCCCGCCACATCGACGTGGTCATGGTCGCCACGCCAGATCACCAGCATTACCCCGCCACGATCCTCGCGATGCAGATGGGCAAGCACGTCTACGTGGAAAAGCCGCTGACCCACACGATCTGGGAGGCGCGCCAACTGTACCTGGCGCACCAGAAATATCCCAACCTCGTCACGCAGATGGGCAACCAAGGCCACGCGAACGAGGGCAACCGCCTGATGGTCGAGTGGATCACGCAGGGCGCCATCGGCACGGTGAAGGAGGCGCACTGCTGGACCAACCGGCCGATCTGGCCCCAGCCGGTCCGCACACCGGAGGGTGAGGATCCCGTGCCGCCGGAGCTGGACTGGGACTGCTGGATCGGTCCGGCGCCGACGCGCAGGTACAAGGCCAAAACCCCCGATGGAAAGGACGTCTATCACCCGTTCTCCTGGCGCGGCTGGTGGGACTTCGGCGGCGGCGCGCTGGCGGACATGGCCTGCCACACGATGGACTGCGTGTTCTGGGCGATGGATCCCCTGCCGCCCGTCGAGGTCGAGGTCATCGAGTGCGGCGAGATGCCGGAGGGCAACTTCCCGAAGTTCTCCAAGCTGCGCTTCCGATTCCCGGCCAAGGGCAGCCAGCCGGCGTTCGACTTCTACTGGTACGACGGCGGTCTGACGCCCGACAAACCCGCGATCCTCGAGGCCGACCGCGACATGCCGAAGACCGGCGCGCTTTTCATCGGCGAGAAGGGCGGCCTGCTGTCCGCCGGCGACTACGGCGACAGTCCGCGACTCATCCCGGAGGAGCACATGAAGGCCGTCGGCAAGCCGACGCCGACGATCGAGCGGTCGCCGGGCCACTTCAAAGAGTTCTTCATGGCTTGCCGGGGCGAGAAGCCCCGCGACTACGCCCGCTCGAACTTCGGCTACGCGGCGCGCTTCACCGAACTAGTGCTGCTCGGCAACCTCGCGCTGCGCGCAGGTAAGGGGAAGACCTTCGGCTGGAATTCGAAGGACCTGAAGGTCACCGGCCTGCCCGAACTGCAGCAGTTCGTGGACAAAAAATACCGCTCCGGCTGGGAGTTTCGTAGCGTCTGAGCGGACAGCGAAGGGCGGCCGGCCGGCGCGGGGCCGCCGGGCCGGCCGCTGCCCCGTGCCCGCGGCCGGCGGTCCTGCGTTGACATCCGCCGCGCGGCGGCGTAGTGGGCCGGCGGATGAGCGGTCCGTTTCACTTGATGCTCAAGCCGGCCGGACCGAGGTGCAACCTCGAGTGCCGGTTGTTTCTACGCCGAAAAGACGGCCATTCTTCCATCCTCCCCGGCGGTGATGCCTCCGGAAGTGCTTGAGGCGTGCATCGCCGGGGCCGCACGCGCGTCGGGGGGGATATCTCCCTCGCATTCCAAGGCGGGGAGCCGACGTTGGCGGGGCTGGAGTTTTTCCGCCTCGCCACGCGACTGGCCCGCCGGCTCGCCCCCGGCCAAACCGTCCGCTGGAGCCTGCAAACCAACGGCCTTCTCCTCGACGACGAGTGGTGTCGGTTTTTGGCGGAGGAGAGATTTCTAGTCGGGTGGAGCCTCGACGGCCCCGCGCGTCTCCACGACGCCTACCGGCGGGACCGACAGGGCCGTGGGAGCCACAAGGTAGTGGTCGGGGCGCTGCGGCCGATGCAACAGCACGGGGTGGAGGTTAACGTCCTGGTCGCCGTCCACGCGGAGAACACCGCCTACCCGCTGGAGGTATACCACCATCTGCGCGGCCTAGGCGCGCGGCACCTCCAGTTCATCCCCGTCGTCGAGCGCGAGGCCAGCGGGCCGGAACAGGCCCTCGGGCTTCGCCTCGGCGCACCGGAGTCGGCCGGCCGGAGACGTACGCCGTGGAGCGTGCCCCCGGAGGCGTACGGCGAATTTCTGGTGCGCGTGTTCGACGAATAAGTCCGCCGCGATGTCGGCCGTGTCACGGTCCAGATCGTCGAGTCGGCGGTCGCCGTCCGGCTGGGGCTCGGGGCGGCCGTGTGTCAGTTCGCGCCGGAGTGTGAGCGGGCGCTGATCGTGGAGCGCAACGGCGACGTGTACGCCTGCGACCACTACGTCTACCCGGACTACCTCCGCGGTAACCTGCAGGACCAGCCCTTGGAGGCCGTTCTGGACAGTCCCGGGCAAGTCCGATTCGGCCGCGACAAACTGGACCAGCTGCCGGCGGCCTGCCGGGAGTGCGACGTGGTGGAGTTCTGCCATGGGAACTGTCCGAAGCACCGATGGGCTCCCTTGGACGACGGCGGCACCGGCGCCGCGCGGAGCGTATTGTGCCCCGCCTATCGGCGGTTTTTCCGCCACATCCGGCCGTCGGTGGAGCGGATGGCCGGATTGGTCCGCTCCGGCCGACTGGCGGCGGACATCTTGGCCGACGGCAAAGACGCCATGGAACGCCGCCACCCCGGTCGCAACGACGCCTGCCCGTGCGGCAGCGGACGAAAGTTCAAGGCGTGCTGCGGCCGCGTGACGGGAGCGGCCGGCGGCGCCCATGGCCACGAGGCGGAATTGGCGCGATAAACCGGCGAGAGTTTCTCGAGGTGGCCGGCGGCGATCCGAGCGACCACGACGCGCAGCGGTCGCACCAACCCCGACTGTTCTTCGACTGGAAGCGGCAGATGCGCGAGCGGGTCCGCGCGATCTGGCCGTCGGCGAAGATCGACGACAACGCCATCGGCCTGGCGTGGGTGGCCAAGCGCGCGCCACTGCACGACGTGCGCGCGCGGTTGAACCTGCCGCTGCGTGTGCGCCCGGCCCGGGCGGTGGCCGCCAACGAGCGCTTGCAGGTGCGCACCGCGGGGGAGGACACCGAGGTCGTGGTGCCGCGGGTTCGGATCTGCGAGATCGTCGAATTCGTTGTCGGCTGAGGGTGGCCGGCGCCCGCCTTGCGAATCGCCAGCGCCGGCGTACACTGCGCGCCCGGCCGTGCGTGGCGGCCCCCGCCGCCCGGGCCGCGGAGACCGGCGACGATGGTGCAGTTCGACACGCCCCACTACCTGATCGATGAACGCCGGCTGCTGCGCAACCTGCGGATCATCGGACGGGTGCGCCGCGAGGCCGGCGTGCGCGCGGTCCTCGCGTTGAAGTGCTTTTCCACTTGGGGCGTGTTCGACCTAATGCGCCGGCACATGGACGGCACCACCAGCAGCAGCGTCCACGAGGCGCGGCTGGGCCGCGAGAAATTCGGCGGCGAGGTCCACGCCTACTGCGTAGGCTGGCGCGCGGACGAGTTCCGGGAGGCGCTGCGGTACGCCGACAAGGTCATCTTCAACTCGCTGTCGCAGATGGAGGCGTACGGGCGGCTCGCCGCGGGCCGGCCGGTCGGCGTGCGGGTGAACCCGGGCTTCAGCCGATCACACTACGACCTGGCCGACCCAGCGCGGCGGTATTCGCGGCTGGGCGTGACCGACCGCGACGCGCTGCGAGCGGCGGCGGGCCGGTTCGACGGCGTGATGTTTCACTTCAACTGCGAGAACGACGACATCGAGGCGTTCGAGGCGGACCTCGCCCGGCTGGCCCGCGAGTTCGGGGACCTGCTCCGCGGCCTGCGGTGGGTTAGCCTCGGCGGGGGGTTGTACTTCACGCGGCACGGGTACCCGGTCGACCGTTTCATCCGTGCGCTGGCCGGCTTCCGGCGGGCATTCGGACTGGAGGTCTACCTCGAGCCGGGCGAGGCCGCGATCACCGAGTGCGGCGAACTGGTGACGACGGTGGTGGACGTGGTCCGCAACGAGCTCGACGTCGCGATCGTGGACGCGTCGGTCGAGGCGCACATGCTCGACCACCTCGTCTACCGCACCAGCCCCCGACTGGCCGCGCCACGCCCGGGGGCGCACGAGGTGATGATCGCGGGCCGGTCGTGCCTGGCCGGCGACGTCTTCGGCCGCTACCGGGTGGCCCGACCCTTGCGGGTCGGCGACGTCGTGCGCTTCGCCGACGCGGCGGGCTACACGATGGTGAAGAAGAACTGGTTCAACGGCCTGGCGATGCCGGCGATCCGCATCCGGCGGCTCGACGGTCGCGTGGAGACCGTGCGCGCCTTCGGCTACGAGGACTACGTCGGCAGCCTCGGTCGGGCGCCGCTCCGCGGTCCGTTGCCAGCGAGAGGAAAATCCGCCATAGTCGAGCGCCGCGGCACGGCGCACCGAAGACCGCCGCGCGGCGACCGGAGGAAGGGCGACGCATGAAACGAAACGTGCTGATCATCGGGGCGGGTGGCGTGGCGCACGTCGCCGCGCACAAGGCGGCGATGCACAACGACGTGCTCGGGGACATCTGCTTGGCGTCCCGCACCGTCTCGAAATGCGAGGAGATCCTCGAGAGCGTCCGGCGCAAGGGCCACGTGAAGGACCCGTCGAAAAAGTTGGACGTCCGCGCCCTTGACGCCCTCGACATCCCCGCCACGGTCCGCCTGATCCGGGAGACCGACTCCCAGATCGTCATCAACCTCGCCAACGCGTTCGTGAACATGTCGGTGCTCGAGGCGTGCCTGGAGACCGGCGCGGCCTACATCGACACCGCGATCCACGAGGAGCCGGACAAGGTCTGCGAAAACCCGCCGTGGTACGCCAACTACGAATGGAAGCGGCGCGACCGCTGCCGCGAGCGGGGCGTCACCGCCATCCTCGGCGCGGGCTTCGACCCCGGCGTCGTCAACGCCTACTGCGCGCTGGCGGCGAAGCATCACTTCGACACGATCGACACGATCGACATCATGGACGTCAACGCGGGCAGCCACGGGAAGTATTTCGCGACGAACTTCGATCCGGAGATCAACTTCCGGGAGTTCATTAAGGTCTGGACGTGGATCGACCGCCAGTGGCGGCAGTACCCGACCCACACCGTGAAGCGCGTCTACGACTTCCCCGTCGTCGGGCCGCGGCCGATCTACCTCAACGGCCACGACGAGCTGCATTCGCTCTCGCAGAACATCGACGCCAACAGCATCCGGTTCTGGATGGGGTTCGGCGACCACTACATCAACGTCTTCACCGTGCTGCGAACGCTCGGGTTTTTGTCTCACCTGCCCGTCACGCTGAGCACGGGACAGCAGGTCGTGCCCCTCAAGGTCGTGAAGGCCCTGCTGCCGGACCCGAAGTCGCTGGCGCCGAACTACGTCGGGAAGACCTGGATCGGCAACTTCGTCCGGGGCAGGAAGAACGGGCGGCGACGCGAGGTGCTGATCTACCAGGTGTCGGACCACCGGAAGTGCTATGAGGAGGTCGAGTCGCAGGCGATCAGCTACACCGCGGGCGTGCCCCCCGTGGCCGCCGCGATGCTCGTGGCGCAGGGTCCGTGGGACCGGCGGACCATGGTCAACGTCGAGGAACTCGATCCCGATCCCTTCATCGACCTCCTCAACCGGATGGGGCTGCCGACGGAGGTTGAGGACGTGCGGCCGGGCAGCCGCCGCTCGTTCGACGGCACGGTCGGACCGCTCGAGGAGGAGATGGCTCGTTCGACCGTCACGGTGACGGTCTCGGCGGCGAACCCGATGATCGCGGTCGCGCCGCCGCCCCCCGCGACGAAACCGAAGGCGGCGCGAACGAGGAAAACGGCGGCCGCGTCGGCGCGGGCACGCAAGGCTGTCGGATCCGCGCGCAAGCGGGCGGCGGGGACGGCGCGGAAACGGGCAGGACGGCGGCGGTAGCCTCGCCGCTGATCGTTCGCCGCGGCCGCGTGGGGGGAGGACGAAATGCGCTACGCGATCGTTTCCGACCTCCACGCCAACCTGCCCGCCTGGCGGGCGGTCCTGCGCGACCTGACCGCCAGCGGGGCGGACCGGATCCTCTGCCTCGGCGACGTCATCGGCTACGGCCCCCACCCTGCCGAGGTGCTCGAATCGGTCTACGCCGAAGTCTGGCGCGTCGCCCTCGGTAACCACGACGCGGCGCTCTGTGGCAGGATGGACGCCTCGGGCTTCCACCAGGATGCGCAGACCATCCTCGAATGGACTCGCAAACGGCTGTCGCGCGCCGCGCTGCGCCTGATGGCGACCTGGCCGCTGCAGTTGGCGGGCCGGACGTTCCGCTGCGCCCACGCCAGCACCGAGGAGCCGGCGCGGTTTCCCTACCTCGATTCGCCCGAGGCGGCGATGGCCGCCTGGACGGCCGCGCCGGAGCCGTTGCTCTTCGTCGGGCACACGCACCGACCGGCTTTGTATGTTCTCGGGTCCAGCGGGGTGCCGCGGGAGGTGCCCCCTCAGGACTTTGCGACGGAGGAGGGCAAGCGATACATCGTGAACGTCGGCTCCGTGGGGTGCCCCCGGGACGGCGACCCGCGGGCCTCCTACGTGATCTACGACGAGGCCGCAGGGGCGGTGGTGTTTCGCCGGGTCTCCTTCGATCTGGATGCCTGCCGAGCGGCCGTGGCGGCGGCCGGACTGCCCGAAGTCGCTTATGGGTTTCTGCAGGCCGATCCGCTGCTCGGCCGGCGGCCGCTGCGCGAGGTCGTCTCCTTCCAGCCACCGTCCTCGCCGCAGGCGGGCGCATGGGGGGCGGTGGAGATCGAGGACGTGGAGCATCTGCGCAGCCGCGCGCGCCGGTGGCGGACGGTCGCGGCCGCGCTCGGCGCGGCGCTGGCGGCTGCGGCCGCCGCGGGCGGATGGTGGGCGTGGAGGTATGGCGCGCGGGCCCAAACGGTGCGCGCCGCCTCGGAGCCCTGGGCCTCCGCACGCGCCGCGCCGTCCGACGCCAACCTGTTGACCGTCCCCTCTCCCGGCCCGCCGCCGTTCGACGGCTGGACGGTGCGTTATGGCGACCGTCACTCGCAGTCGGTCAAGGCCCTGCCCCCCTCCGCGCAGGACGGAGGGCGGCCGTCTCCGGCGTTCCGGATCGAGTCGCGCACAGCCTCCGACCCGGTCGAGCTAATCTCCTCGCCGATCGATGTGGTGCCCGGCCAGCGGATTCAGTTCGAAGCGGTGTTTGACCGGGAGCCGGGTTTCGAGGGCGATCTGGCGCTGGGGGTCGCACTGCTGATCTCCGGCGCCAGCCGAGACGAATGGCGGGAGGCCTTCGTCTACAAGCAGCCGGCGGTGCGCCGTCGCGAGGGCATCGCCGCGCGGGAGACGGCCGAAATCCCTGCCGGGGGTAGACAGGTCCGTGTCCGTCTCGTCGGTCGTTTTCGCGGTGTGGTCAGAGTCGTCTCCGTTACTGCCGCCAGACGCAGTTGAAGCCGTACGACGGCCGCCGAGCTTCTCCCTGCCGCCCTCTCCCCCGCAACGCGGTGCTTTCCAAGGATTGGAACCTACGGAACTGCTACCTTCCAATCCTTGGAAACAAGACCTTCGCGACCGAGAATATGGTCGTTCTGTCAATAGCTCGGCAGGGGCGATCCGCCTGCCTCGCCCGCATCTTCACAAAATAACAGCCTTGACAAGATACAATCATGTCAACGGAGCAACATGCCTTGACAAGTGTCTTGACTGGCCTCCCTTCGGCCATCTCAAAAACATGCCTGTCCTCAATTTTATGAACACAAGCCATTGTATAATAATAACTTATGCTTCGCGAAAAGGTGCCTGTCCCCAAATGCGGCGGCGTATGAGGCGACATGTCATTGCGTAGCGATGGAGTCTTCAGAAACGTGGATGTCAAGAATGGACTCTCGGACTCGCTGCACCTCCGATGGATCGGGAAGAATCGAAAGAGACCGAAGCCCGCCTTTGTTGGGAATGGAGACCAACGCTCGAGCCGCCGCCAACGCCCGGCCACACGGCGTGGATTCATCGGCGGCGTCGGCCCGTCGACCGGCCATCTTCAATAACTCGTAGTCTTCCAGACCTTCTCGTACCTGTTCCATGCGGATCGAGCCGATCGGTCCCTCGATCCCAAAGGGCGTGCCCGGATAAGCTAGGTAGCCGTCGCCGTTGGGATAGCGAATCCAGTAGTAGCGCGACCCGTCGTCGCTTTGCCGGATGAAGGGGTGCCACCCGAAACGCCACGGATCGAAGGTCCACCACGGCACGCCCCCGAATTCCCATCCGATGGCACCGTAGCGGAAACAGTAATACGGCAACAGTCGCTCTGTGGCGAGGTAGGGCGTGTCGATCGCCATCTGACCATCGCAGGTGAACATGACCTAACGGCCGAGGGCGCACAGACGCTCCATTTCCTCCACCTGAAAACAACCGTACTGCCCCACGCCCCACACGTCCAAGGCATCGTCCCACGCCGGACAATGCCGCCATGTGCTCGAATAGATCGGCAGGCCGGCGCCGGAATCGTGAAACATCCGGCAAAGCCGGATCATTTGCTGGACGACGAACCCGTGATCGAAATGCGGCTCGTCGGAGATGTAGTGAAGAAACCGGTTGTGCCAGCCCCGCACCTGCATTCGATCCGCAGACGCCCGGAGGGCTCCCTTCATGGCGGCCTCGTAGTCCGGCGTGAGCGGCTCCAACCCGAAGCGGGCCGCCGGCCGGTGGGCCCAGCCGAACATGTAAAAAACAGACGGCGTATAGGCAGCCGACATGCAGAGCCGGTCAAAACAGTACGCCGCCTCCTCCTCGTACGCGGCGGCGTCGATCGCAACGGCCCCGTCCTGAAGCTGGAAGACCGGATCGGGCAGGATCCGGTCAATGCCAACTCGGTGCTCGGCCAGAAACCGCAGCCATGCGCGGCGCGCCTCCGTTCCCGCCGCCCCGATGCCGTAGCCGAAATCGCCGCCGGGCCCCGTCCGCAGATCGAGCAGCACCTTGAGGGAAGGAGTCGGCGGCAGTCGGAGCGCCTCGACACGGACCGCCATCGGCAACCGCCGCACAGGCGGCTGCCCATCGGCCTCCACGACGATCCCGCCGCTGTACCATCCCGGTAAGGTGTCCGGCCCGGCACGCACGGTCAGCCAAAAAGGCTGGTTCTCCCCATCCGCGACGTCCGCCTCGGCGGAGGGAATCAGGGGATCCGGCCAGTCGCCAGCCCAACCGTCGGTGACGCCGGCGCCCGTCGGCACCGGCCGGGCACCGGGCAGCGGCTCGGCCCGGTAGTAGGCGGTCGGATGATCCACCGGCACGTACCCGACACAGCGCACCTCGACCACCGGCGCGGGACCGCCGGACGGTCCGCTTAACGGCTCGGCGCTTACGCGCACTTTTCGCGGCCGCCCGCCGACGGAAGCGACGATCTGCAGGCTCTCTGCCTCCCCTCGTACACAGCGCGCCGTCAACGCCCCGGCGGCGGCCGCCGGGGGCGGATCGTCGCGAAACACCTTGACGAGCGGATTCGCGGTCCATACGCGAAGGCCGCGCACGGGACGGCAGTCCGGGACGGCGAGCGTCGTGACCACCGCCGCCTCGACTTCGGCAACCAGGACGTCGGCGTGCGCGAACCGGCCCGGGCGGTTGGCGGTCAGGTGCACCGTCATCGAGACGGCCCCAGAGGGCGCAAGGAACGTGGTCGCGGTGACGGTCCACCCGCCCGTGCCAGCCGGGCGGGTGGCAAGGTACTGGAGCGGCGGCCATGTCCGGCCGTGGAGGTGGGCATGAATTGCGGCCCCATCCGCTTCGCCTGCGGCGCGGATGCGCCCCCCAAAGAGATACCGCCGTCCAGCTTGGATGGGCAACGGCTGGGAAACCCATCCGATCCATCTGTTGGACATGCTGCCTGGAATCGTGAATTCGAGATGCATTTCCCGCCCATCTCGAATCTCGCGAGCCCCGCAGGCCGCCGCGTCACCGACGAACCGCCAGCCGCCTCCTACAGTCAGCAACGGCGGGGCGAGGTTCACGCCGCCGGGCATTCCTAGGGTCCCGCCCGTCTCCGCGGGGCCGTCCTCCAGTGCCACGTCCCACTCGCTCACCCAGCCGGCCGATGGCGGAGCGGGGATCGCCACCATGTCGTGGAGCTGGAAAATCCCCTCGACCGGCCGGCCGCGTCGAACACCTTTGCCCGTCCGGCCGGGTTGCCACCCAACCACCGGCCGCCGGCGGGCCGCAGGTCGGCTACCGCCAGCGTGGACCGCTCTGCGGGAGCGGTCCGCACCATGCGCACACGGGCGGTCACCTTCCCCCCGGGCCGCAGGTCGCTTCGAGGTGGCGCGAAGGGCGGAATCTCGCGCCCCTCCTCCCCTCCGTAGGCCACCCGCACTTCGGGGAGGCCAGAGATGATGCGCCATTCGGCGTCGTCATACCGGACTTTTCCCTCACCTCGCAGGAACGTTCCCACGGTCGCCCTCACAGCGCCCGTAGGTGCAGTGAAGGACAGCGCCAGACGGGTCCAGTCGCGATCGGCGTCGTCCATCGTCACATGCCGGTTTAGAACCATCGCGCCGGCCTCGTCATGGAGGTGGATGAACCAGCCGGCGCTGCCATGCAGGCCCTCCGTGCGGACCCACCCGGCTAGCTCGTAGGTTTGGCCGACCGCAACGGGGATGCCCTCCGGCCGCCATTGCGCCCAGCGGTGCGGAGCGCCGGGGGCGACCCCGACCTGCAACGCCTTTCCGCCGCCACGTCCCGTCCCCGTCACCCACGACGCCCGGTGGAGGGCGTCCGTCTCCGCGGCCGTCCACGCTTCGGTCGCGTACCTCCCCCCTCGACACCGCCGTTGCGGAAAGGGACGCAGAGAAAGTCCGTCACAGACGCCGGCCGCGGATTGTCGAGATAGACCCACAGCCTGGTGGCCTCCCCTGGACCCACGCTCGCCGGCACAAACAGGCGGTCGCCGGATTCGACCCGGCCCGACCGGCAGGGGCGGCCATCAAAGGTCCGAAGGTCGTACAGCAGTTCGAGCCCCGCGGCGTCAGCCACTCGGAGTCCGACGGCATCCGCGCCGGCGAGGGGGCCGGCCGGAAGCCCGACGGGATCGGCGACGGCAGAGGTCGGCGGGCCATGGCGCGACGGCAAAGGCGACGGCCCACAGGCAGGCACTCATGCGGTCCCTTGTACTGGGACGGCCGGACGGCGACAAGGAAGCCGGCGCATCCTCACCGGGGGCCGGCCAAGGGCGGCGGCTTGAACGGCTTTCCTTGCGGCCGTAAAGTACGAGGCCCGGTCTCCCCGGCATGTGTTCAAACCGTCGTTCCCGCCGGGACGTTTGATGTTTTCGATCGATGGGCGCGGGGCCGCGCGCCGGAGACAGGAAGGACGCCATGCTGGACGCGTTGTTTTCGCCGGGGTCGGTGGCCGTCGTAGGGGCCTCCCGGTCGCCGGACAAGGTCGGCAACCGGATTCTCGCCAACCTGATCGAGTGCGGGTTCACCGGCCAGATCGTGCCGGTCAATCCGACGGCCTCGGAGATCCTCGGGCTGCGCTGTTATCCGAGCCTGAGGGAGTACGGGCGTTCGGTGGACCTGGGCGTGGTGGTGGTGCCGCGCCCCGCGGTGATGGCGGCGGTGGAGGACTGCATCGGGGCGGGGGCGAAGGCGCTGATCGTGATCACGGCCGGTTTCAAGGAGACTGGACCCGAGGGAGCGGACCTGGAGCGTGAGCTGGTGCGGCTCTGCCGCGCGCGCCAGGTGCGGCTGGTCGGCCCCAACTGCCTCGGCCTGCTGAACACCGAGCGCAACCTCAACGCCTCTTTTGCGAAGGTCTGGCCGGCGCGGGGCCACATCTCCTTCATGTCCCAGTCGGGCGCCCTGATGTCGGCGATCCTCGACCACGCGGCGCTGCACCGGTTGGGCATCTCGAAGATGATCAGCCTGGGCAACAAGGGGGACGTGGACGAGAACGACCTGATCGCGGCGCTGGCCGCGGACCCCGACACCAACGTCATCGTCGGCTACCTCGAGAGCATCATGGACGGCGACAAGTTCATCCGCACCGCGGAGAACGCCGCGGCGCGCAAGCCGATCGTGATCTTCAAGTCGGGCGTGACGCAGGCGGGGGTGCGGGCGGCCTCGTCCCACACCGGCAGCCTGGCCGGGGCGGACATCGCCTACGGCGCCGCGTTCCGGCGCTCGGGCGTGATCCGCGCCGAGACGTTCGAGCAGATGATCGACTATGCGCTCGCCTTCACGATGCAGCCGCTGCCGAAGGGCGAGCGGGTGGCGGTGGTCACCAACGCCGGCGGCCCGGGGATCATGGCCGCGGACGCGATCGAGCAGATCGGGCTGACGATGAGCCCGCTGTCCGAGGCGACGCGCGACTCGCTGCGCGGCGTGCTCCCCGAGGCCGCCAGCTCGGCCAACCCAATCGACGTCCTCGGGGATGCCGACGCCGGCCGCTACGCCGCCGCCGTCCACGCGGCGATCGCCGATCCGCAGGTGGATGCGGTGATCGTGCTCCTGACCCCGCAGGCGGTCACCCGTGTGCCCCAGACCGCCGCGGCCATTGCGGACGCGGCCGACGGCTCGAAGCCGGTGCTGGCGTCGTTCATGGGCGGGCGCGACGTGGCGCCGGCGATCAAGCTGTTCATGGAGCGGGGCCTTCCGAACTACCCCTCGCCCGAGCGGGCGGTGCGCGCGCTAAACGCGATGTGCGAGTACGCCCGGTGGCTGCGGCGCCCGCCGCGGATCGTGGCGCGGTTCCCGGTCAACCGCCGCCGCGTCGAGCGCATCATCGCGCGCCAGTTGCGCCTGCAGCAGCACCAAGTCGGCGAGGTCGCGGCCAAGGATATCCTGCGCGCGTACGACTTCAACGTCCCCCCGGGTTTTCATGCGCTGACGCGGGAGGAGGCGGTCGAGGCGGCCGAGCGGATCGGATTCCCGGTGGCGATGAAGATCGTCTCGCCGGACATCATCCACAAATCGGACATCGGCGGGGTGCGGCTGAACCTCGACTCGCCGGAGGCGGTGCGCGACACGTTCGACCTGATGATGCTCCGGATTGGCCAGCGGCTGCCCGAGGCGCGGCTGGAGGGCGTCTACGTCGAGAAGATGTGCCCCCGCGGGCGCGAGGTCATCCTCGGCATGACGCGCGACCCCCAGTTCGGCCCGATGCTGATGTTCGGCCTCGGAGGCATCTTCGTGGAGGTGATGAAGGATGTCACCTTCCACATCGCCCCGATCACGCAGGAGGAGGCGCGACAGATGCTGGAGAGCACACGCTCCTACGCGTTGCTGCGAGGGGTGCGCGGACAGGCGCGGGTGGATATCGATGCGATCGCCGTCAGCCTTCAGCGCATCAGCCAACTCGTCACCGATTTTCCGCATATCCTCGAGATGGACATCAACCCCTTCATCGTGGGGCCGGTGGGCGGCGTGTCGCTGGCCGCCGACGCCCGGTTCACCCTTCGTTCGGCGAGGTGAGGCACGATCATGACGACGTCCTGCGCGATGTCCCACGACGCCCACTGGGCCGCCCGCTACGCGGACCGCATCGCGACCGCCGAGCAGGCCATTGCGCGGCTCCGGCCAGGCCAGCGCGTCTTCGTCGGCACCGGCTGCGCCCAGCCGCTGGCGCTGGTGCGCGCGATGGCGGCGCGCCCCGACCTGGTGGACACGGAGGTCGTCCACCTGCTCACGCTCGGCGACGCGCCCTACGCGAACCGCGAGCTGGCCGAGAAATTTCGCGTCAACAGCTTCTTCATCGCCGCGAACGTCCGGGGCATCATCCAGGAGGGGCTGGGCGACTACACGCCGATCTCGCTCTCCGACATTCCCCGGCTCTTTTCCGAGGGGCGGTTGCCGCTGGACGCGGCGCTGATCCAGGTCACGCCGCCCGACGCGCACGGCCGCTGCAGCCTCGGCATCTCGGTGGACATCGTGAAGAGCGCCGCCGAGAACGCGCGCCTGGTCATCGCACAGGTGAACCCGTGCATGCCGCGGACGCTCGGCAACAGCTTCCTCCACGTGGACGACCTCGACATGCTCGTTCCGGTGGACGAGCCGCTGGTCGAGTATTCGCCGCCGGCCCCGGACGACGTGACCCGGCGCATCGGCGAGTTCGTCGCCGCGTTGATCGAGGACCGCTCCACCGTCGAACTGGGCATCGGCGGGATCCCGCAGGCCCTCGCCGGGTTCCTGAAGACCAAGAGGGACCTCGGCATCCACACCGAGATGTTCACGGACAGCATCATCGACCTGGTCGAATCCGGCGCCGTCACCGGCGCCTACAAGACACAGGACCGCGGTCGGGTCGTCGCCAGCTTCTGCCTCGGGACCCGACGGTTGTACGAGTACCTGCACGACAACCCGAAGTTCGCGTTCCACCCCACGGAGTACGTCAACGACATCGAGGTGATCGGGCGGCAGTACAAGCAGGTGGCGGTCAACGTGGCGCTGGAGGTCGACCTCACCGGGCAGGTGTGCGCCGACTCGCTCGGCAGCCGGTTCTACTCGGGCATCGGCGGGCAACTCGACTTCAACCGCGGGGCGGCGCGCAGCGACGGCGGTCGGGCGATCATCGCGTTGCGCTCGACCGCGGAGACCCCCGCCGGGCGCGTCTCGCGCATCGTCACGCGGCTGAGCCCCGGAGCGGGCGTCGTCACCACGCGCGGCGACGTGCACTACGTCGTCACCGAGCACGGCGTGGCCTACCTCCATGGCAAGAGCATCCAGGAGCGGGCGATCGCGCTGATCTCGATCGCGCACCCCGACTTCCGCGCGCAACTGCTGCGCGAGGCGGTGGAGGCCAAGTACCTGCGGCCGGAGATGAAAGACTTCGAGGGGCGCATCGTCATCGGCCCGCCGCAGTTCCGCACCTCGATGGTGTTGGAGGACGGCACGCAAGTGACGTTCCGGCCGATCCATCCGACGGACGAGCCGCGGATGCGCGAGCTGTTCTACGCGCTGTCGCAGGAGACGATCTACTACCGGTTCATGACGCGGACCCACCACATCCCGCGCCGGGAGTTCCAGGACTACGTCTTCATCAACCACCGCAGCGACGTGGCGATCGTCGCGACGCTGCCGGCCGCCTACGGCGAGGAGATCATCGCGATCGGCCGCTACTACCTTGACGAGACGACCAACTTCGCGGAGGTCGCGTTCGTGGTCCGCGACGACTGGCAGAACCGCGGCATCGGCACTTTCCTGCTCCAGCACCTGGAGACGATCGCCAAGCGGAACGGCATCGCGGGCTTCACCGCAGAGGTGCTGAAGGACAACCGCGCAATGCAGCGGGTCTTCGCGAAGAGCCACCACCGCGTCACCGCGACGCCGGCGGAGGATGTGATCAGCTTCCGGATCGAGTTTCGGTAGCGTCCTCCGCCGCGGCCGGGAGGCGCCGACCGCGCACCCACGTCCATCCCGCCTCGAGCCGGTCGGCGAACAGGCGGCCCGCCGCCCCGCCCGCCATCCGCACCATTCCGGCGACGGATTGCGCGCGTTCCTCGCTCAACCGCGCCGCCAACCCGACCAGCGCGAACCGGCCCAGGCTCGACGCGACGAACAGCACGTGGTGATTAACCCCCGCCGCTCCGCGGCCCTCCAGCGCATGCGCGATCGCGCCGCCGAGCAGGGCCGCGGCGGCCTGGACCATCCCGACCGAGAGGCTGCGCACCGCCAGACACGCCGTTCGGTACCCCGGCGGCGCCGTGCCAAGGGCGAGGTTGAACAGCGCGAGGTTTAGGCCCGGCCAGAACAGGCCCGTCGCCAGCGCGTCCAGCCAGATCGGCCAGAGGCGCCCCGGCCGCGCCGCCAGCCATAGCAGCGGCAACACCCCCACAGCGCAGACGTTGAACACCAGCGTCGGCCGATGGCCGGCCCGGTCGGCGATCCGGCCCCACAGCGGCTGGGCCGCCAGACCGACGAGCCCGGCGAGAATCGAGTACGTCGCGACCTGCCGCATCGTCATGCCGAGGTGGCGGAGCATGTGGGGCATGAAAAAGGGGCCCGCGACTCCGCAGACCGCCGCCCACAACATCGAAAACGTCATCATGCGGCGGAAGCCGGGATCGCGCCACGCCGCTCTGAACATGCCGTGCAGCGGCGTCGGAGGCTCTCGGGGCCCCGGCGGCTCCCACTGCCGAGTGTAGAGCCAGGTCGTCAGCAGCGTGAACGGCAGCGACGCCGCCAAAAACGGCGCGAGGACCTCCGGCCCTCCGCCGGCCGCCGCCCGGGCCCGCGTGACGAGATGGCCGACCGCGTAGGTCGCCGACATGCCGACGGCGTTGACCACGGTGTTGCGCAACGCGAAATACCGGCCGCGGCGGGCTTCCGGCACCATCGCGGCCATCCACGAAATCCACGGGTTTGCCGCGAAATTGACGAGAAAACTCGACGCAAACGCCAACGCAAGGAACCCCCACAGGCGCGCCTCACGCGTCAGCGGCAGAAACGGAAGGGCCGCGGCCACCGCCCACGAAAGCCGGCTGGCCAACGAGGGCCCCACCACGAGCGGTTTCCAGCGTCCCACCACGCCCGCCGCGCGCGCCCCCAAAAGTCCGCCCACGGTCGCCAGCGTTCCGAGGGCGGACATCGCGCCGACGTGGACGTCACCGCCGCCGAGGGCCAGCAGCAAGGCCGTGGCGATCGCTTCGCCCGTCAGCGCGCCGAACACGGCCGACGAACAGCCCTCAAGGATCGAGATGCGGAGGCTGCGCCATGGCTCGCCCGCCGGCGGGGCGGGCGTGGATCCCGCCGCGTCCATCAGGCGACCGGCGCGCGGAGATGTGGGCGGATCATAGGAGCGTCCCCTGCCGAGGCGGCGATGGCAACCCCAGCGCCTCGTATCCCAGCGCGGTGGCCATCCGGCCCTGCGGCGTTCGCTGGAGGTATCCCTCCTGGATCAGGTACGGCTCGTACACCTCCTCAATCGTGCCCGGTTCCTCACCGACAGCGACCGCAAGGCTGTTCAGGCCGACCGGCCCGCCGCCGAACCTGCGGACCAGCGTCTCGAGCAGCCGCTTGTCCATCTCGTCCAGGCCGCGGCGGTCCACGTTCAGCATCGCGAGCGCCGCGTCGGCGACCTCGCCGGTGATTCGGTTGCCGGCCCGCACCTGCGCGTAATCGCGCACCCAGCGCAGCAGGTTGTTGGCGATCCGCGGTGTGCCGCGCGCGCGCCGGGCGATCTCGCTGGCGCCGCCCGGCTCAAGGTCCACGTTCAGGATGCGCGCCGACCGGGCGAGGATCTCGGCCAGCTCGTCTTCGCCGTAGTAGTCCAGCCGGGCCGTCATGCCGAAGCGCGTCCGCAGGGGCGCGGTGAGCAGCCCGCTGCGGGTCGTCGCCCCCACCAGCGTGAACCGCTGCAGGTTCAGCCGCACCGACCGAGCGTGCGGCCCCTGATCGAGCATGATGTCGATCACGAAATCCTCCATCGCCGAGTAGAGGTACTCCTCGACCGTCTTCTGCATCCGATGGATCTCGTCGATGAAGAGGATGTCGCCCCGCTCGAGATTGGTCAGCAGCCCGGCCAGGTCGCCGGGCTTGTCGATCACGGGGCCGGAGCTGGCGCGGACGTTGACGCCCATCGCCTCGCCGAGGATGTAGGCCAGCGTGGTCTTGCCGAGGCCGGGCGGACCGCACAGGAGGATGTGGTCGAGCACGTCCCCCCGGCCCCGCGCGGCCTCGACCATCAGCTCCAGCCGCTCGCGGACCCGGCTCTGGCCGACGAAATCGGAGAAGCGCCCGGGACGCAGTTGGAGGTCGAACTCGCGATCGGGCCGGTTCAGCGCCCGCGCCACGGGCGGCCTGGACGGCTCCGCCATCGGGCGGGGAGCCTAGCGGACGGCCAGGGACCGCGCAAGCGGCGGTCCGCCTTTTCCGCGCTGCGGAAATTCGGCATGATGCCCGCCGCGCGGTGCCCGCGCGAGGAGTACCGTCATGGGCGATGCGTTGCCAGCCAACTTGAAGATCGGAGTGATCGGCCTCGGCTATGTCGGGCTACCGCTGGCCGTCGAGTTCGGACGCCGGTTCCCGACCTCCGGGTTCGACATCAACCCCATCCGCGTTCGCGAGTTGCGTGCCGGACGCGACTCAACCCGCGAGACGGATCCCTCCGACCTGCGCGCCGCCCGGCACCTGTCGGTCACCGGCGATCCCCGTCGGCTGCGAACCTGCAACTTTTTCGTCGTCACGGTCCCGACGCCGGTGGACGAGTTCAAGCGGCCCGACCTCTCGCCGCTGAAGTCGGCCAGTGAGACCGTCGGCTCCGTCCTCAAGCGTGGCGACATCGTCGTCTACGAGTCCACGGTGTATCCCGGCGCAACGGAGGAGGTCTGCGTGCCCATCCTCGAGCGGCGCTCGGGTCTGCGGTTCAATCGCGATTTCTTCGTCGGCTACAGCCCCGAGCGGATCAACCCCGGCGACCGCGAGCACCGGCTCGTCAACATCCGAAAGATCACCTCCGGCTCCACCCCCGAGGTGGCCGAGGTCGTGGACGCCGTCTACCGCGCAATCATCCAGGCCGGCACGTTTCGCGCCAGCAGCATCCGCGTCGCCGAGGCGGCCAAGGTGATCGAAAACACGCAACGCGACGTGAACATCGCGCTGGTCAACGAGCTGGCGATGCTGTTTGAGCGGCTCGGCATCGACACGGAGGAGGTGCTGGCGGCGGCCGGCACCAAGTGGAATTTCCTGCCCTTCCGCCCGGGCCTCGTCGGCGGACACTGCATCGGCGTGGACCCCTACTACCTCACGCACAAGGCCCAGCAGGTTGGCTTCCATCCCGAGATGATCCTCGCCGGTCGCCGCACGAACGACAACATGGGCCTCTACGTGGTGGGCCGCGTCGTCAAGCTGATGGCCTCCCGGAGCATCCCGCTGCGCGGCGCCCGGGCGCTGGTGTTGGGGCTGACGTTCAAGGAGGACTGCCCCGACATTCGGAACACCCGCGTCGTGGACATCGTCCGCGAGCTGAAGGCATACGGCATGAAGGTGGACGTGCACGACCCCGAGGCCGATCCGTCGGACGCCATCCGCGAATACGGTCTGCGCCTCGTGCGGCGGCTGCGCCCAGGCGCCTACGACGCGATCGTGATCGCAGTCGGCCATCGGCAGTTCCGCGAGATGGGCCCGCGCGGCATCCGGGCCCTCGGGAAACCGCGCCACGTGATCTTCGACGTCAAGTACGTGCTGCCCGCCGGCCAGGCGGACGGCCGGCTCTGAGGGTTGGCCGTGCATCGGCCGGGCGAGCGGCAGATGCAACATCTGGCGGCCTGCTGGGCCCGCCATCGGTTGGCCATCGCCGCGCCGGACCGGTTTCCCTCGTGGGACTGGGTGCTGCTGACGGCCGCCAGCGAGTCGCAGGCCGAATGGTACTCGCTGGCGATCGAGGCCGCCCGCGCCCGCGGCGTGCTGGCGCGGGCCACCCGCACGCTCGTCGTTCCCGACCCCGGCGGACGCCGCATCGGCAGCGGCGGAGCGACCCTCAACGCCCTGCGCGCCGCCGCCGCCCTCGACCCCGACCTCGCCCGCCGGCGGGTGCTGTTGATCCACTCCGGCGGCGACAGCCGCCGCGTGCCGTGGGCCAACACCTTCGGCAAGGCCTTCATCCCGCTGCCGCTGCTGGCCGACCCCGACCACGCGCCGCCGACGATCTTCGACCATCTCGTCGCCGTCAGTTCCGCCTTCGCGTTCCGGCTGCCGCGCGGCGGGCTGGTCGCGCTGTCGGGCGACATGCTCCTGCTGTTCGATCCAGCCGCGATCGAATGGCCGGCCGACGGCGCCGCGGTGATCACGTGCCCCGTCCCGCTCGACCTGGCCTCGCGGCACGGCGTCGTCGTCGCCGACCCCTCGGGCCGGGTGCGGCGCCTTCTGCAAAAACCGGCCCCGGAGGCCCTCGAGGCCGCCGGCGGGTTGATCGAGGGCGGGGCCGCGCTGCTCGATACGGGCGTCTGGGGCTTTGCCGGGACCGCGTTCGCGGCGCTGATCGCCGCCGCCGTCGAGCGGCCGGGCGCCTATGATCGGCTGCTCGACGCCGGCGCCGCCTGCAGCCTCTACGAGGAGCTCGCCGGCGCGATGATCGCCGCCTCCCGCGACGAACTTCGCGGCCGTCCGTGGACCGCGCCGCTGGTGGAGCGGCTGGGCGGCATCGACCTCGATCACCGGCGGGCGGACGACCTGGTGTTCCTTCACTTCGGAACAAGCGCCGAGATCCTCGATCATCTCCAGCGACCGTGGGCCGGGGAACTGCCCTCGCGCATCCTCGCCGACGGCGGGCCGGCCGTCTCGGGCGAGGCGCGTGTCTACCTGAGCGCCCTCGACCCCGCCGCGCAGATCGGCGGAGGCAGTTTCGTCTACGGATGCCGCCTAGGACCCCACGCCGCCATCGGCCGGCGCTGCGTCGTCGTCGGCGGCGACGACGGCGGCGAGGCCCTCGCGCTGCCGGACCACACCTGCCTCTGGCAGCTCCCTCTGCGCTCCGACGGCCGCGCGCAAACGGTGTGGGTTTGCTGCGGCGTGGACGACCATCCGGGTTCGACAGCGTCGCCAACGTTCTGCAATCGCGACCTCGACCTCTGGATGGCCGAGCACGGCGTCGGACCGGCCGACCTCTGGCGCGAGGGCGAGCCGCGGGCGGTGTGGTTCGCCCGGCTCTTTCCGGTCCAGGAGGAGCCGGCGAGCCTGCGGTTCGCGATGTGGCTGTCCGGAGACGGCCACGGGACGGCGGCCGAACGGGCGCGTCGCGACTGGCGGGCCGCCGAGCGACTCTCGATGGCCGAAATTCATGGCCGGGCCGACTTTCCGGGCTGGATGCGTGGGATGGCCGCACGCGAGTCGGAGCTGCTGTTGCAGACGCTCGGTCGGGCGGTGGAGCGGAGCCTCGACCGCAACGTGTACGAGCTGGCCCGCCGGCTACATACCGACGGCCTGCGTTCGCGCGCCGTCACGCTCGCCGACCGGCGGCTGGCCGGCGACGGCGGCGAGCGGGCCTGTCCGCGCAGCCGCCGCCGGCAGATGCGGGCCGACCTGCTGCGGGCCGGCGGCTGCCTCGAGGAGGCCGATCGGGCCGCCGCCGAGGCGTTCGCCGCCGTGCAGGACGAGGTCGCCGCCGCCGTCCGCTACGTCGAACCCGCCCCCGTCCGCGACCGCCCGCGGGGGCGGGTCGAGGTGGAGTTGCCCGTCCGGTTCGACATCTCCGGCGGGTGGAGCGACACGCCCCCGTACTGTCTCGAACGGCCGGCGATGGTCCTCAACTTCGCGCTACGGTTGAACGGGGCTCGGCCCGTGCGCATCGCCGCCGAGACGCTCGACGCCCCCCGCTGGGAGTTACAGGTGGAGGATCTGGACGCGCGCCGTGTCTTCGACACGCCGGTGGATGCGCTGCGCCACGACGGGGTGGCCGACCCCTTCCACCTGCTCAAGACCGCGCTGCGCATCACCGGCTACGGCAATGCGGCCGGCATCACGCAGGGCGTCCGTCTCCGCACCCGCGCCGACGTGCCGAAGGGCAGCGGCTTGGGCACCAGCAGTATCCTCGGCGCCGCCGTCATCCGCGCGCTGCAAGAGCTGGGCGGCCGACCGGCGGACACGCGCACCGTCAGCGATCTGGTCCTCGTCCTCGAGCAGCAGATGCGCACCGGCGGCGGATGGCAGGACCAGGTCGGCGGGCTCGTCGGCGGCGTGAAGTGCGTCCGCACCGTACCCCGGCGTCCGCTGCGGCTCGAGATCGAGGCCGTGCCGCTGCGCCCGTCCGTCCTCGAGGAGTTCCAACGCCGGTTCGTGCTGGTGTTCACCGGCCAGCAGCGGCTGGCGCGGAACATCCTGCAGCTCGTCGTGGAACGCTACCTGCGCCGCGACGCCCGCACGCTGGCCGCGATCCGGACGCTGGTCGAGCTGGCCGACGAGGGGCGCGCGGCGCTAGCGATGGGCCGGCTCGACGACCTGGGCGCCGTCCTTCGCAACGCGTGGGCGGCGCTACAGCAGCTCACCCCCGAGTGCAGCAACCCGTGGATCGACGCCCTGCTGCGCGACGTCGAGCCCTGGTCGGTCGGCGGAAAGCTCGCCGGCGCCGGCGGCGGCGGATTCCTCGGCATCCTCGCACGCGACGAGGCCGCCGCGGCGATCGTCCGCCGCCGCCTCGCCGAGCGCGACCCCGCCTTGAAGGTCTACGAATGGAGCCTGGACGTCGAGTGACGCGCCGCCGGGGGGCCCGATGACCGCCCCCGCCGCCCCGCCGGACGGCGGCCGGGTCTCCATCGTCATCCCGTCGTACAACGAGCGCGCCTGGCTCGAGCGCTGCGTGGAACGCGTGCTCGCGGCGCCCCTGCCCGCCGGCCTCGGGCGGGAGGTGATCGTCGTCGACGACGGCTCCACCGACGGCTCCGCCGCGATCGCCCGCCGCCTCGCCGAGCGCCACGCCCCGGTCGTCCGCGCCGTGTTCCAAGAGACCAACTTCGGCAAGGGCGCGGCCGTCGCCCGGGGCGTACGCGAGGCCACCGGCCAGTTCGTCCTGCTCCAGGACGCCGATCTCGAATACGACCCCGCCGACTACCCCGTGCTGCTCGAGCCGCTCGTCAGCGGCCTGGCCGACGTCGTCTACGGCTCCCGTTTCGTTCCCCGTCAAATGCGGCGCGTGCTCAATTATCATCACGAGCTCGGCAACCGCTTCCTGACCTTCCTCTCCAACCTCTGCACGGGCCTGAACCTGACCGACATGGAGACCGGCTACAAGGCCTTCCGCGCCGACGTCATCAAGACGATCCCGATCCGCTCCCGGCGGTTCGGCATCGAGCCGGAGCTCACCGCGAAGATCGCCAAACGCCGCTGCGTCGTCTACGAAGTGCCGATCAGCTACCACGGCCGCAGCTACGCCGAGGGCAAGAAGATCGGATGGCGCGACGGCGTGGCCGCGATCGGCACGATCCTGTGGTACTGGCTAGTGGACGACTGCTTCGAGGAGCGCTACGGGCACGAAATCCTGGCCGACATGGCCCGCGCGCGGCGGTTCCTCGACTGGATCGCCCGTACGATCCTGCCCGTCCTCGGCCGCCGCGTCCTCGAGGTCGGCTCCGGCATCGGGAACCTGAGCCATCGTCTCCCGCGGCGCGATCTGCTCGTGCTCAGCGACGTGGACGACGAGTACCTCCGCCTGCTCGCGGATGCCTGGCGCGGCCACGCGCAGGTGTGCGTCGAGCGCTTCGACCTCGACTCCGACGCCGACGCGGAGGCCCTCGCCCGCTACGCCTTCGACACCGTCGTCTGCCTGAACGTGATCGAGCACATCGACGATGACGCGGCGGCGTTGCGGCGCCTGCGACGGCTGCTCGTTCCGGGCGGGCGCCTCGTGCTGCTCGCCCCCCAGTATCCGGCGCTGTACGGCGAGTACGATCGCAGCCTGGGCCACCGCCGCCGCTACACACGCGGGCGCCTGCGCGCGTTGGCGGAGGAGGCGGGCTTCGTCGTGCACAGCCTGCAGTCGTTCAACTTCTTCGCGATCGTCGGATGGTGGGTCAACAGCCGGTTGCTGCGCCGCCGCCGGATCGGGCGACTGCAGATGAAGCTCTTCGACCTGGCCGTGCCGGCGTTCCAGCGGCTGGAGCGGTGGCTGCGGCTACCGGGCATCTCGCTGTTGCTCGTCGCCGAGGCCGTCGAGGCGTCCGCCGCCCCCTCCTTGGTCGGCTCGTCGCGCGGCAGTTGGGCGGGCATTTGCCCCTCGGAAGATGCCGGTGTACCTTGACCCGTTTTCGGATGCAAAAGGGGATGCGCCGCATGAACCTCCGAATCCGGATCTTGGGCGGCGTCGCGGTCGTGCCGGCGGTCGTTCGCGCCGCGGTCACCAACGTGGTCCTGATGATCGGCGATGGGATGGGCACCGGCCACATCGCCGCCGCCTCGTGGTACGCGCACGGACGCCCTGGCGCCCTCTTCATGGAGTCGCTGCCTCACCGCGGCGAGGTCGTGACCCATTCGGCCTACCTGGTGCCGCCCGGCGCCGATCCAGCGGCGGTCAAACCGCGCGTCACCGACTCGGCCGCCGCCGGCACCGCGATGGCCACCGGTCGCAAGGTCTTCAACGGCGTGTTGTCGCTGGCCCTTCCCGGCGACGGGTCCCGACTGGAGACCGTCGTGGAGACGTTCCGGAAGGGCGGCCGGAAAAGCGCGCTCGTCAGCACCGCCCACCTCACGGACGCCACCCCCGCCGCCTTTGCCGCGCACATGACGAACCGCGGCGAGGTCGTCGAGATCGCCCGGCAAATACTGACCGAGACGATGCCCGACGTGCTGCTGGGCGGCGCCGAGAAACACCCCAAGGCCCTCCTCCGACCGGAGGCGGCCAGGACGACGGGATACCTCGTGGTGACCAGCCGCGCCGAGCTGGCGGCCGCGGTCGCCAGCCCGCCACCCCGGCTGCTGGGCTTGTTCAGCGACGGCGGGCCGATGGCGTACGAGTGGGATGCCGCCGAGGGCCGGACGCGCGACTATGAATGGCGGCCGCACCTCTCGGAAATGGCGACGGCCGCCCTCGACATCCTCGCCGCGACCTCCCAAGGGTTTTTCGCGATGATCGAGGGGGCGTGCATCGACAAGGCCGCCCACAAAAACCATCTCGAGCAGGTGGTGGGCGAGACGCTGGAGTTCGACCGCGCCGTCCAGGCGGTCGTGAGGTGGGCACAGCAGCGAGGCGATACCCTCGTGATCGTCACCGCCGACCATGAAACCGGCGGGCTGGCCATCGTCGAAGGCCAGCCCGCCGGTCGAATGCCGAAGGTGTCTTGGACCTCGAAGGGCCACACGGCCGACCGAGTCCCGATCTTCGCGGTCGGCCCCGGCGCGGAACGAGTGGCGGGTGTTCTCGACAACACGGACA
Organism: uncultured bacterium; assembly: GCA_937139365.1. GTDB lineage: Bacteria > Verrucomicrobiota > Kiritimatiellia > PWTM01 > PWTM01 > CAACVY01. Next base: position 10,075 of record CAKZPT010000084.1, on the reverse strand, counting down.
TCCACCGGCTCATCCTGGGCACGTTCACCGGGCCGACTCGCTACGAGCCGGCCCACGGCGTCGAACCGGTGGACATCGCAGAGATGGATTGAGCCTGAGCGCGGTCCGGGCCGCCCGTTATTCCTATCTTGTCCCGACGATCGCGGCCGGGCCCAGCAGGCCCGACGGCATCGTCGGCCAGCCGGAGGCGTCGAACGGCCGGTAACGGATGTTCACGAAATTGATGTCGTGGAAAATCCGCCATTGCACGCCGCGCCGGTCGAGGTCGCGGATGCGGTTGGCGGCCAGGTTCGTCACCTCGACCTCCAGCCGGTTGCCGGCCGCCCGCAACAGGCCCGCGGGGATCGTCCACCGGTATGGCCGCTGGACGCGGGCGCCCAGATCCCGGCCGTTCAGGCGGGCGCGCGCGACGTGCCGCACGTCGCCAAGGTCCAACAGCCATTCGCGTTCCGTCCAAGGATTGGAAACCGTTCGGCTCTGTGTTTCCAAGGGTTGAACGTCGAACTCGATCCGGTAGCAAGCCGTGCCGGAAAACGCCTCAGCCGCGACGTCGCCGCGGTGCGCCCAGGATTCGAGACGGCGGGTGTGGAACGACGCAGGGCGCGCAGGACCGCCCTCAAGAAACTCGACCCGCCATTCGCTGTCGAGCCGTTGAGCGATCTCCCCCAGACGCCGCCAACGCCACTCGGGCAGGCCATCGAGGTCGTCGACCAGTCGCATGAGAACGGATTGGCCCGGCTCGAGCACCAGCCGTAACGCGCGCCGCCGGTCGGAGGGCGCGGCCAGCGGGACCCGGCCGGTTTCGCCGGTGAGCGGATCGATCAGTTCCGCGGTGCGTTCCGTTCCCTCGAACTCGTAGTCGGCGTCGAACGTCCGGGCCCCCTGCCATGCAAGCCAGACGAGTCGTCCGTGGTCCAAGCGTCGGCGGACGACCAACAGGCCGTCGCCGGGGCCGTGCGACGGCGGGCGCAGCCGGCGAGGGCCAGCAGCCCGTCGGCACCGCCGACGGCGCAACGGGAACCGGACGCGCGCAACCGGGCCTCGGCGCGGCCACGGGCCTCGCGCAGGCGGGCGCGGCGTTCGTCGAGACGACCCCAGCCCGGCACGTCCTCCGGCAGCCGGTCCTCCCAGAGGATCGCCGCCCCGCGCTCGCCGAGGTCGGCCAGCCGGGCCAGGGTCGTTTCGGGCATCGTCGCGCAGGGCGGCACCCAGACCGCGCGCCACCCGACGCCCTCGGGCGTGCGAAGCGACCCGTCCGCTCCGACCTCGAGGCGCTCGAGGAGGCGATCGGACACAAAATCGAAGGCCACTCCGCGCCGCCAAAGTCCAGCGGCGGAGCGGCCCACCGGCTGCCCGCGCAGCCAGGCGGGATGGTGGACGGCGCAGGCGATCGGCGCGGCCGGTTTGCCTGCCGGCGGCGGCGTCATCCAAAGGTCGTGCATCGGCCAGTAGACCAGGAGATCGTGGTCCGGCCGGCCGGCGCGGAGCGCCGACTGCACGCACGCGATCGAGTCGTTGAGCGTCCGGATCTCCCGCCAGAGCGGATTGCGCGGATGGAGTTGTGAGGAGGCGTAGAACAGCCAGCCCGGCCATGCGGCGTCGTCCGGCGAGTACACGGAACCATGGTAGATGACGTAGTCGACGCCCGCGGCGAACAGGAGGTCGGCGAGGCACTTCAGTTCTTCCAACGTCTCGCAGAAGTGCTCGGCCATCCACGTGCCCGTCTTGGCGGCGATCAGGGGGCGGCCGGCGAGGTGGGCAGCCGACGAGGCAAACTTCGATACGATCGGGTCGCGGTCGCCCTCGCCAAACCGTTCGTCGAATCCCGAGGCCAGCGGATCGCGGTCGCCGCGGCCAAACATCTCGGTCTCCGCAATGTCCGCCAGCGCGTAGAGGTCAAGCAGGTTGGCCGCCGCGCCATGGGCCTGCAGCCGGGTGAGGAAGCCGCACCGACGGCTGTCAGCGATTTGGAGCTCTACAACGCATTCGATCGCAATGTCGGACAACGCCGAGCGCTAATCCGCGGCGACGGGGGCGCGCCGGTCCACGGGCCCGCGTCCCGCAAGCGCGTCCAGTTCCTCGAGGGGGTCGTTGCCGTGCCGCTTGATCCAGAACCCGCGCAATTCGGGCGACCAAGTGCAACCGAAGTACTCGTAGGAGTCGTGGTAGACCGCCCGCGGCCGCGCGTCGGCGGGAGGCTGGAACCGCTCGAACCACCAGTCCAGCCACACGCGCATCGAGCGCGGCGAATATGGATTGGTCATGTACCCTTCTCCGCCAGGAGCGGCGCGTTTCACCCGCAACCGGGTCGGCCGCGTGTGGAGGCGACCATCCCTCACCTCCCATGCCTGGCCGCCGAGGTCCTCGGTCACCGGCGGACCGCCGAAACACCAGCCGGTTCCGACGGTCAGGTCCACGCCGAGGCCGAGGGCGCGGGCCTGGCGAACTGTGAACGCGAACAGCTCGAGCCACCGCGGCGAAAGGTACGGCACATCGCGCGCCTCGGCGCCGCGCACGCCGTAGATGGGGACGACGTGAACGCCGCCGAAGCCGCCGTCGCGGAATTCCCGGAGGCGCCGGGCGAGGTTGGTCTCGTCCACGGCGCTGCCGGGCCACCAGTGGTAGGCCCAAGGGCGGGCCTCCGGCGCAAGGTCAGAGGCGGCCGTCCCCGCCACGGCCAGGGCGGTGAGGAGAAGGATCCCCGTCACGGTTTCCGCCTGTCCATCCTCGGAGGCCTAGCGCCGCCGCCCGTCGGCGAGGGCGCGGGCGGCCTCGCGATCCGCCTCGCGCCGTTTCAAAGTTTCCCGGCGGTCCTCGTGGGCCCGGCCACGGGCGACGGCCAGTTCCACCTTGGCCCGCCCGCCCCGAAAATAGATTTTCAGGGGAATTAGCGTGAATCCTCGCTGCTGGACGCGGCCGGCGAGGCGGTCGATTTCACGTCGGTGGAGGAGGAGGCGCCGAGGCCGGCGCGGTTCGTGGTTGTGGACGTTGCCGCAGGCGTAGGGGGCGATGTGGCAGTCCACCAGCCACGCCTGGCCCCCCTCGATCTCGGCATAGCTGCCGGCCAGGGAGGCCTGGCCCTCGCGCAGGGACTTGACCTCCGTGCCGCGCAGTTCGAGACCGGCCTCGAGGGTGTCCGTGATCTGGTAGTCGTGGCGGGCCTTGCGGTTCTCCGCCACAACGCGGATGCCCGACGTATCGCCGCGTTTCACCGCCTCCAGCATCGCCCGGCCGGGCGGCCGATTGCAAGCCCCCGGAAAAACGGCCGCGCCCCGGCGGGGCCGGGGCGCGCAGCGAGAGAACCGCCGCGACCTACAGCCCCAGCGTCCCCTCCCACCGCGAACGCTCGCGGTGGCGGAGGTCCTCCGCCGTCACCAGCATCTCCACGGTCAGCTTGCCCATCGCAACCTCTTTCAGCGCGATGTCCATCTTCTCCATGTTCAGGTTGTCCGGCTTGACCAGGGGCCGCTGGCCGCTGATCAGTTGGCGCACCCGACGGGACACCATGTTGATCAGCACGGGCACGCTGGGCACCCGCGTCCGCGCCTGCTCGAGGTACTGCACGTTCATGCGACGCCGTCTCCGAAATGCTTGCGAATCAGCCAGGTTACCTACGATCGACCCGGCCGTCAACCGCCGCCGCGCCGCCTCACAAGCGGCTGCCGAGCGAGCGGGCGCCGTAGAGGGCGTCGTCGCCCAACGCATCGGCGATCCGAAGCAACTGGTTGTACTTGCTGATCCGGTCGCTGCGGCTCATCGAGCCGGTCTTGATCTGGCCGGCGTTGGTCGCCACGGCGATGTCGGCGATCGTTGCGTCCTCGGTCTCTCCGGAGCGGTGGCTGATGACGACGCCGTAACCGGCGCGCTTGGCCAGCTCGATCGCGTCCAGCGTCTCAGTGAGGGTGCCGATCTGGTTGACCTTCACGAGGATCGCGTTGGCCACGCCCGTCTCGATGCCGCGCCGGAGGAATTTGACGTTCGTGACGAAGACGTCGTCGCCGACCAGCTGGATCTTCGAGCCGAGCCGGCGCGTCATCAGGCGCCAGCCGTCCCAGTCCTGCTCGGCCATGCCGTCCTCGATGCTGACGATGGGGTACGCTTCGACCCAGCGCTCCCAGTACTCGACCATCTGTTCGGAGGTCCGGGAGGAGCCGTCGCTCTTCTTGAACACGTACCGCTTCTTCTTCGGGTCGTAGAACTCGCTCGCGGCGGGATCGAGGCAGATGGCGATCTGGTCCCCCGGGGTGTACCCGGCGGCCTCGATCGCTCGGAGGATTGCCTCGATCGCGGCCTCGTTGTTGGGCAGATGGGGGGCAAACCCGCCTTCGTCGCCGACGGCCGTGCTCAGGCCCATCTTCCGCAGCACGCCCTTCAGCGCATGGAAGACCTCGGCGCTCATCCGGATCGCCTCGCGGAAGTCGGGGGCGCCCCGCGGGCAGATCATGAACTCCTGTACGTCCACCGGCGCATCGGAGTGCGCGCCGCCGTTGAGCACGTTCAGCATCGGCACCGGCAGCGCCTTGGCGTTGGCGCCGCCGATGTAGCGGAAAAGCGGCACGCCGAGCAGGTTCGCCGCGGCGTGCGCGGCGGCCAGCGACACGCCGAGGATCGCGTTGGCGCCGAGCTTGGACTTGTTCTCCGTGCCGTCCAACTCGATCAGCAGCCGGTCGAGGCCGACCTGGTCGAGCGCGTCGAAGCCCAACAGCTTGGGCGCGATCACCTCGTTCACGTTGCGGACGGCCTTGCGGACGCCCTTGCCCAGGTACCGTTTTTTGTCGCCGTCCCGCAGCTCCACGGCTTCGTGCTCGCCGGTGGAGGCGCCGGAGGGCACGGCGGCGCGGCCGGTCGTGCCGTCGGCCAGCGTCACCTCGACCTCGACGGTGGGATTGCCGCGGGAATCCAGGATCTCCCGCGCGAAGACATCCATGATCTCGGACATGCGTCGGTTCCTCCGCCCTTCCCCTTCCGTGCGGGGAAAAGGGCGTTCAGTATAGCCGCGCCGTCTCCGCCCCGCAACTCGCCGGCAGCCGCGGCCGGGCTGCGCTGCCGGCCGGCAGTCCGACGGCGTCAACCCGCCGCCCTTCCTGACCGGGACGCGGCGGGACGAACCCCACGAGGCCCTGGCGGTTTCGCTTGCAGGTTGCGGTCCCCCTTCGGTCCGGTGGCGGCGCCACTTCGCGGCGCCTCACGGCGCGCGGCGGCCGCGGGGGCTGATGCAGGGCTGGTGCGCGGAACAGACACCGGCGGGCCTGCCAAAGGAGCCCCCGGGGATGCTCACCTGCTGGGGCAGGACCGGCCGCCGGACTGAGCTGCCCCCGCCCTGCACGCCCCGGCACGCTGGGCCGCGATGCGACCCGGCCGCCGAGGGCATCCGACCCGGCGTCAAACGCGCTTGTCCCATCCGCTTCCCGTGGACAATATCAGGCCGATGAAGATCGTCTGCGCCCAGAGCGTCCTCGCCGCACGGGAGGCGTTTTCGACGGTCGGCCAGACCGTGGTCCTGCCGGACCGCCGGATCGGACGCGACGACGTCCTCGACGCCGATGCGCTGGTGATCCGCTCGAAGACCCGCGTGACGCACGACCTCCTCGACGGCACACGCCTGGCGTTCGTCGGCACGGCGACCGCCGGCTTCGACCACATCGACACCCTGGCCTGCGCCGAACACGACGTTGCGTGGACCGCCGCTCCCGGCTGCAACGCGGAGAGCGTGGCCGACTACGCCACCGCGGCCCTGCTGGTCTGGTCCCTCCGGCGTGGCCGGCCGCTGGGCGGCCTGTGCATCGCTGTCATCGGAGTCGGCCAGGTCGGCAGCCGCGTCGTCCGTCGAGCCGAGGCCCTCGGCCTGCGGCCGCTGCTCAACGACCCTCCGCGCGCACTGGCCGAGCGCGATCCCGTCTTCCGCAACCTGGACGAGATCCTGCCGCAGGCCGACGTCGTTACGCTGCACGTTCCGCTCACGGACGAAGGGCCTTTTGCGACCCGCCGCATGGTGGATTGCCGGTTTCTCGCTCGACTGAAGCCGGGCGCGCTCTTCATCAACGCCTCGCGCGGCGAAGTGGTGGACGAGTCGGCCCTGCACCTGGCCCTTGATGGCGGCCAGGTCTCGGACATCGTCCTCGATGTCTGGGACCGCGAGCCGGACATCGATGCCCGGCTGCTCGACCGTGCCCTGATCGCCACGCCGCACATCGCCGGCTACTCGTGGGACGGCAAGCTCGCGGGCACGGCGCAGATCTACCGCGCATTGTGCGGTTTTTTCGAGGTCGAGCCGCGGTGGGATCCCGCCTCCGTCGAGCCGCGCGCGCGGCCCCCCGCGGCGGTCGTCCATGCTGCCGGCCGGCCTGACGAAGCCGTGCTGTCGGACATGGTCCGCTCCACGTACGACATCGAGGCGGACGACCGCGCCCTGCGCGGCCTTGGCGCGCCCGAGGGGGAGTCCCTCCCCGAGCGCTTCGAGCGCCTCCGCAAAACGTACCCGGTCCGCCGTGAGTTCCCGGCCGCCCGCGTCGAGGTGATCGGCGCGTCCGATCGCCTTCTACGCCGCGCCGCCGGACTCGGCTTTCGGGTGCCGCTGCCCTGAAGAGCGGAGGGTTCGACATCCCCAGCCGTCCGGCGTGTATGCTAGCCTGACAAAAGGAACCATGTGCGATGACCTCGATCCGGCATTTGCTCCTGGGTCTGCTGGCGACCATCGGTGGGGCGGTCGGCGTCTTGGGCAAGCCACCCACCGAGGAAGAGATGGCAAAAATCCGCGCGGCGTTGCCGGAGCGGCCCCAGGTGCCGCCCAAAAAGGCGCGACGCGTCCTGATCTTTTCGCTGACGAAAGGCTTCCGCCACTCCGCAGTCGAGTGCGGCGCATTCGCACTGCGGGAAATGGGTAAAAGATCCGGGGCGTACGAGGCCGAGGAGAGCGTGGATCCGGCCGTCTTCGGCCCCGACCGGCTGCGCCGCTACGACGCCGTGATCTTCAACAACACCAGCGGGCAGCTGTTCGAGGAGCCGGAGCGGAAGGAGGGCCTGTTGTCCTATGTCCGCGGCGGCGGGGGAATCGTGGGCGTCCACGCCGCGACCGACTGCTTCTACGAATGGCCCGAGTTCGGCGAGATGATGGGCGGCTATTTCGACGGTCATCCCTGGCACGAGGAGGTCGCCATGCGGATCGAGGAGCCCGACCATCCCGTCCTCGCCGCGTTCGGCGGCCGGACGGAGTTCCGCGTCAAGGACGAGATTTATCAGTTCAAGAACCCGTACTCGCGCTCGAGGCTTCGCGTGCTCATCAGCCTCGACACCACGAAGATCGACATGACGAAGAAGGGCATCAAGCGCACGGACAACGATTTCGCCGTCTCCTGGGTCCGCCCGTACGGCCGGGGCCGGGTGTTCTACTGCTCCCTCGGCCACCGCGAGGAGATCTTCTGGAACCCCGTCGTGTTGCGGCACTTCCTCGACGGCATCCAGTTCGCGATCGGCGACCTGCAGGGTCCGGCCGAGCCCCGACCGGGGAAGTGACCCATACTGGTTCCCCGCCGGTGGACGCGCGCGCGTCAGGGACGGACGGCGGCCCGCTGCTCGAGCTGGTCGGCCGACGGCGAAGCTGCCGGGCCTACCGGCCGGACCCGATCTCGGACGACGCGCTTGTTTACCTTCTCGAGTGCGCGCGCCTGGCCCCTTCCTCGTGCAATCGCCAACCGTGGCGGTTTGCCGTGGTCCGCGACCCCGCCCTTCGCCGCCGGCTGGTGCACGAAGGCTGTCTGCCCGGTCTGAAGCTCGGATGGGCCGAGTCGGCGCCGGTGCTGATCGCTCTGGGTATGGAACGCGAGGTCGTCACGCATATCCTCGGGGCGGCCGTGTCGCGGATCGATTACCCGTGGATCGACATGGGCATCGCCGGCGAACACCTCGTGCTGGCGGCGACGGAGCTGGGCTTGGGCACGTGCTGGATCGGCTGGCTGAAGCCCGCAAAGGTGCGCGCCCTCGTCGGCTGGAGGCGTTCCGTCTGGCCCGTCGCCCTGATCGCGGTCGGCCGGCCCGCGTGGACCGAGCCGCCCCGCCCGCCGGCCGAGCGCCGCCATCCGCTAGAGGCAATGGTGCGCTGGCTGTGACGCGGCGGCACCCGCACGCGGCCGTCCCGGTCGTGACGGCGTCGTTTCCCTTCGCCCCATCGTTGAAGTAAGGAATGGAAACCATGAGCATTGTCCGACTGAAATCCGCCGTTTACCGTCGCCGGTTCCTGCGTGCGGGAGGGGCGGCCCTGGCCGTTCAGATCGTGCCGCGCCGCGTCCTCGGCGGCCCCGGCCTTGTCAGCCTCAACAGCGAGATACTGCGTGCCGTGATCGGCGTCGGCGGCATGGGGCGGGGGCACCCGCGCATGGAGGGGCCCGCACGGTCGCCGTGTGCGACGTGGACGCCAAACGGCTCGAGGAGGCCCTGCGACAGTGCCCTGACGCCCGCGGCTACCGTGACTTCCGCGAGGTCGTCGCCCGGCCGGACGTGGACGTCGTCCACATCGCGACCCCGCCGCACTGGCACGGCCTCATGGCGCTCGCCGCGCTGCGGGCGGGCAAGGACGTCTGGTGCGAAAAGCCCATGACCAAGACCGTCGCCGAGGGCATCGCCGTACGCGAGGCCGTCCGCGCCCACGCTCAGATCTTCCGGGTCAACACCTTGTTCCGGTTCGGCAACGAGTTCTACAAATCGGGCACCAACGCCACGCAGCTAAAAAAATCGTCGCGGCCGGCCTGCTCGGCTGGCCGCTGCGCGTCGTGGTCAGCGAGGCGACCGGTTTTTCATGGAAATTCGACTGGTCCGGCCGGCGGACCGCCGCCCCTCAGCCCGTTCCTCCCGAACTGGACTACGACATGTGGCTGGGCCCCGCCCCGTGGAAGCCCTACCATCCCCACCGGGTTCGCAGCACCTTCCGGGGCTACTGGGATTACGACGGCGGCGGGCTCGGCGACATGGGCCAGCATGACCTCGACCCCTTCCAATACCTCCTAGGCAAGGACGACACCGGCCCCGCCGAGGTCACCGCCGAGGCCCCGCTCCAGCACCCCGAGGCCGCCGGGTCGTTTGACGAAATCCGGCTGCGCTACGCCGACGGCTGCAAGATCGTCCTCGACGGCCGCCCCGCCGCCGGCCGGCGCGTGCCGATCCTCGAAGGCCCGCGCGGTCGTGTCTATCCTGGGCTGGAGTCGGACCTCCCCGGTCTGCGCCGCCTCCTCGCCGGATTGCCCGATCCGTCCCCGCAGGAAAACAACTTCTACGAGTGCGTCCGATCCCGCCGCGCGTTCGGCTTGAACGAGCGGAACGGACATCGGTCGTGCACGCTCGTCAACCTCGCGGTGCTCGCGTGGCGGCTTGGCCGACCGGTCCGCTGGGACCCCCACCGGGAAACGCTGGTCGGCGCCGACACCGCCGCGGAGCGTCTGTTCCATCCGCCGATGCGCGCCCCCTGGAGCCTCGCATGAGCCTTCACCGATTCCGCGGCCCCGTCGCCGCTGCGTTCGCAGCCATCGTGTCCGCCGGGAACGCCTTGGCCGGAGACGCCCTGACGCCGGGATGGATGGACCGGATCGCGACCGGCAGATGGACGCAGGTCCGCGCCGAGGTCGACCGCGCATTCGCCGCCGGCGAGCCGGCGGTCTCCGAGGTCGTTCGCGCGATCCGTCCACCCGGCGACCCGGCTGAAGCCGCCCCACGCATGGCGCTGCACGCCCTCGCGCTCGCGGCGGCGGCCCCGGACGCCGGGCCACGGCGCGCCCTGTTTGCCCGCGCCGTCGCAGGTGGCCTCGCCGCCACAGACGATCCGGAGATCCACCGCATTCTCCTTGGTGCGCTGCAAATCAGCGGTACGACCGACGCCGTGCCGGCCATCGCCGCCTGCCTCGCCGATCCAGCGGTGGCCTCCGCCGCCTGCGCCGCGCTGGAGTCTCTATCCGACCCCGCGGCCGATGCCGCGATGATCGCGGCGTTGCGCACCGGCAGCCCGGCGACCGTCGGGCTCCTGTTCGCGCTTGGCCGCCGCCGCGCCGCGGCGGCAGCGGACCTTGCGCTGGCGCGAGCGCGCGACGCC
>CAKZPT010000083.1 GCA_937139365.1 uncultured bacterium | reverse complement strand
GGCTTCGGTTCCCAGAAGCGCCGTTGCGCCTCGGACGTCAACCGCCCTTGGTCGTGCAGCTCCTTCCAAACCCGCGTCGTCGGCGTTTGGAACATGTACGCGATGTGCTGGCCGTAGATGCGATGGGGCATGTAGTGCCGCAAGTAGACATACCGCTCGTTCCGGACCGACCGAACCATATCGTACCGCTCGTCCATCCGGCCGCTCAGCCCGAACAGATACCGGGTCGGCCCGACGGCATAGGGGCCGAGAAAGGCCCGGCCCTGCATCCACTCCGGCGGGCGGATGCCCGCGATGCCTAGGACGGTCGGAGCCAGGTCCACGAACCCCACGAGGCGGTCCGAGGCCCCGCCGGGCGTCGCATCGGCGGGCGCGAGGTGGCGGAAGGGTGGCGGTACGCGGACGATCAGCCCCACCTGCAGGCCGGAGTTGTAGGGCCACCGCTTGCAGCGGGGCATACCGGGACCGTGGTCGCCGTAAAAGAACACGACGGTCGAATCCGCCAGCCCGTCCGCCTCCAGTTCGGCGAGAATCCGGCCGGCCTCTACGTCCATCTCCGTCACCTTGTCGTAGTACTGCGCCCAGTCCTGCCGGACTTCTGGGGTGTCGGGGTGATACGGGGGCACCGGAACGCGCGCGGGGTCGTGCCGCCACTCGTGCGGCCGGCGCCGGATCTGGCCCTCGTGCGTCATCCCGAGATTGAAGATCGCGAAGAACGGGCGGCCGACAGGGCGGTTGCGCCAGTGGGCGCGCGGCGAGGAATCGTCCCACACGACGCCGGGCTTGGAGAGGTTGTAGTCCTCCTTGCTGTTGTTGGAGCAGTAGTAGCCGGCCTCGCGAAGCATCTGCGGATACATCCGAAGGAACGGCGGCGGCGCGACCTCGCCGCGCACATGCTCGGCACCGAGGCTTTGCGGGTACATGCCGGCGATGATCGCGGTGCGCGCGGGCGTGCAGACCGGGGCAATGGCCCACGCACACCGGTACCGCACCCCCCGCGCGGCCAGCCGATCGAGATTCGGCGTGACGGCAAACGCATCGCCGAAACAGCCCAGGTGCGGTCCCATGTCTTTGCAGGTGATCCAAAGGATGTTCGGCCGCGCTGGCGCCGCCGGCCCCTCCGCGGCCACAACCGCAGCCGCCCATGCGCCCGTCAACCACCTCACGAACCCAATCCTAGTCATCGCTCCGCTTCCTTCGCCCCAGCCCCGTAGTCGGCCCCCGTCCCGTCCGGCCGCGCCCGCCAGCCTGCCCGCGGATCCCCCACCAGCTCCGGATCCCCAAACCGCGAGTTTCGGTCGAACCCGCGGGCGGCCAAAAACTCCGCCAAATTCTCCGCCGGCACGCGCTCGTCCCTCCACCACGCCCCCTCCCCTCTCGGCTGGTGCCAGAAGTTCTCGTCCATCGTCAGCGCTGACGTCCAGTCCCGCCCATGGAGGCGAAGGAGGCTGTCGGACGACCGGGCGAAGATGTTTCGCCGAATCACAACACCCTCCGTGCGCGCCGAATTGTGGAACAACATCAGATGCCGCCCGTTCGGGTCGGGCCGCTGCGCGTGGCCCCACCCGCGCCCGGCGTCCACGCAGGTGTTGTACTCGAAGCGGATCCCGCGCGTCACGCTGGCCGTATCCCGGTTCCAGTACTCGAACGAATACTCGCTGTTCCAGATCGTGTTGCGCCGGTAGACGATGTTCTCCTGCCGGTTCGTCCCGGAGCCCTGGTTGGTCAGCGCGGCGTCGTAGATCTCCCAGATGCGGCACTCCTCGACCACGTGGTCCGCCGCATCGCACCAGAACTCGATTCCGTTGCCGTACCGGACCGGCCGGCCGTCGGGCCGGATCTGGTGCAGGCCTCCTCCGATGAAGGAGATGTCGCAGCGCCGGATCACGATGCCGCGGGTCGAGCCCCCGCCAAAGCCGTGGGCCGCGCCGTACATCAGCGCGAGGTCCTCGTAGACAATCCACGAGCGTTGCGACTGGTCCACGATGTGCCGTGTCAGCGCCAGTTCGATCGAGCGATGGCGGCGTGCCGGGTGCTCCGACATCCGCAGCAGCACCCTTCGCGAGACGGGGTCATAAAAGAAATCGCCCTCCGCCTCCAGCTCCGCCAGCGACCACCGCTTCACGCCGCAGCGGGCGCCGTGGTCGAAAATGATGTTGCCGACATCGCGGTCCAGCAGCATGCCGGGGCCGGGACGGACCTCGGCAAACGCGGCGTCGAGCACCTCGAAGACGGCGCCCTTCGGTATCGCACCGCCGAGGAACAGGGTCAGGCGCGCGCCGGGCGAGGATATGGCGCAGAAAAACACCCCCACGCAGTCCGCGTACGGCCGGGCGGAGGTGGGGCGATGCGCGCGCGAGGGGCGAACGAGGCGTACGGCGGGCCGGGCTGCATCAGCGCCACGTCGAACGGAGCCACGTCGCCCTCGACGCACAACTGCATCTGCAAGCGGTAGTGCCGGCCAGCGACGACAGGCAACCCCGCCGTCCAAAGCTGCACATGGTTCTGCGCCGCGCCAGGCACGGCGCCAGTCAGGGCCAGGCCGGACGGCGAACGGCGGACGGCGGCGCCGGCCTCGGTGTAGAGATGCCAGTGTTCGGCGAGGATCGCCCGCGGCGTTCCAAGGATTGGAAACTCCGGCGGCACGGTCGTCCAAAGGTTGGAACCTGCCGGCCGCCAGTCCTCCATCCGGTCGGCGGCCACCGACCCGAACAGCCGCGGCAGCGGGCCCTCCCCGTAGGCCGCGTACGTCACCGGCGCCCCGGGCGCGTCGGAACACGGCCGCAACTGGCCACGCCAGATGCCTCCTCGCCGGAACGCGACGCGGTCGCCCGGCCGCAGGTCCGCGCGGTTGACCCGCTCCAGCGTCCGCCACGCCTCGGCAGGGGTCCGCCCCGAGGCGTCGTCGTCTCCCTGCTGATCATCCACATGGAAAACGGCGGCGTTGGCCGCAACGACCAGCACGCCCCATGCGCACAGGGCTGCAGCCCAGGCCGGCTGCAGACCCTGGCCTCCCCGGCATGCCTCAAAACCGTTCATCGGTGCGGAAGGGGGAGGCCGGAAGGCCGGCGGTGTTGACGAGGTTATCGTCGGGATCGTCCGCCCACGCGTAACGTAGCGCGACGGGGCCGGCGACCTCGGGCGACGAGGCGGCGATGCACGCCCCCTCGATCCGCACGGTCGCGGGTTTCCAGCCGCCCTCCCCACCGGTGATTTCGAATCCCCGCGGCGCGGCGCCGTCCCGGGTCCGCAGACCGCCATCGGCATGCGTGGATTCGACGACGATTTCGTGGTCGCGCACCTCGTGGCGGAGGGGCAGCGGGCCGCTAACCGCCGGCAGCGGCCGGCCGTACACGGTCCCCAAGGCCCAGAGCGCGAGCCGCCGGCCGACCTCCTGCTTGTTGCGCGGATGGGACGAGACGTCCGCCCGCCCGTTGTACGCCCAGAACCGGCTATCGGTCTGGTTGAGGAAGAGCTGAATCTGCCGGACGCCCGCGCCGGCGAGTTCGCGCCGAGGTCGGCGTTCGAGCGGTCGTTGAAGCCAAGCGTCGCGACGCCGATGCGCAGACGCGTCGGCCCCTGGCCGCCGCGATCGCGCCGGCGCCGGCCACCGCCGCGGCGATGAATTCCCTTCGGGACGGTTCCGTCCACCGGCCGGTCATGTTGCCTGCCTTTCTCTGGCCCCCATCGCAGGTGCCGTCATCATTGCACGGCCGAGAAAAGGTCCGCATCTCCGGCGCATCGCGGCCCGGCGGCGTCGCCCGAAGCCCGGTGACGACGGTTTCCGCACCGCTGGTCTTCCTCGCGGCCCCCCGTCGCCGTCCGCGCCTCCGCCTCCGGAGGACGGAACCGATAGCACCGAAGCCGGGGCGAATCGCCAGTGATGGCACATGGCGCGTTCTGGGCGACGTAGAGCCGACCGTCCGCGATCGCCGGCGCCGCCCACGCCTGCGCTACCGGAAACAACCAGCACCACGAGGTGACGGTCACGCCATCGTCCCCCAAGTCGAGCCACAGCCAATGGCCCCGCTCGCCCTGGCAGAACACACGCCCGCCGGCCGCAACGAGCCATCCGAGGCGCACGCCGACCGCCGCCGGCCGCGGCCTTTGGGGCGCCGGAAGAACATCGGTCCAGCGCAACGGATCGCGCCAAAGAAACCGCCCTGTCTTGAGATCGAGGCAGACCAGGGCATTGTCGCCCGGCCCGTGGCCGGTGATTGCGTAGAGCCGGTCGCTTTGCACCGGCGGTTGCATGAAATGGACGCCGATCTGCCGGTTCGTCCATAGGGGACGCATCTCGCCGGAGGCTTCCATCCGCAGCGCCACCGTCCCCATGCCGTAGCACTCCGAGATCACGACCCAACCGTCCGCGACCACGGGCGGTGCGGCGTTGACCGACTCGTGCCGCCGCGCACGCCATGGAAAACGAGACAGCTCCATCCCGCCGGCCGCGTCGAGCACCAGCAGGCCGCCGTTGGGCGGATCGCTCTCGCCGCCGGCGAAGACCAAGATCAAGCGGCGGCCGTGAAGGGTGGCGGGCACCGGCGTGTCCGGCGTGGTCATGTCGAGGCGGGGACCGAGCAGGTGAGGCCAGTCGGCGCCGCGAGCGCACAATAGGATGGAGAGCACCGCCCCCAGCCCGCTGTGGAGGGCCGGGCCAGGAGGCCGAAACGCGCGCAGGGCGTCCCGCTGGCGGTGCACGGTGGCCCATGCGAATGCACCCGGCCGCGGCCGCCAGCGTGCGCGTTGCCAGGCTATTTCACGGCGGGCTGTGCTGGGGGCACGACACCGCGGCATGCCACAGCAACTTTGCGTGCTTTGAAGCGGATTCCGGCCGCCGCGTCGATTTGACCACCCCGTCGTGGGCCGACATACTGGCCAGGTTCTCCGGCGCCGGCCGGCTCATCGGAAAGGATTGTTTGACATGGCCATCATCGACTTTGGCGGGGTGAAGGAGCAGGTCGTAAGACGGGAAGAGTTTCCGCTGTCCAAGGCCCGCAAGGTCCTGACGGACGAAGTCGTCGCGGTCATCGGGTACGGGGTGCAAGGGCCGGCGCAGGCCCTCAACATGAAGGACAACGGCATTCGCGTGATCGTCGGCCAGGACCCGAAGTTTAAAAAAGACTGGGACCGTGCCGTGGCCGATGGCTGGGTGCCGGGCAGGACGCTGTTCGATCTCGAGGAGGCGTGCCGGCGCGGCACGATCGTGCAGTTGCTGGTGTCCGACGCCGCCCAGCGCATCGTGTGGCCGACGGTTCGCCGGCACCTCACGGCGGGCAAGGCGCTGTACTTCTCCCACGGCTTTTCGATCACGTACCGCAAACACACCGGCGTGGTGCCGCCGAAGGACGTGGACGTGATCATGGTTGCGCCGAAGGGCTCGGGGCTGAACGTCCGTCGGAATTTTTTGAGCGGGGCGGGGATCAACTCCAGCTACGCGGTGTTTCAGGACGCGACCGGCCGGGCGGAGGAACGCTGCCTGGCGCTGGGGATCGCGATCGGGTCGGGCTACCTGTTCCCGACGACGTTCGAGCATGAAACCAACAGCGACCTGACCGGCGAGCGGGGGGTGTTGATGGGGGCGCTGGCGGGGATCATGGAGGCTCAATACGAGGTGTTGCGAGCCCACGGCCACACGCCGAGCGAGGCCTTCAACGAGACGGTCGAGGAGCTGACCCAGAGCCTGATCCGGCTGGTGGACGAGAAGGGAATGGACTGGATGTACGTCAACTGTTCGGCGACGGCGCAGCGTGGCGCGCTGGACTGGAAGCCGCGGTTCCGTCGGGCGGTGCTGCCGGTGTTCAAGGAGCTCTACCGCCGCGTCGCCAGCGGCGAGGAGGCGCGGCGCGTGATCCGGGTTTGCGGCCGGCCGGACTATCCGAAGCGCGTGGCCGCCGAACTGGCGGCGATCCGGGATTCCGAGATGTGGCGCGCCGGCGCAGCGGTTCGGGCGTTGCGGCCGAAGGAGCCGGCCCGCCGGATCGCGCGCGGCACCAAGGGCGTCGGCGGTCGGACCTACTGAGCCGTCTCGGCGCCCCGGCGGGCTCGCAACAGCGCCGCCAGTTCGCGGGCCACGTCCGGGTGATCGGCGGCGACGTCCCGGGTTTCCGCCGGATCCTCCGCCAGATGGTACAACTGCGGCCGACGCTGGTCGGGCGGCGCCCGCGGCCCACCCGCGGCCGGCACGCCCTCGATCCACTTCCAAGGTCCTCGGCGGATGGCAAACACACCGGCGGCGCTGTGCAGGATCATGTCCCGCCGCAGCGGCTCCGGCGGGTCTCCGAAGAACGCCGGGAGGATGTTCACGCCATCCTGCGGACCGGCCTCCGAGGCGTCCAGAGGTTTCCCCGTCAACGCCGCCAGCGTCGGCAGCACGTCCGCCAGGCTGACCATTTGCGTGCAGATCGTCCCCGCCGGCACCCGGCCAGGCCAGCGGACGAGGAAACGGCACCTTGAAGCCGCCCTCCCAGATGTCGTGTTTGCCTCCCCGGAAATCGCCGTTCACCTTGAGGCCCGCGCGCAGAGCGGCAGTCTGGGGGATGTCAGTGCGCTCGGGCCGGACCACGCCCCCGTTGTCGCTGCTGAATATCACCAGCGTTCGCCCCGCCATCCCGGCCCGGTCCAGCGTGTCGAGCAGCCGCCCAACGCTGCGATCGAGCTCGTGAATCCAATCGCCGAACGGGCCAGCGGCGCTCCGGCCGGCCAGGTCGTCGTCGGGCGTGACCGGATTGTGAACGGCCACGGGAGCGAAATACAGGAAGAACGGACGCGCAGGGGACTGGCGGCCGATCCAGTCCACCGCCCGTTCGGTCAGGACCGCCATCACCCGCCGATTTTTCCGCCGGGGCGCGTCGAGATCGAGGACCTGGCCGGCGCGGGAGCGGTTCTCGAAGTCCTCTTCGCCGTAGTCCAGTTGGAAGTCCGGGCTGTCCGCGGGCGGATGGCCGACGGCGGCCCCCGGGGAGATGCGGTCTGAACGCAACCCATAGATGAAGCGATTCTCGACGAAGACGCCGGGGATGTCGCCGTGGTTGGACGGCACGCCGAAGTGGTACTCGAAACCCACGTCGAGAGGGCCGGGGCTCAATTCACCCGTGTAGTCCTGCCGCCATCGGGGTGTGCCATCGGATCGGCCATAGCCGAGGTGCCACTTTCCGATCATCGCGGTAGTGTAGCCGCATTCGCGAAGAAGAGAGGCGATCGTCGGGCGGTGGGTCTCGATATGCAACGGCGAAAAGACGTTCAGGACGCCGTGCTTCAGCGAGGTGCGCCAGCAGTACCGCCCCGTGAGCAGGGAATAACGGGTCGGCGAGCAGACGGACGAGGTCGTGTTCGCGTCGGAGAATCGGCGCCCCTCCCTCGCCAGACGGTCCAGTGCCGGGGTGCGGATCAGCCGCGGATCGGCGCCGCAGCAGCCGGCGCTGCCATAGCCGAGGTCGTCGGCCAGGATCAGCAGGACATTGGGTCGGTCGACCGCACCGACTGCCGTGATGGCAAACATGGTGGCAGCCACAGTGGAACGCAGAGGCGTCGTCATCGTACCGAAGACCTCCTTTGGGTGCGCCGGCGGCCGTTTTCGCTCGACAGCCCGCTCCGGATCGAGCATACTATACTGGCTTTGTTTGAACCGGTGAAGTCACCGAGAAAGGGGCATCATGACCAACGGGGCCGAAGCCGACACAAAACGGGGATTGTTCGAGGACTGGACGGACGAGACCTGGGCGGTGCTTGTGATCCGCTTGTGGCTGGCGACGCGCGCGATCGTCACGGGCCTGCAAAAATTCTGGGGCGTCGACGAGGGCGGCCAGCCTGCGTTCGGCCTGAAATACTACAAGGCCATCCCCGACGCCTTGAAGGCCAAGTTCGCGGCCGAGCCGATGTTCCCGGCGGCGTTGTCCGGGCCGTTTTACGCCATCTTCGGCTATGCCCTGATCCTCTCCGGCCTGATGACGCTGCTTGGCCTGGGGACGCGGATCTCGCTGGTGATCCAGGGGATCCTCTACGTGGCGCTGACCTTCGGATTGATCCTTATCAAGATGGACGCCGGCGTGGCTTGGCTCGGCACGCATATCGTGCTAGTGGCGCTGGCGTTGGCGTGGGCGAAGCACAACCGGCTGGTGATCAGCCGATCATGGTGAGGTGGCCATGACGCGCGAGCGGGATCGGGCAAACGGCAGAGGTCGGGCGGTGGGCGGTCGGCTGAATCGGCGCGGTTTCCTTCGCCGCAGCACGGTGGGCGCGGGCCTGATGATGTTGGCCACGCGAGCCCGAGCGCAGGAAGCGGCGCCAGCGCCCGCGACCGCCCCGGCGGTGCCGAAGGGTACCGAGTCACCGATCCGCGTTGGGCTTGTCGGCTGCGGGGCCCAGGGCCGCGTGCTCCTGGAGGCCTGCATGCCCATCCCGGGGATCAAGTTCATCGCGGTCTGCGACATCTGGCCTTACAACCTCCGGTACGCCGCCAACTATCTGACCAAGTTCAACCACCAGCCCTCCTCCCATGAGGACTTCGAGGAGTTTCTCTCCGCCGGCAAGGACAAGGGCATGGAGGCGGTGATCGTCGCCACGCCGGACATCTGGCATTCGCCCTACACCGTGCAGGCGTTGAAGGCCGGCTTCCACGTGTATTGCGAGAAGATGATGTCCAACACGGTGGACGGCGCCCGCGCGATGGTCCGCGCGATGAAGGAGACGGGCCGGCTGCTCCAGATCGGCCACCAGCGGCGCAGCAACCCGCGCTACCTCCACGCGTTGGAGAAGATCATGCGCGGCAATATGATCGGCCGGGTCGTCAACGCAGGCGGCCAATGGAACCGCTCGATCCGCGGCAGCGTGGACCTGACCTGGCCCGAGAGGTACGCCCTCCCACAGGCGACGTTGGAAAAGTATGGCTACAAGAACATGCGCGAGTTCCGCAACTGGCGATGGTTCCGCACCTACAGCGGCGGCCCGATTTCCGACCTCGGCGCCCACCAGATCGACATCTTCGGCTGGTTCCTCGGCGCCCGCCCCCGCAGCGTGATGGCCTCCGGCGGCTCCGATTACTTCAAGGACCGTGAGTGGTACGACAACGTCATGACGATCTTCGAGTACGAGCTACCCGGTGGCGACGTTACCCGTGTCGCCTACCAGGTCCTGACCACCACCAGCGCCGGCGGTGGCTACTACGAGACGTTCATGGGCGTGGACGGCACGCTGAAGGTGTCCGAGAACGAGGCGATCACCCGGGTCTACAAGGAGGCCCACGCTGACTGGACGGAGTGGATCGAGAAGCGGGTCATCCGGCCAATCGAACGGCCCGACACCATACCGGTCAGCCTGTCGCAGGTCAGCCTCCTCGACGTGCGCGCCACCGCCGACCTCGATGCCTTCGAGCTGCCGGTCGAGATGGCTAAAAAGCCGCACCAGCCCCACCTGGAGAACTTCTTCGACGCGATCCGCGGACGGGCAAAGCTCAACTGCCCGGCGGACGAGGCCTTCGAGAGCGAGGCTGCGGTGTTCAAGGTCAACCCCGCCGTCGAGGCGCGCAAGCAGCTAACCTTCGAGCCGGCGGATTTCGAGGTTTGAACAAGCGACGGGCCCGGCCCGTCCATACCATCAGAAAAGGAGACGACATGAAACGCGTGGCCATGGCAACGGCGTTGGCGGCGGGACTGGCGGCGGGCGCTTGGGCGGAGGACAAGGTGGAACTGAAGCTGGAGCTCCCCAAACCGATGTTCGTCGGCACCCCGGTGCCCGTGAAGGTGCCGAACCTGGAACCGCCGAACACCAAGCAGCCCCCCGTGATGCTGCCGAAGGACGCCGCGGTGAACATCGCAAAGGGCAAGCCGGTGACGTCCAGCGACCCGGTGCCGGTGATCGGCGAACTGGCGATGGTGACAGACGGCGACAAGGAGGCCGCCGACGGCAGCTACGTGGAGCTCGGCCCCGGCGTTCAGTGGGTTCAGATCGATCTGGGCGAGGTGTACGAGATCTACGCCATCGCCTTCTGGCACTATCACCAGCAGCCACGCATTTACCACGACGTGGTGGTGCAGATCGCCGACGACGCGGACTTTCTGCAAAACGTGCGGACGGTCTACAACAACGACCACGACAACTCGTCCGGCAAGGGGATCGGCAAGGACCTGGCCTACGTCGAGGTCAACACCGGGCGGGTGGTGGACGTGAAGGGGCAGAAGGCCCGGTACGTCCGGCTCTACAGCCGCGGCAGCACCGCGGGTGAGATGAATCATTACATCGAGGTCGAGGTGTACGGCCGCAAGCCGGCCTCCTGAACACGCCGTCGGCCGGAGCACGGGCCGGCGCTCCCCGGTGGGGCGCCGGCCTCGTTGTTTTCTCCCTCTCGCCCACCCGGCTGCGGCGGCGTCCGCACCGACCCTTCAGGCCCGCAGTCCGCTGGTGAGGTCGAACACCGCCGAGAGCATGCTGATGGCGACGAACCCCACGACGGTGGCGATGAGCACAATCAACAGCGGCTCGAGGACGGTGATGAACAGCTTCAGGGTGCGGTCGAGTTCGTCCTCGTAGCGGCGCGCGATGTGGGACAGGGCGCCGGGCATGTCGCCGGTCCGCTCGCCCACTGCAAGCATGTCGGTCAAAAGCGGCGGAAACACCCGGCCCGCCGCCAGCGGGCCAGAGATGGAGGAGCCGTCGGTCACGCGCTCCCGGGCCTCGGCGATCTCGCGGGCGATCACGCGGTTTCCGATGGTCTTTTCGACGATCGCCAGCGCCTGCAGCACCGGCACGCCGTTGGCCAGCAGCGAGCCGAGCGTCTGGGCGAACTGGGTGTAGGCGGCGGCGCTGACGACGCGGCCGATGACGGGGAGGCGGAGCTCGGCCCGGTGCCACCACTCCCGCCCGGCCTCGGTGCGCAGGGCCCGGCGGACCGCGATGACGCCGGCAGCGACCACGCCCCCCAGCACCAGGCCACGCGCGCCGGTCAG
This sequence comes from uncultured bacterium, assembly GCA_937139365.1. GTDB lineage: Bacteria > Verrucomicrobiota > Kiritimatiellia > PWTM01 > PWTM01 > CAACVY01. The sequence continues at coordinate 15,303 of CAKZPT010000083.1, read as the reverse complement.
CGAACGGCTGATGCCGATCAGGATCCGGGTCGGCAGCGGCAGCGTGCTGCCGAGCTCCGCGAACATGCTGGCGAAGCGGGGGATGACGAAGACCATGATGAAGATCACCGTCAGCGTGCCTACGCCCAACACGATCCCCGGATACGTCAGTGCCATCAGGATGCGCTCCCGCGTTTCCTGCGCGCGCTCGAAATGCCGCGCCAGCCGCTCCAACGCAGCGGAGAGGCGGCCGGCGGCCTCGCCCGCGCGGACCATGCTGATGTAGAGCGTCGGGAAGGTCTCGGGGTGCTCGGAGAGGGCGTCGGACAGGCTGCGGCCCTGCACGATCTGGTCGCGCAGCGCCGTGATCACGGCCGTCGCGCCGGCGTCGGGGGCGCCGCGGCGGGACATCGCATGCAGGGCCTCGCCGAGGGTCATCCCGGAGGCCAGCAGGTCGCTCAGTTCGCGCGTGAACTGCAGGACCGACCGCATCGTCATGCGCGGCCGGGCAGCCCGCCCCCGCCGGCGGCGGAAGATTGCGGAGCCGGTCGCGGTGGCGAGGCCGACGGCGACGCCGGGCAGCGACGCCGCCGCCTCCTCGACCCGAACTGGCACGTAGCCGAGCCGCCCCAGCTCGGCCAGGGCCAGCCGCCGGTCGCCGGCGTCGAGGGTTCCTTCGACCTTGCGACCATCGCGGGCGCGGGCGGTGTAGCGGAACGTCGCCATGGCGGGGGCGCGTCAGCCCTCGGCGAGGGCCTCGTCCTCCTCCGACACGCGCAGCACCTCCTCGATCGTCGTCACTCCGTCGAGCGCTTTGGTCCAACCGTCGTCCCGCAGCGTCCGCATCCCCCGCCGGATGGCCTCCGCCTTGATCTCGTTCGCCGAGGCGCGGGCGGTGACCAGCGAGCGGATCGCATCGCTCATGACGAGGATCTCGTAGATGCCCGTCCGGCCCCGGAAGCCCGTGCCTCGACACTCTTCGCATCCGGCGGGCTCGTAGAGGGTTCGACCCGCCAGCCGGCCGATTGGGAACCCGATCTTGCGCAGAAACGCTTCGTCCACCCGCAGCGGCCGGCGGCAGACCTGGCACAGCCGCCGGACCAGCCGCTGGGCCACCAGCCCCTCTACCGAGGAAGAGACCAAAAACGGCTCGATTCCCATGTCCAGCAGCCGCGTCACTGCGCCGGCCGCATCGTTGGTGTGCAGCGTGCTGAACACCAGGTGCCCCGTCAGCGCCGCGCGGATAGCGATCTCGGCGGTCTCCTTGTCGCGGATCTCGCCGACCATGATCACGTCGGGATCCTGCCGCAGGATGTGCCGCAACCCCACCGCGAACGTGAGCCCGATCTCGGGGCGGATCTGGACCTGGTTGACGCCGGGCATTTCATACTCGATCGGGTCTTCGACCGTGATGATGCGTAGGTCCACCTTGTTGATCGTGTGCAGCCACGCGTAGAGGGAGGTGGACTTGCCGGAGCCGGTCGGGCCCGTGACCAGCAGGATGCCGTGGGGACGAGTGATGAGGTGCCGGAGGATCGCCTCGTCCTCGGGCTGGAGGCCGAGCTTGTCCATCCCGAGCAGCCCGCTGGACCGCGTCAGCAGGCGGAGGCTGACGCTCTCTCCGTACACCGTCGGCATTGTGGAGACGCGCACATCGATCTCCTCGCCGCGGATCCGCAGGCTGATGCGGCCGTCCTGCGGCAAACGTTTTTCGGCGATGTCCATGCCGGCCATCACCTTGACCCGCGAGATAACGGCCGACTGGAACCGCTTCAACTGCGGCGGGACGGGGGTCTGGTGGAGCACGCCGTCGATCCGGTAGCGGATACGCAGGTCGAACTCCTGCGGCTCCAGGTGGATGTCCGTCGCGCGGTCCTGGTAGGCCTCCCAAATGATCTGGTTGACGAACTTGACCACCGAGGCTTCTTGGTCAAGGGAGCTGAGGTCGAGCTTGTCGAGCGTCTCCTCCGGCGCGACCTCGATGCGATCATCCTGGATCATTCTCTCCAGCGTGTCCGCGCCGACGCCGTAGAGGCGCTTGGCGGCGGCCTCGATCTCCGCGGCGGGGCTCAGCGCCAACCGGACGCGCCGGCCACCGGCTAGGCGCAGCGCGTCCATCAGCCCCGGCACGAACGGGTCGCTGGCGATCACGCGGAGCGCGCCGTTCTCCACCTGCCATGGGATCACGTGAAACTGCATCACCGCCTTCGCGGGCAGCGCATCGAGCGATTCCCGGGGAATGGCGACCTCGCTCGCGCGGCAGAACGGCACCCCCATCGCCCGGGCGAGCGCCTCGAGCAGCGCCGGCTCGCGCACCAACCCCGTGGCCAGGGCCGCCTGGGTCACCGTCGCGCCGGTCTCCTGCGCCTGCCGGAGAATGCGCTCGACCTGGCTCGCGTCGAACAGTCCGCATCGCTCCAGCAGGGCCCGCACGCGCCCCGGCGTCGTCGGCGTGGAAGGAGCGGCCATCATTTCACGGAATCCCAGCGTGGCGAGAATACGTCCGGTGTGGAACCACCGTCAATCGGCGACCACCGGCGGTGGCGCCCCCAGCATTTTGCGCTCGGCCGCCAGGGCTGCCGCGACCATCTCCTCGGCCGTAGCGCACCGCCGCAGCCGATCGAGGAAGTCCGTTCGATGGCATATCGAACACAGGCGCGCCGGCAACGGCAGGTGCAGACGGTCGCCATCGCAGGCCAACAGGAAAAACACGTCGGCCGTCCCGCCGTCCGGTGCACCGAAGGGCAGGGCCTACACCGTGCGGGCCACCAGCACGAACGAGGCATCGAAGAGCCACGCATGGTGATGCTCGGGGTGCAGGAGCGCTACGCCGTCGGGCAGCGCGGTCGAGGCCTGCCGCTCGCGGGCCTCCAGGGTCCGGCGGAGCTCCTCCGGATCCGCTACCGGCGCCCGCTCGCCGGCGAGCCGAACCATCTGCCGTATCAGCGATCTCCGCGTACGCGCCTCGAGAGCCGGGCAGGCATACGCCGGCTGCAGCAAGTCCGGCAGCCATGGCGACGGCCGACCGGCTCCGGCGGACGCCGCGGCGCGCCGGTGGAACGCGTCGAGCTTTCGCGCGGGGAGCCCCAGCACCCGGCGCGACGCCCATGCATCCAGCAGCCCGCGCATCTCCTCTTCCCCGAAGTGAAGGTACGCAGCCGCCTCGCGAATGCTAAGGGTGCTGTGGGGCATCGCTCGCCACCTGAACGGCGCCGTAATGTAGTGGAACGTCATCCGAATGCCAACCGTGTGGCCATTATCCGCCACGAGCCCCCGAGGTCCGCCCTGCCCGCTCGGCTCTTGCCTCTCGCCTCCCCTCAGGCCTCCTACTGACGGGCATCAAGCGGGGTCCAAGGTGGCGGAGAAACGGCGCCGAATACCGTCCGCCGAACCATTTCGAAAAAACGGAACGCGATGGCCTTCGGAAAGGTCCGGTGGAAGAATGCCGCAGAGGTTCCAGAGAAGCCCTGCATCTGCAGCAGATGCCGCCGGCTCAGTAAGTTTCGGCCCGGGCCGCCGCCAAGCCGAGGAGGGCCAGCAACAACAACGCCAGGCCGGCGATACGGGCTTTCAGCGGGCGCGCGCCGAGCGCAACCACCATGCCGCCTTTCACAACGGTGTTGGCGGCCGCGGCGATGGCGATGGCGGCCGGCACAGGGCCGGCCGGCTCCGAACGAGCGCTCTCAGCCAGGGAGAGGGTGATGGCGTCCACGTCGGTTAACCCCGCCAGCGCCGAAACGGCGAAAATGCCGCCGGCTGGCGCCCATTGGCGGACAAGATGAACGGCGGCGGAGATGAACACAAACACCGCGGCAAAGCGCGCCGCGGCCTGGAGGCTGAAGGGGTTCCGCAACGGCACCTCGGCCGCGGGCGGCGACGCGCTAACGTCGGACGGGCGCAGCCACCACGCGGCCGCGGCGGCGCATACGGCCGCCAGAAGCAGGCCGGGCGGCGCCACCGTCCGGAGCAGCGACGGCGCCGCCGCCGCGACGATCACGACGATCCGCACGAACATGACCGCCCACGCCAACGCGACGCCGGCTGCCGTCGCGTCGCTCTCGCCCGTGTCGCGGCTGCGGCGCGCCATCGCCAGCGACACCGCCGTGGACGACACGAGCCCTCCAAACACCCCCGTGGCCGCCGTGCCGCGCTCAGGGCCGAGCCACCGCACCGCGACGTACCCCAGCAAAGACAGGGCCGAGATGAGCACCACCAGCAGCCAGGCCCGATAGGGATTGAGAGTCCCCCACGGGTCCACTGCGCGGTTCGGGAGCAGTGGCAGCACGATGAAGGAAGCGATCAGGAGCTTCAACGCGGCATAGAGATCGGTGCGATCGATCCTCCCAACAAGTTCGTGAATCGGAACACGGTAGGCCAGCAGCGCGGAGTTCAGAATGGCCAGCGCCACGGCGATGTGGCGGTGTCCGAACATCACCAGTCCCCCCAGAAGAAAAGTCGCGACCGCCGCCACGACCGTTGTCAAGCCAGCGTGGTCCGAGTGCAGGCGGACTTGAAGGATATATCCGGCCATCCACAGCGCCGAGACCGCCATCAGCGCGGCCACGAAGATCGCCGGGGTGGCCAGCTCGGTCGTCAGCCAGGCCGAGACCGCACCGGCCTCCGCCATCAGCACGAACGTGCGAATGCCTCCGATGCCGAACCCCTTCTCGGCGATCCGTTTCTCGCGCTCGATCCCGAGCAACGCGCCGATGAACAGCGCAATGCCGAGGTTGAGGAGGATGTTTCGATCCATCGCATCGCTCATCCTGCGCCGGCCGCGGACCGGGTGCAAGCATGGCAGTTCGGCAGACCGCCCGCTACAATCCGCGCATGATCACGCTGCTACAGGGCCGGCTGGAGGAGAAACATCCCACCCGCGTCGTTGTCGTCTGCCAGGGCGTCGGCTACGAAGTCCATGTGCCGCTGAGCAGCTTCGATCGGCTCCCGTCCCCGGGGACCGATTGCAGGTTGCTGATCCATCACCACATCTGGCCCGATGGGCAGGCTCTGTACGGGTTTGCGACCGAGAGGGAACGGCGGCTGTTCCGCCTCCTGCTGGAAGTCAGCGGCATCGGGCCGAAAACCGCCCTGAGCGCGTTGAGCGGTCTGCCGGCCTCTGATCTGGTGGCGGCGGTGGTGCAGGGCGACACCAAGCGCCTCTCGACCATTTCCGGAATTGGGCGGAAGACCGCGGAACGGATGGTCGTGGAACTGCGGGACCGCATCCGGCGCGGCGAGGCGATGGAGGCCGTGGCGGCCGCCGGCGGCGGCGGGCCGGATCCGAAGCTGATCGACGCGATGCAGGCCCTTGTCTCGCTCGGATACAAGCAGGCTGAGGCCCAGCGCCTGCTGGCCGCCGTTCCTGCCGAAACCGTTGCCGTCTCGACGGTGGAGGAGATCATTCGCGCCGCCCTTCGGGGCCATTGATGGCGGCCTTATTCAGCCCCCCATCGAGAGCAAAAATCCCCTCGCCTCTTCACTGCTTCCCCAGATGCCGAATAGGGACAGGCAGAATTAAAATATTCATGATCCATCGGCGAATATTGCCTGTCCCCTTGCCACGGCCGGGCATGAATGCAATGTCAATTCTTGACGCTGGGCCTTGACACGACGGCGGCCATGGCCGTGACCGAAAGCGTCTTTGCATCGACACTGCCAATCCACGCCGCCCTCGCCTCCCTCTCCAGTCGCGTAGCCCCGGGCGGGATTCAATCATGCGCCTCCCGATCACAGAAGACGTTGACGGGCTGGCCCAAGGGGGATATTCTGAAAATTTCAAACAGACATTTTCTGAGGAGACAGCCATGAAGCGGACCTATCAGCCACACCGCAAAAAGCGCCAGCGAAAACATGGATTTCGGAAGCGCATGGCCACCCGCAACGGTCGCAAGGTGCTGGCGCGCCGCCGGGCGAAAGGGCGCGTCCGGCTGTCCATCTGAACCCCGGCGCGGCGGCCGATGCCCCCGGCCGAACCCAACCCGGCGCACAATGGCGGCTCCCACCTGTGGGGGGAGCGGCTGAGGCGGTCGGATCGGTTGTCGCGTCCGTCGGAGTTTCAGGATGCCTATGGCCAGAATTGCCGCTATTTCGGGGCGCACATGGTGATGTTCGTCCGTCGGGGCGCCGGGGCCGCGTTGCGGCTGGGCGTTGTGGCCAGCCGCCGGGTCGGCGGTGCGGTGGCCCGCAACCGGGCGCGGCGTCTGTTGCGTGAGGTGTTCCGCCGCGAGCGCTCGTCGCTGACGCCCGGCGTGGACATCGTGCTGGTAGCCCGGGGAAGTGCATCCAAGCCAACGTTCATTCAGCTGCGGGAGGAGTTCCGGTCGTTGGCGCGGCGGGCAGGACTGTGGACGGCGCCCGGCCAGGAGGGGCGGCCGTGATGCGTCTTCTACTCATCGGCGCGGTCCGCGCATATCAGTGGATCGTCTCGCCCTGGCTGGGCCCGGCCTGCCGCTTTCACCCCTCGTGCTCGAACTACGCCGTGGAGGCCATCCGCCTGCACGGACCGGCACGGGGCATCCGGCTGGCCATTGCCCGGCTGCTCCGGTGTCATCCCTTTCATCTCGGCGGGTACGATCCCGTCCCGCCCATGCGGAAAGGTTCGCCACCATGAACAAGAAGGACCTGCCGCTGCTGGCTCTACTGCTGGTTGTGATCCTCCTACTGCCGTTGATCGATCGGAAGTACGTCGCGCCGCTGTTCACCCGGCCCACTCCTCCATCGGCCCCGGCGGCCGCCGAGCCCTCCAGCCCACGCGCGCCGCCGTCCGACGCCCCTGCGGTCCCGCCACCCGATTTCGCGCCGGCGGAGGAGGAGCCGGCCATCCCTGAAACGCTGTTGACACTGTCCAACAACGTCCTCGTCCTGACGTTCTCCAGCCACGGCGCCGGTCTGGTGGAGGCCGTTTTGCCGTCGTACCCCATGTCCCAGCGGCCCGGCAGCGGGTCCGTGCGCCTGGATTTTCGAGCGGTCCCCGCGCTCGTCTACGAGGGGGCGCGCGGCCTCGGCGACGGGCGCCCTTTCGCGCCGTCGGACGCCGAGGCGTCGTCCTCCGCCCGCCTGACCCTAGAACGGCGGACGGCCGCCGGCCTCCGATTGCGCCGGACGTTCGAACTGGAGCCGGGAAGCTACGTCGTCCGCATCCGGGACGAGTTCGCCAACGAAGGCGCCGGGGATGCTCATCTCACGTCGTTGTGGGTGCGCCTGGGCGAGATGCGGTACCTTCCGGACGAGAGCCGCACGGGCGGCTTCGAGTACCTCGGCATCGACTCCCTCTCGCCGGGCGAGCGGGTGACCTATTGGGGACGCAACCTGCCGAAGCTTTTCGCCGCATCCACGGACGAGCCGCCGCCCGACCGCGTCGCCGCGCCGCTGCTCGCCGAAAACCGCCCCGCGGAGTGGTTTGCAGTCAAGAACAAGTATTTTGTCCAGATTCTCAAGCCCATGGAGGAGCGTTTCGAGCGCCTTCAGGCGCGGCTGCGCCGGGTGACCGGGTCGGGGGAGGGTCGGCGGCCGCGCATCCGGCTCGAGGCCGTCGCGGCGGCGGCCATGTGCGCCCCGAGAACCCTGGGCCCGGGCGAACGCTGGACGCTGTCCTACGAGCTCTATCTCGGGCCGAAGAAACACGACATCCTGCGCCGCCTCGACGCCAAACGCTCCGATGTGCTCGAGTTCGGCTGGGCCGGCGGGATCGGCAAGCTGCTGCTCGGCGCCATGAATTCGATGTACGCCGTGATGCCCAACTACGGCGTGGCGATCCTGCTGCTGACGATCCTCATCCGGGCGCTCTTCTGGCCGCTGACGCACAAGAGCACCGAGAGCATGAAGCGGATGCAGGCGTTGGCGCCACAGATCAAGGAACTCCAGGCGCGCTATAAAAACAACCCCCAGCGGTTGAACAAGGAAACGCTGGAGCTTTACCGGCGCCACAAGGTCAATCCGCTCAGCGGCTGCCTGCCGCTGCTGGTGCAATTGCCCGTCCTGTTCGCGCTGTTTGTCGTGCTGCGCAGTGCGATCGAGCTGCGCTTCGCCCCGTTCCTCTGGATCCGCGACCTCAGCGAGCCGGAGAACCTCTTGAAGGGCTGGCTGCCGTTCGGACTGGCGCTCAACCCGCTGCCGCTGGTCATGACGGCGCTCCAGGTGTGGCAGTCGAAGCTGACGCCCACCGCCGGAGACCCCGCGCAGCAGAAGATGATGGTCTACATGCCCGTGTTGATGCTCTTCTTTTTCTACGGTTTTCCGTCGGGCCTCGTCTTGTACTGGACCATGAACCAGGCGCTGATGATCGGGCAGCTCCTGCGGCAGCGACGCGCTGCCCGAACTTCCGGAGGGTCCCCGCCATGACAACCACGGCCCCGTTGTCCCCTGAAGCGGTCCGCGTCCGCGACCTGCTGGTCGGCCTGCTGGCGGCCATGGATTTCCCGGCCGAGGTCGACGCCCGGCCGCAAGGGCCCACCGGAGTACACTTGACCGTCCGTGCCGAGGAGGTGGCCGCACTGGTCGGCCGCGAGGGCCAGATCCTGGATGCGCTTCAGTACGTCATGAACCGCCTCGTCCGCCGTACCGTCGGGCCGGACTGGTTCTGCTCCATCGACGCCGGCGGCTACCGAGAGCGGCGTCAAATGATCATGGCCCGAGAGGCCCGAGACATCGCCGAACGCGTCCGCGCTACCGGTCGGCCCTTCACCTTCCCTCCTCTGCCGGCCTTCGAGCGCCGCGCCGTCCACCGGGCGCTCGTGGACGATCCGGAGATCGAGACAGTCTCGCTGGAACCCGCGGTGAACGGTCTGAAGCGCGTCGTCGTCCGGCGCCGTGCCGCCCCGCCCGCCGGCACCACGCCGCCGCCTTCGGACGCGGGCCCGGCCCAGACGGCCGCGGGCGCCTGAGGGGCGGCCGCGCCTCAGTACTTCACGCTGCAGCCGTACGGACGAGCGCTCGGCACGGAGACCACCTTGCCCGCCTTGGCCTCGCCGATGGCCTGTTTCACATAGTTGACTGCGCCGGGGATGTCGGCCGGATCCGCCGAGGGCTTGCTGTCGATCGCGCCCGCGTAGATGACCTTCCCATCCGGCCCGATCACGAACATGTGCGGCGTGGTCTTCGCGCCGTAGGCGCGGCCGATCTCGCCGGACTCGTCAATGATCAGCGCCGTCGCGGCCGAGTTTTGCTGTTTGGCCAGCTCGTTCCACCGCTCCGCGGTGCGGTGGCCCTGTTTGCCCGGCGCGCCTGAGTTGATCGTCAGCCATACCACACCCTCAGCCGTCAAGGCCTTTTGCAACTCCTGCATTGCGCCCCCCGTGTACCACTTCTTCACGAAGGGGCAGTCGGGGTTTGTCCATTCAAGGACGACGTACTTGCCTTTGTAGTCCGCCAGTGCCTGGCTGCGGCCCTGGGTGTCGCGAACCTGGAACGCGGGGGCGTCCTGACCGGGGGTCGCCTCCGCGCGCGCCAGCGTCGCGGCGGCGGCCAGCATGGCGAGCGTCGCGAGGAATGGTCGTGTCATCGTCGGTTTTCCTTCTGTTCTTCGGCGTTCACTCTACGCCGGTCCGCCACAATTTCAAGGGTCAGGGGCCGTCCCTCGTCCAGCAGGAGGACGCCCGGCAGGGTGGATGGAAACGACGCGCCCCTCGCCAGCGGAATGCGCACCGTCCAGGCCCCCTCGCCGCCCCGGGACCAGACCTGCGCCGCCGCCGGAGGGATTGCGTCGCCTTCGAGTGGGGCGAAGAGACGCGGGCGGCGCTCGCGGAGGCCGTCGACTTGCACGATCAGCGTGGCGCCATCCCATCGCGCCTTGGCGCGGACCGACGGATCGCGCTCGGGCAACGCCCGACGCGCGGCGGCGACGGCCTCGGCGTCGGCGGACGACACGGCGGCCGAGGCCGACACCACGCGAGCGGTAACCATCGCCTCGCCGGGCACGCATGCCTCCCGGCACTGCAGCCAGCGAACGCGCGCAACCAGTTCCACCGGTTCGCCCGCCGGCCACTCGCGGGGTGGACAGATTCGGACCGGCAGGAGCACCTGCCCGGCATAGCCGTAGGACGCCAGACCGCCCTGCGCGAACCGCTCCGGCGCAGGCCATTCAATCGCCCCGGCTTCAAAGCCGGGCGGCAACCGCCAGTCGACCTCGGTCGGCAGGCCGGCGTCGCCCGGACGGATCCAGTAGGTGTGCCAGCCAGGCGGCATGACGAGCTCGACCGCCGCGTCGAACGGCTCCCCCGGCGTGAAGGCGGCCACCGCGACGCGCAGCGACGCACGTACCGGCGGCGCATCTCCGCCCGCTTTTGCCGCGACCGCGAGCGCCGCCGCGAGCGCCACCGCCCGGCTACAGCAACGACACCGCGTCCACATCGATCGCGCCCTCCACACCATCCGGCCACTCGAAGGAGCGCCAGGCGTTCCGCAGCCGGTCGGTGACCGATACCAGCACGGGGATGCGCATCGACACCCGCCAGCGGTGGAGCCCGCGGATCCGGGCGATCGGCGCCGGCGCCGCGTCGCCGACCTCGGCCGCCGCGCCGAGCGCGCAGCGCAGGCGCCTCGCGAGCGATTGCGCGGCCACCGCCACCGCCGTCTCGTCGGCCCCGCGCACCGTGCACTCCACGAGATGGCTGAAGGGGGGATACCCCATTTCCTTCCGCGCCGCCAGTTCCTGGTCGTAGAAGGTCTCCCAGTCCAGCCGCCGCGCCGCCTGGATGGCCGGATTGAACGGCGTGTAGGTCTGCACGATGACCTCCCCCGCAACGTCGCCCCGGCCCGCCCGGCCGGCGACCTGAACCAGCAACTGAAAGGTCCGTTCCTCGGCGCGGAAATCCGGCAGGTGCAGCGCCATGTCCGCCTGCACGACGCCGACGAGGGTGACGTTGGGAAAATCGAGCCCCTTGGCGATCATCTGGGTGCCCACGAGGATGTCGAGCCGCCCGAGGCGGAACTCGCCGAGCACCCGGCGGTAGTCCTCCTTGCGCGTCATCGTGTCCGAATCCATACGGGCCACGCGCGCCTGGGGAAACATCTTCGCGAGGATCGACTCGATCCGCTCGGTCCCGGCGCCTCCTTGGCGGATCGCCGGGTCGCGGCACTCCGGCACCGGGCACCGGTCGGGCACAGGCCGGGCCGCGCCGCACAGATGGCAGACGACCTGCTCCCGGCGCCGGTGATAGACCATCGCCACGCTGCAGTGGTCGCACCGGACGACGTGACCGCAGCGGGGGCAGAGGAGGCTGGTGGCGTAGCCGCGACGGTTGAGGAAAAGGATCGTCTGTTCGCCCCGCCGCAGCCGTTCGCCGATCTCCTGCGCCAGCGCGCGGGAGAACACCGACCGACGGCCCGTCCGCGCGGTCTCGGCGCGCATGTCCACGATGCGGACGACCGGCATGCGCCGGTGGTCCACGCGGTCCGGCATGCGGACCAGCGCGTACTTGCCCGCCAACGCGTTGCGCCACGATTCCAGCGACGGGGTCGCCGAGCCCAGGACGACCGCGCAGCGTTCCAGGTGTCCCCTCATCACCGCCACGTCGCGGGCATGGTAGCGGGGCGTCTCCTCCTGCTTGTAGGTCGGCTCGTGTTCCTCGTCCACCACGATCAGACCGAGGTGGTGCACCGGGGCGAACAGCGCCGATCGGGCGCCTACGACGATCCGCGCGCGGCCCGCGTGCACGCGGTGCCACTCGTCGTGCCGTTCGCCGTCGGACAAATGGCTGTGCAGCACCGCGACCACGTCGCCGAACCGCGACCGGAAGCGCTCGACCGTCTGGGGCGTCAACGAGATCTCCGGGACCAGCACGATCGCACCGCGGCCGCGCGACAGCGCATGCGCGATCGCCTGCAGGTACACTTCCGTCTTGCCGCTGCCGGTGACCCCGAACAGGAGGGTGACCGGCGGCTGGCCGGTGTCGATCGCACGCCGGATGGTCTCCAGGGCCCGGGCCTGTTGCGGCATCAGCGGCAGCGGCTCGGAGCGCACCAGGGGCGCGCGGGCCTCGGGGTCGCGACGCCGTTCCGCCGCCTCGATCCGCACCCAGCCGCGCTTCTCCAGCGCCCTCGCCGCCGCCGCGGCGCCGCGGACGCGGTGTTCGAGGTGCGAGAGCCACTCCTCCCCGTGCGCCGCGCGCAATTCCAACAGCAGCGCGAACCGTTTCGGCGCGCGCCTCCGCAGCCGCGCCTCCTCTTCGGGCGGTGGGTCCTGCACCCAGACCACCTTCAGGCGCGACAGCGTCCGCGCGCCACCGTGCCGTACCGCCGCCGGCAGCACCGTGTGCACCGCCGTCTCGACCGGCGCGATGTAGTAGTCCGCCATCCATCGCGCCAAGTCCATCAGCGCCCCCCGGATCATCGCCGGGCGGCCGGCGACGGACAAAATCTGCTTGAGGTCCGTCCGCTCCGACCGGTCGGCTAACTCCACGATGTAGCCGGTCTGCACCGTCCTGCCGAACGGCACCGTCACCGGCGTCCCAGGGGCGGCCAGCTCTTCCAACTCCGGCGGCACGAGGTAGTCAAACACGCGGTTCAACGGCAGCCGAACCACGACTCGGGCGATGCGCGGCATGTCCCCAGCATATCGGCCCCACCCCCGCCCGCAACCCCGCGGCGATCGGCCGCGGTCCGGCTGGACAGGCGGAATGGCGCAATATAATATTCGATTGTCAACTTTCCGGAGACGAACTATGACCAACCCGTATCTTGAGTTCGTTCAAGGTCATGCCCGTCTGAAAGAACAGGGCCGTCGCATGCCGCTGGGTGGCCTGCCCGATGCGCCCCGCCCGCCCCTTCCGCCCGACGCGCCACTGGCGATGATTTTCTCCCCCCACCCCGACGATGAGTGCATCACCGGGGCCCTGCCGCTGAGGCTGCGACGCCAGGGGGGCTGGCGCATCGTCAACGTCGCCGTCACCCTCGGCTCCAACCCCGCGCGCCGCGAGGCCCGATGGAGGGAGCTGTCTGCCGCCTGCGGCTTTCTCGGCTTCGAGGTCATCCTTAGCCGGCAGCCTATGGGGCTGGAAAAAATCAGCCCGCGCGGCCGCGGCGACGATCCCGCCAACTGGCGCCATGCGGTGGAGACGATCGCCGCCCTCCTGCGCGAACGTCGCCCCCGGTTGATCGTCTTTCCCCACGAATCGGACTGGAACGGTACCCACATTGGCGTGCACCATCTCGTCCGCGAGGCGTTGGAATCGCTCGAACCGGAGTTCGAGACGCTGACGGTGGAAACCGAGTATTGGGCCCCGATGGACGACCCGAACCTGATGATCGAATCGTCTGTGGACGACGTGGCCGACCTCGTCGCCGCGATTTCCTTTCACGCAGGCGAGGTGCTTCGCAACCCGTACCACCTGTCGCTGCCGGCCTGGATGCAGGACAATGTCCGTCGCGGCGGCGAGCTGGTGGGGGGGCAGGGCGCGGCCGCGCCGGATTTCCTTTTCGCGACCTTGTACCGCATGCGCCGATGGGCGGAGGGAGGCTGGCGGTCGGTGCTCGGCCGCGGCCGCTTCCTCGCCGCCGCCGAGCCTCTCGTCCTACCCTGACGCCGCTCGGAGTGCCCCGATGGAAGTCATCATCCGACCCGATGCCGAATCCGCCGCCCGTCTGACCGCCCGCCTGATCGCCCGAGCGGTTCGGCAGAAACCGGACCTCGTCCTCGGGCTGGCGACGGGCCGGACGATGGAGCGCGTCTACGCCCTCCTGGTCGACATGCACCGGGCCGACGGCCTGGACTTCTCCCGCTGCCGCACGTTCAACCTCGACGAGTACGTCGGGCTGTCGCCGGACGATCCCGGCTCCTACCACGAATACATGCGCCGGCATTTCTTCTCGAAGGTCAACCTCGATCCCGCCCGCGCGCACCTGCCCGACGGCTCGGCGCCCGATCCGGACGCCGAGAGCCGCCGCTACGAGGCCTCCATCCGGGCGGCCGGCGGCATCGACCTCCAGCTCCTCGGCCTCGGCCGCTCCGGTCACATCGGCTTCAATGAGCCGCTGTCCGCCCTCCAGTCGCGCACGCGGGTGAAATGCTTGACCGAGATCACCATTCGAGAAAACCAGACCCAGTTTCCCGACCCCTCCCGAATGCCGCGGCGGGCCATTACGATGGGCGTCGGCACCATCCTCGAATGCCGGCGCCTGCTGATGCTGGTCACCGGCGAAGCCAAGGCCGACGTTCTCGCCCGCGCCGTCGAGGGTCCGATCACGGCCATGATCTCGGCCAGCGCGATCCAGTTGCACCCCGCCTGCACGGTGATCGTGGACGAGGCCGCCGCCTCGAAGCTGGAGGGGCAAAACTACTACCGCTGGATCTTCCGCACCGAGCCGGAGTGGCGCGAGTTTCAGGACGTCTGAGGCCCCCCGCCGACCCGCGCGTAGACGCGGGAGAACGGCTGGCGCATAATCGCCCCATGACGCCGTCGCGCCGAGCTCCGGCCGCTTTTTTCCTGGCGCTGCTCGCCCTTCCGGCAGCGGCTGACCCCAACGCCGAGTTTGCCCGGCTGGCCGCCCAGATCGCCGCCACCGATTTCGCCTCGCCCGCCTATGCCCGCCTGCTCGAGGAGGGCCGCCGACCGGACGCGTTGATCCGTCCCGGCGACCGCACCCCTACCGACGTCGTGCTGCGCCGCACCCGCGCCCTGCTGGAGCACCTTCGTTCCCTTCCCGGCGCGCCCGACCTCTCCGCCGAAGCGGCCGAACTCGCGTCCCTGGAGGCCGAAGGCCGCGCCACTCCGCCCGCCACCGCGCCGGACGACCGCTTTCGCCGCGCCCGGGCCCTCCGCCGCCGCATCGCATTCCGCAATCCGCTCCTCGACTTCGACGCCATCGTATTCCCGCTCCATCCCAAGCAGGCGCGTGGCGAGATCTACATGATCGACCAGTACTTTGGCTTTAACGCCCGAGGCGGCGGCGACGCGATGGTGCTGGAGCAGCCGTTCGGCCCGGCCCCGCGCGCCCGTTCCCTCCTCGAGGGGCTCCGCGTCGTCAACCGCCCCCGCGCCGGCGACGACCTGAGGGACGGCTCGTTCATCGCCCTCGACCTCAATTTCGACGCGCAGGCCCTCGGGTTCGCATGGACCGAGGCGAGGTGGGAGGTGCCGGTCGACGCCGACTGGTCTGGCCAGCCGTGGTCCCGCGAGGAACGCCGGCTGCGCCCCGCCGGCTACCATCACTACTTCTGGCGGCCGGAAGGCTGCTGCCACATTTTCCTGGCCGACCTGCGGGAGGGCGTGATCCGCCAGCTCACCGACGGCCCGTGGAACGACTACGATCCCTGCTTCCTGCCCGACGGCCGCATCGCGTTCGTTTCCGAGCGCATCGGCTCGAACGTCCGCCGCGGCGAGCGCTGGT
>CAKZPT010000082.1 GCA_937139365.1 uncultured bacterium | reverse complement strand
CGCCGCACGCGGCGCATGGTCGTCCTCGGCCTGCGCCAGCTCGAGGCGGGGCTGCGAACCCTCGGCGTGGAGTTCGTGCCATCCGTGGCCAACTTCTTGCTGGTTCGCGTCGGCGACGGACGCGCCGTGTTCGAGGCGCTCCAGGGTCGCGGCGTCATCGTGCGGCCGATGGACGCATATGCGCTGCCGGAGTATGTTCGGGTCACCGTCGGCACACGACGCGAAAACGCCCGCCTTCTGGCCGAGCTGGGGGCGGTGCTGGGAAAGGGAGCGGCCCGGTGATCATCGTGTTGAAACAGGGCGTGACCGAGGAGCAGGTCGCGCACGTCTGCGATCGCATCCGCGAGTGCGGCCTGACGCCCCACGTCAGCCGCGGCGCCGAGCGGATCGTCGTCGGGGTGATCGGCGACGAGGCGGTCATCCGCGAGCAGCCCCTCGAGGCCATGCCGGGCGTCGAGCGGGTGATGAGCGTGGTCAAGCCGTACCGGCTGGCCAGCCTCGCGTCCCGCCCGCAGGGTACGCGCGTGGAGATCCCCGCGGTCCGGGCCGGCCTTCCGCCCGTGGTGTTCGGAGGAGAGCGGGTGGTGCTGATCGCCGGGCCGTGTTCGATCGAAAGCCCGGAGATGCTGCTCGACATCGCCGGCGCGGTCCGGGAGGCGGGCGGGTCCGTGTTGCGGGCGGGCGCCTTCAAGCCGAGGACGTCCCCGTACTCCTTCCAGGGCCTGGGGGTGGCCGGGCTGCGCGCCCTCGCCGACGCGCGGGCGGCGACGGGCCTGCCGATCGTCACGGAGGTCATGGACACCCGCGACGTGGAGATGGTCGCCGAGGTCGCCGACCTCCTGCAGATCGGCGCGCGGAATATGCAGAACTTTTCGCTCCTCAAGGCCGTCGGCCGCTCGGGCCGGCCCGTTCTCCTGAAACGGGGGTTGTCGAACACCCTCGAGGAGTTGCTAATGAGCGCCGAGTACGTGCTGGCGCAGGGTAACCCCAACGTCATCCTGTGCGAGCGCGGCATCCGGACGTTCGAGCGAGCGACGCGCAACACCCTCGACCTCAGCGCGATCCCCGTGCTGAAACGGGAAAGCCACCTGCCGGTGATCGCCGATCCGAGCCACGGGACCGGCCACTGGGATCTGGTCGCCCCGATGGCCCGCGCGGCCGTCGCCGCCGGCGCGGACGGCGTGATGGTCGAGACGCACCGGTGTCCCGAGCGGGCCCTCTCCGACGGCGAGCAGGCGCTGCTGCCGGAGACGCTGATGGACCTAACCCGCCAGTTGAGCCGGATCGCGGCGGCCGTGGGTCGCAGCCTGTAGGAGCGCTCATGGACCGGGACGCGACCATCGCGATCGTGGGGCTCGGCCTGATGGGGGGGGCGCTCGCGATGGCGCTCAAACGCAACGGACATGCCGGCCGGATCGTCGGTGCCAGCCGGCGGCCGGAGGTACGCGCCGCCGCGCTGGCCGCCGGCGCGGTGGACGTCGCCGTCGCCTCGCCGGCGGAGGCCGCCGAGGGCGCGGCGATGGTGGTCCTTTGCGCCCCTGTGATGGTCATCCCCGACCTGGCGGCCGCCATCGCGCCGCGCCTCCACGGCGCCGTGGTGACGGACGTCGGCAGCACGAAAGGGTGGGTGTTGGAGCGGATGCGGCGCGCGATCGGCGGGCGCGCCGAGGTGGTCGGCAGCCATCCCATCGCCGGCTCGGAACGCCAGGGATTCGATGCCGCCCGCGCCGACCTTTACGAGGGCGCCGTGACGGTGGTCACGCCGGATGGTTCCTCGAACGACGCGGTGGGCCGGGTTGAGGCCGTTTGGCGACGCGCGGGCTCGCGCGTCGTGCGGATGTCGGCCGCCGAGCACGACCGTCGGCTGGCGCGCACCAGCCATGTGCCCCACCTTGCCGCGGCGCTGGTGGCCTGGTGCGCCGGCGCCGGGGGGGACGAACCCGCCGAGACGGCCTGCGTATGCGGCCCCGGCTTTCGCGACACGACGCGCGTTGCCGAGGGATCCCCCGAGATCTGGCACGACATCCTCGTGACGAACCGCGATGCGATCGAGGCCGAACTCCAACGGTTTGCGATGGCGCTGGACGGGGTCCGCACGCGGCTTCGCCGAGGGGACTTCGGCGCGGCGCGGGATTTTCTGGCCGAGGCCCGCGAGGCGCGCCGCCGGCTGCTCCGGGATGCGGCGCCGGAACCGACGGGAGACGTGGAGGGACGTGGACAGTGAGCCCGGTCGTTCGCTCACTGGAGGTGAGGCCCGCCCGCAGGGTCCGCGGGGAGGTGCGCGTGCCGGGGGACAAAAGCGTGTCCCACCGCCTCGCGATGCTCTGCGGCATTGCCCGGGGCCGCTCGCGAATCCGCAAGTACCTTTGCAGCGAGGACTGCCTGAACACCTTGCGCGCGATGCAGGCCCTTGGCGCGTCGGCCGAGTTCGTCGGCGACGAGCTGCTGATCGTCGGCAACGGCGGCCGGATGCTGCCGCCGGCGAACCCGCTCGATCTGGGCAACTCGGGCACCGGCATCCGGCTGCTGACGGGTCTCGTCGCCGGCTTTCCGGTGGAAGCCACGCTGACCGGCGACGCCAGCGTGCGCTCGCGGCCCATGCGGCGAGTGCAGGAGCCTTTGGCCAGGATGGGCGCGGAGGTCGACCTCCTCGGCGAGGGTGGCTGCGCTCCGATCCGCGTCCGCGGACGGCAGTTGACGGCGATCTCGTACGACATGCCCATCGCCTCCGCGCAGGTGAAGTCCTGCGTGCTGCTGGCCGGGCTGCGCGCGGCGGGGGTCACCTCCGTTCGCGAACCCCTGCCGACGCGCGATCATACGGAGCGCCTGTTCCGTGCCGTCGGCCTTCCCCTTGTGGTGGCCGGCGACACGGTCGAGCTGACCGGCTCCGCGGGCGCCCCCCTGCCGTTGAGCGGCGGCGACTGGGAGGTGCCGGGCGACATCTCGTCGGCCGCGTTCTGGCTGGTCGCCGCCGCCGCCCGTCCGGGGCACGAAGTCGTCGTTCGCGACGTGGGGCTCAATCCCCGTCGGACGGCCGTGCTCGACGTGCTGCGGCGAATGGGCGCGACGATCGAGGTCGCTGCCTCTGGCGGCGGGGCGTCCGAGTGGGAGCCGCGCGGCGATCTCGTCGTGCGGGGGGCCGGCCTTCGAGGAACGACGATCGGGGGCGCCGAGATTCCCAACCTGATCGACGAGCTGCCGATCCTTTCCGTCGCCGCCGCCCTGGCCGATGGGGAGACGGTGATCCGCGACGCGGCGGAGCTGCGCGTGAAGGAGTCGGACCGGATTGCGGCGATGGCGGCCGGGCTGCGCGAGTTCGGCGTGGACGTGGAGGAGGCGGCGGACGGCATGGCGATCCGCGGCGGCCGGCCCCTTCGGGCGCCCTCCCGCCTCGACAGCCGGGGAGACCATCGCGTGGCCATGTCGCTGGCCGTGCTGTCCCTCTTCGCCCCCGGCCCATGCCGGGTTGAGGACGTAGCCTGCGTGGACACCTCATACCCCGGATTTGCCGAACATTTGCGGGCACTGACGGAATGAGCAGGGGGAACGACATCGTCGTGGCCATCGACGGCCCGTCGGCGTCGGGCAAGTCCACCGTGGCCCGCGAGGCGGCCCGCCGGCTCGGATTTGTCTACGTGGATTCCGGCATGTACTACCGCGCGATGACGTGGAAGGCGTTGCGGGAAGGGGTCGCGCCCACCGACGCGCCGGCAGTGGAGGCGCTGATGCTCCGATGCCGGTGGGAGACGGACCTGGTCGACGGAGCCGTTCGGCTCCGGCTCGACGGGATGTGCCCGAGCAGCGATCTGCGTTCGGCGGCCGTGCGCGAAAACGTTTCCGAGGTGGCGGCCCAGCCGGCGGTCCGCCGGTTCATCGTCGCCCGGTTGAGGGAGACCCTGGCGTACGGCCCGCTCGTCATGGAGGGACGGGACATTGGCAGCGTCGTTTTTCCCAACGCGCCGTTCAAGTTCTACCTCGACGCCGATCCCAACGAACGTGCGCGACGGCGGGCGCACGACATCGCACACCTGGAGGGGCGCGCCGACGAGCGGGAGGTGCTGGAGTCCCTGGAGCGGCGCGATCAGCGGGACCGCACTCGCCGCGAGGCCCCCCTGCAGATCGCGCTCGGCGCAGTGGTGATCGACACCACCCGCATGAGCGTGGACGAGGTGGCCGACGAGATCGTCCGGCGGGTGCGTGCCGGCACGGCCTGACCATGTCCCCTTGTCCGCCGGCTATCTACACCGCCAGTCGCGTCGCCTGCCTGGTCTATTTTCGGACGGTCCACCGTTTGCAGGTCCGTGGCCTGGACCATATCCCCCCCGAGGGGCCGGTCATTCTGGCCGCCAATCACTGCAGCCTGCTGGATCCTCCGTTGCTTGGATGTGCCATTGCGACGCGCGTCGTGCACTACCTGGCCAAGGACACCCTTTTCCGCGGCCCGCTAGGCTGGCTGCTCCGTCGCTTGCAGACCGTGCCGGTGGATCGGTCCCGCGGCGACATCGCGGCGCTTCGGCGGGCGCTGGAGATCTTGCGCGGCGGCGGCCTCCTCGGTCTGTTTCCCGAGGGCACCCGCTCCCGCGACGGACGGATGGGGCCGGCGAAGGGCGGGATCGGTTTTCTCGTCGCCCGCGCCGGCGCGCCGGTGGTGCCCGCCCGTCTGGAGGGCACGTTCCGAGCCCTGCCCCGCGGCGCGATCCTCCCGCGTCCCGTCCGGCTTTCGGTGCACTACGGCGTGCCGATCCAACCGGACGAAATCTCGGCGCTCGGCGCCGACCGCGCCGGCTATGAGCGGGTGGGCGCGCTCATCATGGAGCGAATCGCCGCGCTAGGCTTTCCCCCTCCTGCGGCCTGAACCGCGACCAGGAACGCAGCCCGGCCCGCCTCCGTCGTCCAAGGTTTGGAAGAATTTTGCGGCGGCGTGTCCAAGGCTTGGGCGCCTTTCCGCCGGCGGCCCGCCCCTGTGGCCTTTCGTCCAGCACATCCGCGGTCGTCGTCCGAGCCGGCAACAGTCGTCGCGCAACCGGCTCGGGAGGGCGGGGGCATGGGATCCCGGTGGAGGGCTCCTCAACGCTGGCCGCGGGCCATCTCGAGCGCGCGGGTGGTGGTGTAGTACTTGGCGAGCATGTTCGGGACCTCCCACGCGGGCATGCGGCCCTCCTTCAGGAACCGGAAGTATTTTTCGGCGACCTGGGAGAAGTGCGCCTCGTGGCCGACGTGGTAGGACTTGGGCACCTCCACGCGCCAGCCGTTGGGCACCGGCGACAGCGACACCCCGGGATATCGGGCCTGCACCGTGGGCAGGGCGGCCTGCAGCGCGGCGCCCAGCGCGGCGCGCTCTTCTTCGCGGGCCGGCTCGATGTACAGGGTGGGGACCCATTGTTCCTCCACGCCCTGCCGGATCACGAGGTTGGCGCGGCGGCCGCGGAGGATGGAGAAATGCGTGTCGCCTGCGCCGGGCGGGGCCTCGAAATTCCAGATCACCGAAACCTTCGCGCAAATACCCCGGAGCCGATAGATCATCTCGCCGTTGCTAAACACGTGGAGGCGGCCATCGCGCACGTCCTTCCGGAGGAAGGCCGGCCACTCGGACGCTCCGGTAACCTTCTTGAACTGCTCGGCGGTAAGAACGGTGGCCCAGCGGCGGGCGGACAGCATTTCGATGTCCTTGCGCCAATCGAGGATTTGATCGGGGAAGCACTCCCACTGGATCAGGTCCACGAGGTGGGTCGTGACGTCCACGAGCCCCTCGCCCTGCTGCGCGACGTCGAAGAACCACGTCGGACGGATCAGCGGCGCGCCGGCGACGGTCTTGGAGAAGTGGTGGACGCTCTCCTTGGTCACGGCCGGCCGGTCGGGCGTCCCCGGTTCGATGTCACCGAAGACCTCCGGGATCCGCGAAAACTCCCGCTGCAGGACGGTCGTGATCTCGTAGCGTTCGGTCATGATGTCGTAGAGCAGCACGCCCTTGCGCCGCGCGGTCTCGAAGGCCTCGCGAAGTTGATCGAACTGCGACGCCTCGATCACCATGGGCTTGTCGGCCAGCACGTTCAGCCCGGCGCGGACGCACAAGGCGATGTACTCGATCTTCCGCCGGTTGTTGCCGGAGATGACGACGACATCGCCCTTCCGATCGGCCAGCATCCGGTCGAGGTAGTCGGGGCCGCGGTGGACGACGGTTTCCCACCGCGTCGGATTCTCGGCCCGCCGGTTGAAGGATTCGATCCGTTTCAGGTGCGCCTCCAGTTCCGGCCCGTCCGGCGCGTAGACGTGCACCTGCGGCGAGACCCCGGGCAGCATGGTCTTCTGCACCAGCGCCGCATGGAAGTGGCCGGGATCGAGGGTTAGGATGCGGACGGTCCGTTCGCGCAGGCCGAGCGCGCGACAACCGGCCACCGAGGCCGCCACGGCCGCGCCGGCCGCCATCCATCCGTGCAGGGCTTTCATCGTCGGGCTCCTCCGTTCTCGCCGGGATCGGGCGGGATCAAACGGCGTACATCGGCCGCATCGGCAGGCGAAGCAGCCGGTTGGCTTCGTCGTCGTCGACGAACTGCTCCCGGGCCGGATCAAATTTCAACGGGCGCGCCAGCTTCATCGCGATGTGTGCGAGGTTGCAGCACGCCGTGGACCTGTGTCCGACCTCCATCGGGCAGATCGTCGGCCGGCCGCTGCGGATGCCGTCGAGCCAGTTCCGGTAGTGATCCTCGCTCCGGTACACCTCCACCTTCGGGCTCGCGATGGGTTCGAGCAGCTTTGGGTCGCTGGCGTCGAGCGCCTTCAGCGGCCGCGTGCCGGTGGTCGGGTCGCTGGCGGTGGCGCGCTGAGCGCCGCGGGAGACGAAAATCCATCCATCTTCGCCGATGAACCGGATGCCGTTGGGATATTTGTCGGAGATATGGACCACCACGCCATTCGCGTAGGTCAGTTGGCAACGGTAGGGGCCGTGCACGGTCCAGAGGCCCGATGTGGGGAACCGGGCGTCGGCCTCGACGCGCACGGGGCCGGTCCGCTCGGTGTCCATGCCCCAGTGGGCGATGTCCATGTGGTGGACGCCCCAGCCGGTGATCATGCCGCAGCAGTACTCCTCGCACCGGAGCCAGCCGGGACGGCCGAACCCGTTCTGGGGGTGAACGCGGTCCTCGGTGTACGGCACCTCGGCGGTCCAGCCGAGCCACCGGTCGTAATCGAGGTTGGGGGGGACGGGCATCGGCGTCGGATTGCCGCCGGCGGGGTCCACCGGCAGCCCCACCTCGATCTCGCGGATCGCGCCGATTCGCCCGTTGCGGACCAACGTGACGGCCTCGCGGAACTGTTTGTCGGACCTCTGCTGCGTGCCGAACTGGACGACCGCCCGCGGGTTTTCCGCCGCGGCCTTCACCATCGCGACGCCCTCGTGGTAGATGCGGCCCGCCGGTTTCTGAACATAAGCGTGCTTGCCGGCGCGCAGCGCGTCGACCGTCGGCAGGGCGTGCCAGTGGTCGGGGGTGCTGATCGTGACGGCGTCCACGTCGGGGCTGCGAAGCATCTCGCGATAGTCGCGGTACACGCGGATCTCCGGCGCCGGCCGGTTGTTCTTCCGGCACCATTCGAGGATGAACTCCCGCCCCAGCTCGGCGCGTTTGGTGTCCGCGTCGCAGACGGCCACGAAGACGCCGCCGGCCTTCAGGGTGCCGGGGATGTCCGCCTCGCGCGCGATGCGGCCGCAGCCGATCGCGCCAACTTGGATCTGGCGCGAGGGCGCCTCGGCGCCGAGGACGCGGGCGGGAAGAATGGCGGGGCAGCCGGACGCCCCCGCGGCGATCGCGCCGGCGCGAAGAAAACTGCGGCGGGTCAGCGATCGAATCGTTGTCATGGTCAACGCGGCCTCCGCATCTGGGTTGTGCCCGGCGCGGCGATCCGACGGACCCCGTTTTCTTACCACGCGGCCCCCGGGGTCGCAAGGCCGGCGACTCGCCCTCTCGGAGGCCGCGTAACGTGGCGCTCGGCGGCTGCCCGCGGTGGCGCCGGTAGAGTCGTGAGAAATAGTAGGGATCCTCGAACCCAAGCTCGTAGGCCACTTCGTGCACTGTGGTGTCGGGCCGCTGGCGGAACCTTTCGTCGGCCAGGTCGAGCCGGCGCATGATCGGGTACTGGAGCAGGCTGGATCCGATCGCCTCTTTGAACAGGTAGGCGAGGCTCGACGGGCTGCGGTGCAACAGGCGGGCGGCCTCGGCGACCGATAGCTGCTCCCGTGGGTGGTCGTCCAGGTAGGCCAATAGCGGCTCGATCGGCCCCAGCCGCTGCACCCCGATCATCCGCCGGGAAACCACAAAGTTCACCAACGCCGAGAACACCCCTATGATGTCGCGGATCTGCGCGGAGCGGTACCGGGGCGTGGCCGCGAAGGCCCTCGCAACGGCTCCCTCGACCCGGGCGCGGCGCGCAACGGCGAGGATGTCCGGAGGGCAGCGGTCGCCGGCGTGAAACTGGCCGATCATCATGTACCCGAGGATCCGGCGGCCGGACCTCACCGCCATGCACCCGTCAATC
>CAKZPT010000081.1 GCA_937139365.1 uncultured bacterium | reverse complement strand
GCACACCAGAAGAGCTGATTGCGCTGATCAAAAGCAAAGGCAGGGAAGTGGAACAGGCGCTTGAAGCATTGTCATCTTGGAGGCCGAGATAAAGGAAAAACGCATAACCATGGGTTGCAGCCGACACGCCGCGCGTGCCGCTGAACCCGACCGTTGGGTGTACGGAGATGAATGTACCTATTCTACACAGATGAGACCAATGTGGATCGAGCGGGTTCGAAATTCTTCATCTACGGTGGAGTAGCCATCGCATCCGACAAGGCCCCATCCATCTCGTCGGCAATCGACATCTAGCGACGGGCCCATGGGTACAAACCAGAAGATAAGCTCAAGTTCAATACCAGGGAATGCCCTCACATCGACCCGGACATACAGAAATCATTGAAGCGGGCAGTCGTACAATGTGCAAGCGAGCACGGATGCGTGCTTCTCCTCTCGCTCATCAACCACAGGATCGCCACCGCGACTGATGGGGCTAGAAGGAACGAAATCAATCGCGTCTGCTATCACTTCAACTGCTTCCTGCATAGGGTCAACGACTACTGGGTCGCCTTGTCGACGCATTCCCCGATGCGGGTCTCATAGATCACCTCAGAGAGAAGTTCAGCGTCGGTGTCAAAGGTTTGCCCTTCTCTCCCGTTCTCCGGCTCGATCGAATCCTGGGCTTTCATGTGGCATCAATAGGCACTTCCCATTTCTCGTCGTTAATCGATGTTGTCATTGGCGGCGTGAGGTATGCGATCAATACCTTCCACGATCCGCTGAAACGCCCCACGGCCGAGTTGCTCATGCGCCCTCCCATCCTTCATCGGGAGAACGACGGCAGGGTGTCGGAACTTGGAATCTTCTACAGCCCCAAGCAGATTCGGACAGCAGCCTACCTTGAGGAATACAAAAAGGTGGACGAGTTCTTTTCTTCGGTCGGGATCGAAACACAACGCAAGCCAACGGACGAAAGAATCTACTGACGAAAACGTCCAACCAGCGGGTGGAGAGTACGTCCCGCCCGCGGCGGGCGATGTTGGGCATTTGGGGTCACGTCTCCAGATTCAAAGTTCGTAAGACATCACGTAGCGCCGAACGAACTTGAGGGCGGGGAAGCCGGCGGCGTTGAAAATGGCACACCGCCTCGCTTACCGCGGAGTAGCCCATTCCGCCGACCGCTTCTCCGAGTGCGCGGGGGGGGCAGGCCGCTGTGACGGCGCGCCACCCACAGCACGAGGTCCCGCCCCCAATCTCCGTACCGGTCGCGAAACCCCTCTCAGGGATCCCCCTTGATTCGCTCCACCGGACGGACCACATCCGGAGCTTGCCTCTGCTCGCGGCGATCGCCGCCCCGCCGTTTCCCGCCCGATAGGCATCCCTTTCGCAGGGCGTCCGCAAACGCCTCGCCCCCAGCACCGCGCCCCAGCGCCGCCGGGTGCGGCAGAAATGCTGTTCCCGTTCCGAACCGACCCGACCCGTATCACCAACAGATCGGGCGCGAAACACCTAAGAAATCTCGTTTCAGACGGCACGGGCGGCCGCCCGCTGGAAACCGGTCTGAACGAGCACTTCATGGGGGAAGCTACCTGAGAGCCGTATGAAGGTCAAAACCGCGGATCGAAAGCCCGTCGGGGCGGGCGGAGCATGCCCCACCCGCCCTGGCGGGCGAGGTGACAGGCCACCACGGTGAGCGAGAGATGCCCCGAGCTGACGGGACCGGTCCAAAAATGCCTTGACAAAACCCCACAGGGGAATATACAGGAACGTGATGGAGCCGACAGTGGCCAAGCGCTCGGGTGCCTGTACTCGGAAAACGCGGGGGCCGTGCGGCTCATCCTAAATGTGTGAGGATGACGAGAATGAAGTGGGTGGCGCTGCTTGGGCTTGCGTGCGCTCTCGGGACAGCATGTGAGAGCGATAACGAGGATGGCTCAGGCGGCGGAAGTCTTGCTGACACCCAATGGCAACTTGTCGCATGGTCAGCCAGTTCCCCAGCCCCATCACGCTTTACGATCACCGCCGACTTCAGCGAGTCCCGTATATCCGGGACTTCCGCAGTCAATACGTATGGCGGTTCCTACACGGCCGCTGAGGATGGAGCATTCTCGGTCGGAGAACTCCAGTCAACTCAGATGGGCGGTTCCGATGATGCGATGCGAGCCGAATCACACTATTTCGACTTGCTCCGGCAGGCGCGCAAATACGCGGTTTCTGGAGCGACGCTCACGCTGAGGAATGCGGGCAATCAGGACATATTGATTTATCAGGCGAGGGGCAATGCGAACCTGGTATTCAAGGGAACCGTGAGATGGCGACCACTTGAAAGTGGCTTCTACGCAATTGACGCGGATGACGGCAAGAAGTATGAGCCCATCAATTTGCCGCCTCAATATCGCGTCAATGGCTTGCGTGTTCGCGTCACGGCAAAAAAGCGCGACGACATGGCGAGCATCAACATGTACGGCACGATCATCGAGATCATCAGCATCTCAAGACTTTGAAGGCATCGTACCGCATCGTATCGAACACCACAGGAGACAGAAAAGAAGTCGATACAAGCGATTTTGGCGCTGTTGGCTATTGATGGTGGGCGTTGGATGCGATGATGGAGGGGAGGACACACCTGGAATCCCCGACACGGCGCCGTCCATCCGATGAGAAGTCACCGCCGCAACCATGCAAGCCATCAGGGTTGAAGAGAATCCAGCCCAAGCATCTGGCTCCGCCAAAGCCGATGTGCGGTTGACAGCCAGGACATCCGTGCTTCGGCGGGACGGAAGCGTCACGTCCTGTGGCCGAGTCATATCCCGTACGGGCAAACGGGGGCACGATTTTGATCGAGCGTGGAGATATTGTGGAGGTCAAAGAGAGGCATGAAGCGCGGCTCATGGCTATTCCCGGAGTGGTGGGCGTGGGAATCGGACAGCGCGATGGCCGTGTATGCATGTTGTGATGGTCGAGAAGCGAACGCCACAGATAGATGACCGGGTTCCCGATACTCTGGACGGCTTTCGGGTTTTCATTGAAGTCACGGGGCCTATCGTGGCCCAATAACGATGCCAATCATTGGCCAACCATCGGCGGCGCCGCAGGTCGCCACCGCGCTGCCGGCGTTCAGGATGGCTCCGGCGCGACCCGGATCCGCTCGCCGTTGATGCGCGTCACAACCGGCCGTCCGTAGCCGCCGGCGATCCGGTACTTCACGACGCGCCCGTCCTCCCATTCGACGTCCACCACGAACCCGCCGCGGGCGCGCAGGCCGGCGAGGCGGCCGCCGGCCCGCCACGCGGCGGGCAGGGCGGGCAGCAGGTCAATCCCGCCGGCGTGGGATTGCACCAGCATCTCCGCGATGGCGGCGGCGCCGAGGGCGCCGTCCACCTGCGGCGCGCAAAAACACTTCGAAAACAGGTTGGGACAGGTCTGCATCGCGACGAGGTTGGACAGGCACCGAAGCGCGCGGTCGCCGTCGCGCAGCCGGGCCCAGCAGGCGGCCTTCCAGGCCATGCTGAAGCCCGTGCCCTCGTCCCTGCGTTCGTCCAGTGAGACGCGGGCCGCCGTGGTCGGCAGTTCCAGCCGGACGCGCCGGAACTGGCGCTGATGGTTCTCCATGTGGTCGGCCCGGAGCCGGTCGTATCGCCGGCCCGCCGCGCGTTTGCAGGGGGACGAGCACAAGGGCGGTCGGATCGCCCGTCAGGTCGTCGTACCTCCGGACGTTGGTGGCGGCACCGATCAGCAGCGTGGCGGCTGCCGGTCCCTCGCGGCGAATTCGAACGCGGGCCTCGTAGAGGACGCGCCCCTCGATGCCCTTGTGGCTGCCCGTCCGGCCGGTCAGCACGAGATCGCCGTTGGCGCCGGCCAGCACGGCGCCGATGGTCGTGCCGCCGAGATCTGCGCTGGCGAACAGCGCGCTCATTCCGCGATGAACGACCGGAGGAACCGCCCGGCCGTCCGCACCGCCCGCTTCCGCCCGGCCAGCGAGGCGCCAAACGCTTCGTCTTCGACCTCGATGCAGACCGGCCCGTCATAGCCGATGTCCATGAGTTCGCCGACGAACCGGCCCCAGTCGATTTCGCCGAGTCCGGGGATGCCGGGCCGGTGATAGCCCAACGGCGTCGCGAGGATCCCGACGTCGCCAAGGCGGTCGCGGAGCAGCCGCACGTCCTTGGCGTGGACGTGGAACAGCCGATCGCGGAACTCCCGCAGCGGGGCTAACCAATCCATCTGTTGCCACATTAGGTGCGAGGGATCGTAGTTGAGGCCGAAGTGCTTTGCCGGGATGTCCTCGAACATCCGCCGCCAGATGGCCGGCGCATAGGCGAGGTTCTTTCCGCCGGGCCATTCGTCGCGGGTGAACAGCATCGGGCAGTTCTCGATCCCGATCTGGACGCGGCGGTCCCCGGCGAACGCCACCAGCAATTTCCACGTGCGCAGGAGCCGCGGTCAGTTGTCGTCCACGCTCTTCGTCCAGTCCCGTCCGACGAACGTGTTCACCTGCCCGACGCCGAGCAGCTCCGCCGCGGCGATCACTCGCCGGATGTGGGCGACCGCGGCGCGGGCGACCGCAGGATCCGGGTCGAGGGGGTTCGGATAGAACCCCAGCCCGCTGATGCGGACGCCCCGCTCCCGCATGCGGCCGCGGATCTCGTCGGCTCGCGTCTTCGTCAGGCCGGTCACGTCCACGTGCGTGACGCCGGCGTACTTGCGCTCGGCGCGGCCGACCGGCCAGCACATCAGCTCCACGCAGGCGAACCCCTCCGCCGCGGCGAACGCCGCGAGCTCGTTCAGCGCCAGGTCGGGCAGGATCGCGCTCACGAATCCCAGTTGCATCAATCCGTCCCTTTCCGGTGTCCGGCCGCCCGCGGTCCGCCGCGGTCCCTCAGCGGGCCACCGGCGTCCAGGCGCGCGCCGCATGGCTCTTCATGATCGCCTCGCACACGGCTACCTCGGCGTGGCCGTCGCGGGCGGTGGCGAACAGCGGCGCGGACGGCGCGCCGCCGGCAATGGCCGAATAGATCGATCGGAAACTCATCTTGAACGTGTCCGGGAACCCCTCCACGTGTCCGGGGGGTAGTCCATCAGTCCGTCTGCGCCGGCGCCGAACGCCGGCGTCGCGCGGACCACCGTCTCGTTCGCGCCGTCCCGCTGGCCGACGTGCAACACCTCGGGATCCTCGGAGGACCACCACGCCGATTTCCGCGTGCCGTAGATCTCGATCCCAATTCGGCTCTTGCGGCCGGCGGCGACC
Source organism: uncultured bacterium (assembly GCA_937139365.1). Classification (GTDB taxonomy): domain Bacteria; phylum Verrucomicrobiota; class Kiritimatiellia; order PWTM01; family PWTM01; genus CAACVY01. The sequence continues at coordinate 1,534 of CAKZPT010000081.1, read as the reverse complement.
TGGGAGACGGCGAGATTGCCGCGCGCGCTGTTCGCAAACTCGAGCAGCACCGACGCGGAATCCTCCGTCTTCACCGGATAGCGGGCGCACCGCGCCCGACCGCCGGCCCTCGCGAACGTCTGAACCTCTTCGAGCGGCCGGCGCCGGGTTGTGTGCCACGTGGCCAGATCGGCCACACGGACCGGATCGAAGTGCCCATGACGAAGCAGGCCAGGTCCATCCAGTGGGTGCCGATGTCGGCCACGGCGCGCAGCGGTCCGCCTTCGCCGGGCAGCAGGCGCCAGTTGTAGTCGGTGTCCTTGAACAGCCAGTCCTGAAAATAGGACCCGTTCACGTGCATGACGTCGCCCATCTCGCCGTCGGCGATCATCCGGCGCAACCGGAGCGCGGCGGCATAAAACCGGACGTTGTAGTTCACCGCGAACACGGTCCGCTGGCGCGCGGCGGCTGCCACGATGCGCGCGGTCTCGGCCGTCGTCATCGCCAGCGGTTTTTCGCACACGATGTGCCGCCCCGCGGCCAGCGCGGCCAGCGACATTTCGCAGTGGAACCGATTAGGCGAGGCGATATGAACGACGTCGATGCCGTCCGCGGCCAGCACGACGATGTGCTCTTCTGGTGGCGTCCCCGCCGGTCCGGGCCGATCTCGCCGTCCGCTGATTCGTTTTGACGCCGATACTCTCGGGGCGTGCAGCCCAACGCCGCGCGAAACGCCTCATTGAACCGGCTCAGCGAGCCGAACCCCGAGGCGAACGCGATGTCCACGATCCGGTCTCGCGTCGTGACCAGGAGACGCTGGGCGTGGGACAGGCGATGCTGCGTCAGGTGGGCGACCAGCGTGCTCCCGAACGCGCGCCGGAACACCGTCATCGCGTAGTTCTTGTGGAGCCCGACATGCCGGGCGATGTCCGCCGTCGTCATGCGTTCGACGCAGCGGGCCGCGATGAACGCCGCCATCGCCTCAGCCCGGCCCACCGCCCCCACCCCCATCGGCGCCGGCGGGCGGCTGTCAAACTTCCGGCCCCGAACGCGGCAGTCCCATCGCCAGCCGACGGAGCCGGCACTCGACTTCCCTCAGGCAGACCCGGCGCAGCTCGGCCGACGCCGAACGCGCATCCTTCAACCACGCGTCGCAGAGCAGGCGGTCCATCGGATAGTCCGCCTCCGGTGCCAGCACGACCTCGCCGTGCACCACCGGGTGCACCAGCCGCTCATCCAGCCGCCACTGGAGGAACCATGCCAGCGGGATCGTCATGACGCGATACGGCGCGACACCGGCGAAGTTCACGATCTGGTGCGGAACCGCCGCCCAGAACACCGCCAGCCGACCCGGCGGAATCGAGATCCGGCGTCCCCCAAGGAGATACGTGAGCGAGCCGCGGTCGAGAAGGTTTAACTCGATCTCGTTGTGCCGGTCGAACCGCGCCATCCTCGTCGGCGTTCACCAAACGCACGAGAACCCATAGGGCGCGAAGTCCGGGCGGCGGCTGTCGAACCGAACCATGACCTTACGATTCCGTCAGAAGTGGCGAAT
>CAKZPT010000080.1 GCA_937139365.1 uncultured bacterium | reverse complement strand
CGCAACGACAGCTCGCCCGGCCGTCTGCGGACAGGCTTGTGGACGTGGTTCGCCGTGTCGTACGACGCGCACGAGGGGGAGGGCAACGTCCGATGGTGGTTCTCCCCGCCGATGGCCCGGCCCGAGCGCTTCGAAGCGCTGGAGGACGGCCGCTCGACCCACGATGCCGGGGCGATCGGACCGGACGTCGGGCCGATGGCCATCGGCAATTTCAACCGCACGTTGCAAAATGCGGGCATGGACCGGCAGTTCCGCGGCGAGATCCGCGACCTCAGACTCCACGGGCGCCGTACCGACGCCGGCGGCGCACTCCGTCCGGAGGATTTGTGGAAGGCCGAACCATGAGACCGCACTCACCGCCCGCCGGCGCCCCACGTTCCGCGGCAATCCCATAGGGGAGCACCCCATGAACGCGGCAGATGCAAGAGTCCGGCGATGGGGGTTTGTCCTCGTCCTCGCGGCTGCGCCGCTGTTCGGCGGCGAGCCGCCTCGACCGCCGCTGCCGCTGCGGGTGTCGGCCAACGGGCGGTTCCTCGAAACCGCCGACGGCCGGCCCTTCTTCTGGATGGGGGACACGGCGTGGCAACTGATTCAGGATCTGAACGACGACGAAACGCGCCGCTACTTCGCGGACCGGGCGGCGAAGGGCTTCAACGTCATCCTGACGGTAGCGCTGGCGGAGCTCCGCGGCGACCGCCCGAACGCGCGCGGCCATTCGCCGATCGAGCCGCGGCGTCCCGACCGGCCGATCGTGCGCGCCGGGCCCGACGACGACTTCTGGGACGACGTCGAGCGAGTTGTGCGAACAGCCGGGGAACACGGCCTCTATGTCGGCCTGTTGCCGACGTGGGGCAAACACGTGACCTCGAACTGGCAGGACGGGATCGTGGACGGCTTCTTCAACGTCCCGAACGCCGAGGCGTTTGGGCGGTTCGTCGGCGAACGGCTGGGGCGCCTTCCGAACATCGTGTGGATCCTCGGCGGGGATCGGGCGGCGCCGACGGACGCCGCCCGCGCGATCTGGCGGGCAATGGCGCGCGGGATCGCAATCGGCGTGACGGGTCGCGAGGACTACTCCGCGACGCTGATGACCTACCACACCAGCGGGCCCGGCAGCACGTCGTGGTTCATGAACGACGAGCCGTGGCTGGACCTCCACGCGCTGCAGTCCGGCCACGGCCGTTGGGTGTTGAACTGGGCGATGATCCTGCGGGCCCGAGAGATGCGGCCGGTTCGCCCTGTGCTGGATCTCGAGACCAGCTATCCGGAATTCCGGCACGGTCTGCCACCGACGACCGCCACCGACGACGACGCCCGCCGAGCGGCATATTGGGCGGTCTTTTCCGGCGCGGCCGGCCACACGTACGGCCACCACAGCATCTG